>CAZQSD010000020.1:0-28692 GCA_964595885.1 uncultured Sangeribacter sp.
ATCTCAGCCATGATCACCTTGTCGATTGCGCCGGGAAACACGAAACCACCATTATAGTCGGTGTGTTCGCCGATGAGGTTGATGCGGCCTGCGGAAGCATAGATGTTGCCCTCACCGCCGAAGCGCTCAGCGAAGATTTTCTCAATTTTGTTCTGCATTTCTTCAGTTGTCATGATTATTGATTTTATTTTGTGGTTAATATAAATTTTGATTTTATCTTACCGGAATTGTGATAGTAGCGGGTTTCACACCTTTGGCAGTTGCCGTGAATGTCACTGCGCCGGGAGTGTTAGAGGCCTGCACGATAGCTGTGGCGGCTCCGGAGAAGAGATCCATCTCGGGAAGGTGGAAGAGGCGTAGGCTTGTCGGATCGCCATTGGCAGTGGCCCGGAACTTACCGGCACCTTTGGTGGAGAATTTCACCGCTCTCTCGTCGGTGGGAACTATGTTGCCCTCTTTGTCAGCTACCTGCACGGTGATATATACAAGGTCTTCGCCATCGGCTGTCATTTCCTTTCGGTTGGGCGTAAGGACAAGATGATCCGGTTTTCCGGCAGTGCGGATAGCCTTTTCCCCGGCTACAGACCCATCGGCATTATATGCGACAACCTTGACCTCACCCGGCTCATAGATGGTTTCGTTCCACATTAAGCGATAACGCTCCATGTTGGTGCCGTCGGTCTTCTTTTCACGCATTCCCTGGCTCTTGCCATTGATAAAGAGTTCAGCCTTGGGGGAGTCGGTATAGACAAACACCGGGGTCACCTCGCCTTCCCGGCCTTCCCAGTTCCAATGAGGAAGGATGTGGAGGGTATGGTCATTTTTGTTCCACTTAGAGCGATAAAGATAATAACGGTCTTTAGGAATTGATGCGAGGTCGATTATGCCGAAATAGGAGCTGTGGCTCGGCCAAGCATCGGTGTCATATGGCGACGGCTCACCAAGATAATCGAAGCCGGTCCATACGAATTGGCCCATGTCATAGGGAAGGTCGTCTTCTGCTGCGAAGTCATCATCGGGGAGGTTGCTCCATGAGCAGTATTCCACATCATAGCTTGAACTCTGATTTCCATCGCGCACAACATCGGCAGCTTTCTCAACCGGGAAATAATATTTGCCGCGTGACGACACGGTTGAGGTAGTCTCAGATCCGAGAAGCACGTTCTGGGGCAGTTTCGGGAAAGCCTCCTCATATAGATGGACACGATAATTGAACCCCGGCACATCGAGAGCGGCAGCGAAACCGTTGTTGGTGACAGCATTCACCTGATCCATTCCGCATGTCACCGGACGTGTGGGATCTTCACGATGGACTATGTCCTGAAGGAATGTAAGTTCTGAGATCCCGTCAGGTGCCCACTGGGAGGGAACCTCATTACCAATTGACCACATCATTACAGATGGGTTGTTACGGTAATGGCGTATCATGTTGACCATGTCTTTCTCAGCCCATTCATTGAAGAGGGTGCCATATCCGTTCTTGCTCTTGGGACGGAAACCCCAGTCATCGAAAGGCTCAATCATCATCATGAGTCCGAGTTCGTCGCAGAGAGCCACAAGTTCGGGAGTGGGCATATTGTGGGCGGTGCGCACTGCGTCAGCCCCCATCTCCTTGAGCATTTCGAGCTGATGACGTAGAGCGGCGGTATTGACGGCGGCACCAAGCGGACCGAGGTCATGGTGGTTGCAGACGCCTTTAAACTGACGTTTCTCACCATTGAGGAAGAATCCTTCCCCGGCGCGTACTTCTACCGAACGGATGCCAAAGCGGGTGGTGTAGGAATCAACCTCTTTGCCATCTTTCATCACCTTTGTCTCGGCAGTGTAAAGAGCGGGTGTCTCCGGAGTCCAGAGGGAGGGATTGCTTACTTTAAAGTTTTGGTATATGGGTGCGCCCGGATAGATCTTGTAGCTGTGGGTGTCAGATGCCACCTCTTGTCCGTCTTGGTTACGGATTACGGTGGTAAGAGTCACATCGTCACCCTTTTTCACGCCCTCTATCTCAGTCTGAAGATGCACGGTGGCATATTCTTTTGAGACATAGGGAGTAGTGATGTATGTGCCCCAGACTGGCACGTGTACTTTGTCACGGTCAATGAGATGAACGTTGCGGTAAAGGCCTGCGCCGGGATACCAGCGTGATGACTGGGGTGGATTCTCAAGCGACACTTCAACTGTGTTTATACCAGGTTTCACTACTCCATCTAGATCAGCTGAGAAGGAGTTGTAGCCGTAAGGCCAGTAAGCCACATGCTTGCCGTTGACATATACGTTGGCATGACTCATGGCTCCGTCAAACAAGAGAGAGATGGCGCGGCCGGCGGTGTCAGGCACCTCGAAAGTGGTCTTATAGAAGCCCTTCCCCACATATGGCAAGCCACCGGTGCGTCCTGTCTTCCATGTTTCTTCTGTTTCCCCATTCTGCTCCACAGCCACTTTCTGGAGGTCATGGCTACGGTCAAAAGGGCCGTAGATTGCCCAGTCATGAGGAATAGTGACCGGGTTCCACTTTGTGCTGTCCTGGGAGAAGTCCCATTTTTTGAGCATAACATCTGAGCGTTGCGATGCAATCGCAGGTGCGACTGCGGCTATCGAGAGGGCTATTGCTATGAATTTTCTCATCGGAATAAATTTCGTGTGTTTAATCTTGGGTTATGATACTGATGCTTCAAGGCTTTATGGTTTTTCATGTCTTACATGACTGATTTTCCATGTCTTTGGGTTTCATAAGCCTTCACAATTATTATGAACGGCATCTATGGCGTCTGCCTTGAATTAATAGTACAAAAATAGTGTTTAAAAAACAGATTTGCAATAGCTAAGGGTCAGAATGACCTAATTTTATTATAAATTAACCGAATTGTTATCATTTGTGAAGTGAAAATTGGTGCGGAAATGAGGATGATGTTCCAACAGTTCACGGCGCAGGCGTGAACGGTCAAGATGAAGATATAATTCGGTTGTGGCGATTGACTCATGGCCGAGCATTTCCTGAATGGCACGTAGGTTGGCGCCTCCTTCAAGAAGATGGGTTGCAAAAGAATGGCGCAGGGTGTGAGGACTGACGGTCTTTGTGATTCCGGCTACTGCTGCCAAGTCACGTATTATGTAGAACACCATCACTCTTGTCAGTGGTGCGCCTCTCCGGTTAAGGAAAATCACATCCTGTCCGGCAGGTTTAATATTTAGACGTTCCCTCATCGGAAGATAATCGCTGATAAGGGAGACGGCGGCAGGAGATAGGGGCACCATTCTTTGTTTGCTTCCTTTTCCCTCCACTATCAGGAGGGCATCTTCAAGATTCAGACGCGACAGACGGGCATCACAAAGTTCAGACACACGTAGTCCGGAGCCATATATTGTCTCGATTATGGCATGGTTGCGCGGAGTCTCTTCCTTTCCTGCCGGAAGGGCATTGATCATGGCGTCGATCTCTTCCACCGACAGCACATCGGGCAACTCCCGGCCTAATGTTGGAGATTCGAGGAGTTCGGACGGATCAGCGGCTATGTAGCCCTCAATACGCAGGAATTTAAAGAACGCCCTGATGCCCGCGATTAGGCGAGCCTGGGAACGGGGGGAGATGCCCATGTCATGAAGCGTGGAGAGGAAGGTGTGTAGATGATCGGTGGTGACTCCGGTCAAGGCCAGGCTATTGGCGTCTGCGAATTCTGTAAGATGCCTTACATCTACACCATATCCCTTCACTGTGTTTTCAGAGAGGCTTCTCTCCAACAGCAGATATGATTCAAAGTCAAGAATTATGGAGTCAGTAGCCTTTAGCGGGCGTTTCCCTTCATTCATATCAAAATCTCATGGAATAGGCGGTAAGCGCCATCTCTGGTCGGGGAATGGCTATAAGGATTCTTTTACCATCAAGAATAAGACCGTTTTTCATGGCGGCATTCACTTGCTCCCGTGCGTGTTGGGAAGGGTCCAATGCCATAACGGCCGCGCCGGCCGTTATGAAAGGCATCAGGTCTTGCGGCAGCGTCATGTCATTACGCAACAATATCATATCGTCATGGCTGGCGGAGGAATTGCCGGCATTCAGACCAACGCATTCCACGCCTGCCGCCGCTGCCACACAATCAGCCATAGGTTGTGTGGCAGGATAGACAAGCAATCTTTTTTTCCCTGTCCACACCAGCATACGTAGCAGTAACCTTGCATCGTGGCGGAGATGGGGGTAATGGGGCATATCCGGCCTTAGAAGGGTGCACTCAATATCCTCATATCCATAATATGAATATTTTCCGGGTGTCACTGCATTGATGACGATTTCATAAGCGAACGGTGAATGCACACCAAATCCACGAGAATGACGCCAGCGTTTATAAAACCTTGATAGGGAGGAAAACGGATTCATCACCACGTCTCTCAGCCTTTTAGATTTTTATCGGCTTTCACTTTCCCCGGCGTAAAGCCCAGGCCATTGACAGAGAACGCTACCAGACAAATCAGGAAGATTACAATCACGGAGATCACTGCCACCGTATTGGTGGTTTTCAGCGATTTGGGATCGAAAGTAAACACAATCTCATGATCGCCTGCCGGGATACGCATTGCTCGTAGCACATAGTCCACTCTCCCTATAGGAGCCTCTTTGCCATCGATGGTTGCTGTCCAGCCCCAGGGGAAGAAAATCTCACTGAAGACTGCAAGATTTCCGGCAGCGGAATGGCTCTTATAAGTAAGCCGGTTGGGAGCGTAGGCGGTCTCATAAATAGTGTCGCCCGGTTGTAGGGGAGAAGCTGTGCCAAGTATCGGCTCAAAAGACTTGTCAGCCACTGCATAGCGGCCCGGATTGATCGTGTCGAGGGCCTGCATCTCGGCATTGGGGGTATCAACGTAGGCGATTCCGTTGACCATCCAGGCATTGCCCAAGGCATCGGGATTCAACTCATACTGGTCGCCGTTAAGGATATATTTGGCGTTAAGCATGTTGAGGACCCTCGGGTTGCCTTTCGTGATCTGATGCTTGATAAGATCATCGTAGCGTGTCAGTTTTGCGGCATGATAGCCGCCTATTGTTTTGTGAAAATAAGATGAGCGTGCGTCGCCAAAGCCACCAATATCCATGACTCTGTAGTTTGACTTGTCTTGCAGGATGGCTTCATCGGCAGCGGTTTTCTGGAATGCCACTTCATTAGATGTGGGCTCCACGAAACTGTCGGAGCTCACATAACGTTTGTTGAGAGGGAAGAGGTCGATTATTACCACTGCCGTAAGACAGCACACAAATATGGTTTTATTGCGGAGTATGCCTTTCAGCCACAGGGCCACCACACCGAATCCAAGTGCTATGAAGATGAGTGAGCGCAGGGAGTCGGCTGAGACGAGACTAAGGCGCGTGGTGCGCAGGGCATTCAACAGAGAGGCATATTGCGGATCGTTGAAAAAACCGGCGCTTGACAATTGTTGCAGTTCACCTGCACTAAACGGGGATCCAAAGACAGAAGGTTGGATCCAGCCTGCGAGGCACACTAATGCACACACTCCAAACACGGTGTAGATAGTCCATTTATATCTGGAGAAGAAGTCGGGTGTGTCGGTCATTTTCCTTATACACATGGCTGCCAGCAGGGGCACTGTGAACTCAACGATTACAAGGATACTCGCCACTGCGCGAAACTTGTTGTAGCCGGGGAAGGAATCTATGAAGAAATTGGTGAGAGAAGAAAAGTTATGACCCCAGGAGAGCAATATGGCAAGTATGGAAACGGCAAAAAGAGCCCATTTCACAGGGCCGTCTACCACGAACAGGGCCAATAAAGCAAGCACGAGCACGAAAGCACCGACATAGACGGGCCCATTGGTCCCCGGTTGGTCGCCGAAATATTGCGGGAATTGGGAGAGGAACTGTCTATCCTGAAGGGAAAGAGGCATCTCCACTGCTTTATCAGTCTGCTCCATACCCAGCAGAATGTTTTGTCCGGCTACGGGGCGTATTGTGGCTCCTCCTTTTACGTTGGGAATGAGCAATGAGAAGGTTTCATCTGTGCCATAGCTCCATGCGGTTATGGCTGCGCGATCCATACCCGCATTCTCTGCGTGACCCGGAGTTATGAGGTCAGTTGACTTTCCTCTTACAGTTTCTTTGGCATATTCATATGAATTATATATGCTTGCAGAATTGGCTGCAATGGCCAGGCCGCCGGAGAGGAGGGTGCAAAGGGTGGCTATGCCCCACGTTTTGAGTTTCCGTTTCTTTATTGCGTTCCACAGCCATGCCAAAATAAGGAAGGCTATGACGAAGCAGAAGTAGTAAGACATCTGCACATGGTTGCTGTGGAGCTGGAGGGCTCCGAAAAGGGAGGCTAAAGCCACTCCACTAAGATATTTGCCGCGATAGCAGAGCATTATGCCTCCAATCGTGGGCGGTATATAGGCGAGTGTAACAAATTTCCATATGTGACCGGCTCCGATTATAATAATGAAATAGGATGAGAATCCCCAGGCCACAGCCGCAAAAAGGGCAGTGGGCCACTTCATTTTCAGACACAGGCACATAATGAAGAATCCGGCCATCATAATAAAAAGGAGGTTGGCCGGGGCGGGGAGCCATAGGGAGTAAGCCTTTGCCACCCATGACAGGGCTGTGTTGGCGGGATAAGAGGGCGCGATCTGGAAGTTGGGCATTCCGGAGAAAAGAGAATTTGTCCATCGGGTTGTTTCTCCGGTGGCCTCTGTGAAGGCTTTCCCTTCCTGTCCGTTGGCTATGCCCTGCATGGTGTCGTGCTGTTGGAGCACATTGCCCTCGATGTCGTCAGGGAAGAAAAACAATAAAGCCACTACTGCTAAAAACAGAGCGGCGAGAAACGAATATATGTAGGTTTTTTTCATCATCACGTAGATGTAGGTTTGTTGTCTTCCCTGTAGTTGCGGAGGACATAACTTATGCCCTCCGCAACAAGAGAATGTTATTTTTCTACCGGAATATATATCTGGCGGTTCATGCTTTGCTCCAGAGATATGAGTGTCTCTGTCTCTGTTACACCAGGTATATGCTGAATTTTATCGTTCAGAAGCTCCATCAGGTGCTGGTTGTCTTTTGCGTAGACTTTGATCAGCATTGAATATGGGCCAGTTGTATAGTGGCATTCAACCACCTCCGGAATTTTTTCGAGTTCACCCACCACTTCTCGGTAGAGCGAACCTTTTTCAAGGCTGACACCCACATATGTGCAGGTGTTATAGCCTAATGCCTTTGGATTTACATTGTAGCCAGAGCCGGTGATGACTCTCATTTCAATCAGGCGCTGAATGCGCTGATGAATGGCTGCTCGTGACACGCCACACTCCACAGCTATGTCTTTTGACGCGATGCGGGCGTTTTTCATGATAATGTTCAGGATTTTCTTGTCTAAGTTATCGATACGGTCCATGGTTAAAGAATGTAGATGGTTGTGCAAATTTATTATTTTTTTTTGAAATGGGCAAGATTAGCAGTAAAATTTTTGACAATATGCTTATTTTTCGTCCATTTTTTAATAATAAATTGCTATAAATGTTAATATAGTTTAAGTGTAGCTTTCATTTTGGCAATTCGATGCGAGACTTGGCGAATGCCGAGGATATGGAAGCGGAGATAAGGCCGATGATTATCACGGGTGCGAGTGCCAAGGCAATATCGCCCCATTCCACTGCCACAGGATAGGCGGTGATGACCATTGTCTGAGGGTCGCCACCGAGTTTTATGAATCCGAAGTGTTGCTGAAGCAGGCATAGGATCACGCCTGCCGTGATGCCTGACAAGCCTCCGATCAGGCTTACGAAGATGCTCTCCCACCAGAAGGTTTTCCCTACTGCCTTACGGGTCATTCCAAGCGAGACGAGGGTTGCCATTGACTGTTGTTTCTCAATAATAAGCATGCAGAGGGTGCTTATTATATTAAAGGAGGCAATTAGCAGAATGAAGACCATAAGCAGGAATGTGACCCATTTTTCAATGGAAATCATATGAAAGTTCATGTCCTGTTGCTGCAGGCGGTCTTTCACGGTTACTTCGTCGTCAAGGCCGGTTCTTAAGCGGGAGGCGAGTGCACCGGGAGAGATGCCGGAATTTCCCTTAACTTCAATTTGTGTGGCCTCATTTTCATACTGAAAAAGACTGCGGGCTATATCGATGTCGCAGATCACGGTGTTTTCGTCATATTCGGATTGGCGTGTCTGGAAAATGGACGCTATGGTCAGGGAGTCGGTCACAAATGAAGATATAGGGTTGGCGAGGTTTACTCTTCCTTCCCGTTTGGGGGCAAATATAAACAGGGGTGTGCCGTTGCTTTCGAATATTGCCAGATGACGCGCCACGCCCACAGAGATCGCTGCCTCATTATCGGAGAAAGTGCTTATAGGTTGCCCGTCAAGCAAAGTGGAGTCAATAGAAGTGATAAGTGAATATTCCTTCGGTATGATTCCCCTTACCGTGACCGGCATCTCACGTGATTCAGCTATGACAAGTGCGTTGTCACACACTGCGGGCATCGCTATCTCCACGCCATCGGTTGCTCTGACGAGGCTGAGCAATGAGTCAGTGTTATGGAATGTCTTTCCCCGGGCTGGGGTTATGAGCACATCGGGAGCCAGAGTGTCGAGACTTTCATTGAGTAGCCCTCTGAAACCATTGAAAACTGACAGCACACAAATGATGGCGGCAGTGGCAACCGCCACCCCCACCACCGATATGACGGAGATTGCGCTGACAGCGCTGTGCGATTTCGGAGCCCGGAGATAGCGCCAGGCTATCCGGGCAGGGAGGGCACGCAGACTCATTCTTTCTCTTCGGGTTCAGCTTCTTCCGATTTCGTGCTCGGGCCGAGCAGACGGTCAATGTTTTCTATGTAGTCAAGGGAATCATCAAGATAGAACTGCAAGTCTGGGCATTTGCGGAGCACCTGCTTCACAGCCTGGGCGAGTTCGTATCTTACGGTTTTTGACTGTTTCTTGATATTTTCCAGAATCTCATTGCTCTTCTCCGGCGGGAAGATACTTAGGTATGTCTTGGCGATGCTGAGATCGGGACTTACCCTCACTGCACTGACTGACACTATCACGCCGCCGAGAGCGGATGTCTGGCGACGAAAGATCTCACTCAGTTCCTTTTGGATGAGACGTGCTATCTTTGCTTGGCGTTTTCCTTCCATAATTGAATAAGTTTTAATAATCGGTAAGCATCTTTTCCGAATGCTCACATAGTTATAACGCAACAGGAGGTTGTTTCGTTTACTTTTGTGGTTTTCTTCTCAGGATGGTCAGTCCGTCACGCATCGGGATTATGGCTGTCTCCAGATCCGGATTGGTTGCCACATAGTCATTAAATGCCATTATTCCGAGAGTCTGGGCGGAGTGTTTCTCATCGGCCACCACATGGCCATCCCATAGGGTGTTGTCGGCAATTATGTAGCCGCCGTCATGTAGAAGAGGGAGGGATGCTTTGAGATAGTCCGTATACTGACGTTTGTCGGCATCTATAAATATTAGATCAAACACCGGGCCGCTCCACTGCTTCATGATTTCAAGGGCATCGCCTATATGGAGCCTGACTTTATTCCCGTGAGGCGATGTGTGAAGATTGGTGAGGATAAAGTCTTCGAGCTCATCATCCACCTCTATGGTGTCTATCGTGCTGTCATCGTCAAGCCCTTCCGCTATGCATAGGGCGGAGTAGCCGGAAAAGGTGCCTAATTCGAGCACACGTTTCGGGCGTATCATTGATGTGAGCATCTTCAGCAACCTCCCCTGGATATGACCGGAACACATCCTTCCATTGACGAGGCGCAGATTGGTCTGGCGGTCAATTTCATGGAGCGGCGCAGGCTCAGGCGAGATATGCTTTTGTATATAGTTTTCGAGTTCGGGGCTCATTAGTTGATCGGATTAATGTGTGTATTGTGGGTGTCAGAGAGTTAATGTGCATTGAAAAATCTTAATGCCAGCTCATATCCCCTCAATCCGAACCCACACAGCATGGCGTTGCAGGCGGGAGCTGTAACGGAGTGCCGGCGAAATTCCTCACGGCCATGAATATTTGAAATATGCACCTCCACAACCTGAAGCGGGATGGAGGCTATTGCGTCGGCGATGGCATAAGAGTAATGAGCATAGGCGCCCGGATTAATCACCACCCCTTCGCATCCCGGTGTGTGGTAGCCAAGTTGGTGGAGCTTGTCGATTATCTCACCTTCGCAGTTAGACTGGAAGTATTCTATTTCGGTGTTGGGGAAAAGAGACCTTAACTCTGTGAGGCAATCCTCAAAAGAGGTGTTGCCGTAGATTTCGGGTTGACGCTTTCCAAGCAGATTCAGATTTGGACCATTAATTATGGATATCATAGTTTAGGATTTAGGGATGATAGTTTATAAAAATAGGAAATTTGTGTGCAGATAAAAAAAGAACGGCAGGAAACCGAAGTTTACTCTGCCGTTCTTCCTCTCTCCTCGGCGGTGCGGACGGGACTTGAACCCGCGACCCCATGCGTGACAGGCATGTATTCTAACCAGGCTGAACTACCGCACCAAGAGTGTTTTTGTCGTTGCCTTTCGTTCTGTTTCTTTCGCTGATTCTTTCGTTTCAGGCGTTGTTTGTTTCCCGATTGCGATGCAAAATTACAACCTTTTTTTATTTCCACCAAATATTTCAGCAATTTTTTTTGAAAAATTTTTCAATTTATTTATAATACATTGCTAATCAATAAAATAAAAATTGAAAAATTTTTCAACTTTTTTGCTTCCAAATGCTAAAAGCAGGTCTTTTTAGGCATGTTCTAAAAAGTGCATTCTAAATTTTTAAATGGCTAATTATCTGCAACCCTCACAAGGACGTTAGGCTCAGGCGTTTTCCCGTGCCATTTTTTGGAACATAGACGGTGTAAATCCGGTGGCTTTCTTGAATATCTGCACAAATCCTGACTGAGATTTGTAACCGACCGATTCCGCTATTGCCTGAATAGTAAGATTGCCATAATGCTCCACATCGAGGATTCTTTGCCGGGCAATTTTCATTCGACATTCATTTAGCTTAGTGCGGAAATTGCACCCATATTCGTCATTTAGGATCTGTGAGACATATCTCGAATTGTATCCGGTTATCTCTGCAAGGGTATTTATAGAGAAATCTTGGTCACATATGTTTTTCTCATTGCGCAGAGCTGTCTCTATAGCTATGAAAATATTGTGACGCTGCTCTTGTGACAGACGGTCTACCGATTGCAACTTCACGTCTTGCAGCGATGTCTTGTTGTCAGAGGGGTTTAGAGGTTCCTCCTCAGCTTTAGTTTCTTCAATCCGGTCTTTTAGTTTAGCCACCTCATCATTTAGTTGTGTTATTTCAGCAAGCAATTGGGTTTCTCTTGTCTCATACTCTTTTTGCGACTTCATTATCTCTTTATTAGAATAGAAGAGATGAAGATAGGTTTTGCGGAGTTTTCTTTTTTGCATTATTAAAGTCAAGGTCATTGCCAGGAAAATAATAACTGCTATGATTGATGCTATGAGGGCTTTCTTCTGATGGGCAATCTGAATCAGCTGTTGTCTTTTTTCTAATGACAATGTGGCGATTTGGCGCATCTTCTTCTCATTCTCATAGACTGTCTGAATATCTTTGATTCGATTTATTTCGCTCATTTTAAAAAGAGAGTCAGACAGCATTATATATCGGTTGCCATAAAACACAGCTTTGTCACGCTGTCGTTTGCTTTTGTGCAGGTCTGACAGTTTCTTAAGGATTTCGAGTTGAAGAAATGGAGGCACACCGGGAAGGTCAACTGCTTTTTCCCAATAATAGATGGAAGAATCAGGAGATAAAACCAAGAGTGCATCTCCGGAATAATCGTAAGCAGAGGCGAGCATTGATGGGTCAAGATCTGATTCTAATGCTGTCAGGGCAGCTTTCTTGAAAAAAGGGACAGCTAATGAGTTCCTTCCCTCTGCAAGAAGGAAAAGTCCTTTGTTGGTATCTTTGAAATAGTCTGTAATTGCGTTTTGCTCCGGCAATTCACACATCTTGTCATAATAGATTTTGGCATTGTTGATGTCATCAAGATTTATGTATGCCCCCTGAATATTGATAAGAAGAGAGCGATAAGTGGAGGCATCCTGTTTTGGAGATATATGGTCAAGACCTTTTTTAAAATAGGTCAATCCATTGGAATAGTCACTCCAGGTGCAGTAAATAGCTCCTATTTTAGTATAGACAGATGCCAGCAATTCAGAAAGCCCGTTTTCTTCTGCCAATCGGAGTGCATTAGCAAAAGCACTGAACGAGTTGGTGTATAAGCCATCTTTATAATATATCTCACCCAACCTCATATACGCATTAGCTTTTTTACGGGCATTTCCCAGTGAGTCGCTATCGGCGTGAGGGTCGTCGGCATCCTCAAGAATTGTATATGCTGAGTCAACAGACGCCTGTATGGATTGGGTTGCCTGTTGATTAGTAACTGACTTCTCCTGCACGTCTGAAGGACGTGCGGTTTGCCAGAAAGCAGTGACTAAAGTTGCTAAAACCAGTATTCGAATAATGGGTGAATTCATTTTTTTTTGATGCAATGAGATGAGATAATTTTAGTGCAAAATTAATTAACTTTTATCATAAAAATGCTGAATCTCTGATTTTTATTAGTAGAAATCTTCATATTCGTGAATTTGCAAGGAGTGGATTTGTGCAATTCAAGAGATGGTTATAATTTTGGGCATTCAAAAATTAATTCAACATAAAACACATTTGAAATAATGAGAACAATTTTAGCAATGGCAGGGGTAATGGTGGTCTCCACTTTCTCGGTTTCTGCGGAGGAAATTGCCCCAATGCTTTCGGCAGTGAAAGTGAAAGATGGCGTCGCTCAGGAGTCAGTGACAGGAAAAAAGATGACTCGCTCACCCAGGCATGTTGAGACCTCTGTTATCCTTCAGAGGCTTGACAGTGTAGTGGGCTTCAATTCCGATGGCAGTAAAGGGTCACTCCAGAGATTTGAGTATGATGCCAACGGCTGGTGGTCAGAAACTCATAATTATTATTGGGATTCTGAAACAGAGAGCTGGGGAATACCTGTGCAATCTATATTTATTGACAGAATGGATAACGGGTATGTCCTCTCTGAAAGAAACATATATGGTGGCTATGGAGTGCGCACGGATTATGAGTATGACGATAAGAATCGTGGCATAAGCAAGATTAACTATTCCATAGCTCCTGAAGACGCTGAATGGACACCTACGGATAAAGGTGAGTATGTGTATGATGATGCCGACAATATTATAGAAGAGACTGTTTCAACCTATGATGTTTTGAATGGCGAATGGATTGGCATTAATCACAATTTCGCTACATGGGATTCTAAAGGCAGACAGACAAGTATTGACAGCTTTTATTGGAATGGTGAGGCGTGGCAGCGCTCAATGAAAGTAGACTATAGATGGTTTGACGGTCCGTATGACCCTGATTACATTGAAGGCACCCAGAAGGAGCGCTTGGAATACCGCTGTGAGTATATGGAAGTTGACGGTGAATGGCTTCCTGTGTTTGTTGATAAGAATGAGTTCAATGCGGAGGGACGTGTATGCTCACAGTCATGGAATTACTATAATCGTGAGTTTGATAATTATTTTGGAGGAGATGACTATGATGGAAGAGTGCCTCTGTGCAAGTCATGGAAGTCAAAGATTGGGTATGACGAGCTTGGGATAGAGACCGAGAACCGTACATTCCAATATGTTCCCGGTCCGGAAGAAGAGATGTTTGAGCTTGGATATTGCGACTTCCAGCGTCAGGACTTGGAGAATGGTGATTTCTTGATGCTTGTGACCAATCAGAATAATATCTATGATGAAAATGGTAATGTGGTTGGCACTCAAGTGATAGATATGACGTGGTATGCTTACAATGAAGGGGGCAAGAAACTATGGTGTTATGAAGAGATGCCCTCTTATGATGGCACTTTCATACCGATGGTGGAAGATAAGTGGGCTTACGATGATATGGGTCGTCAGATTGCAACAGTGTCTTATGATTTTGAAAACGGTGAGAGAATTCCTAATACTTGGGTTGAGGTAAGCTATGATGCCGATGGCAACCAGATTGAGATTATCGGACGTGGAAATGCCTTTGGAGGAATGAGGCCATTTGGCCTTAAGAGCCGTTCTGCAGAATCAATAACTGATAGAGATTACCTTATTGGAGAAGATGACGAGAATGAGAACTGGGATTTCACCAATCACTGGACATTTGAATGGGAAAACGGAGTGCAGACACAGCGTCTCGGTTATCGTTGGGACGGTGATGCCTGGCTCAATAATCAGGGACAGAACAATTATTTTGACTTTACGGTTCCGGCCGAGGAGCTGATGGTGCCTGAGGCCTATACCGATCCTTATAAGCTTGACTATATCGAACAGCTATATGGATACATGGAAGATTGGGTAGCCACCCGTATGGAGTATTATTACAGTGAGGTTATCAATACTTCAGGGATATCAGTTTCTGAAGATAATGTGAGAGTGTGTTTTCATGACAATACGGTCTTTGTATCCGGTGTAGAGATGGCTAAAATCAATGTTTATGATGTTTCAGGTCAGTATATATATTCAAGAGTTGCATCAGAGTTATCGTTGGATGGTATAGCCAAAGGAATATATATCGTGAATGTGGAAACAAACGGAGGGGACATAAAAACTGTCAAAGTCTATGTCAAATAAAACCATAAGGATATATTATTAAAGATTTTGTTCAAAACTGAAGGCGGGACGGAATAGCAGCCCCGCCTTTCAGTTGATTCGAGTATTCAGGAATAAGAATCAGTACCGACTGAATGTGAAGCTAATATTGGATTGCTTCGACAGTTATTCTTTTAGTGGCGTGAAGACGCCTACGTGCTTCATTGATTGTGTATTTATAGGTTTAGCCCAAATAATGTCAGGTGAAACATAAAAAGTCTTTGTTATTGTCCCGTATCTGTCCCGGCACCTAAATTTTAAATGCCCGTAACTTACTGAGTTACGGGCATTTAAAACAATTTTGGTCGGGGTGACAAGATTCGAACTTGCGACCACACGCCCCCCAGACGCGTACTCTAAACCGGGCTGAGCTACACCCCGAATAAAATATGCTTAATCAAGGTCAACCGGTATCGGGGGTGAATCGTTGCTGATTCTCTTTTATCTCCTCTTGAGACAGATACCATCACTTTTACTTACGTTTCAAGTGGGGGCACTTGATTAAAGCGATGCAAAGTTACTAACTTTTTATATTCCTTGCAAATTTTTGGAGAAATATTTTTAACATAAAAATGATTATTGAAGATATATTGTTGATTAACAATTATATAATTTCAATAAATAAAAGATTTCTGAAAGGAGGAGATCCCCTTCTATAGCCCATTATAAAGCTCCGTTGGCCGACAGTTGCTAAGATAAAAAAGCACAACTATTCAGAATAAAACTGGAATAGGGGAGGGTGACGGTCATTCCCGGAGGCGTGAATCAATGATTATGGTGACCGGACCATCGTTAATTAGAGCAACCTGCATATCGGCTCCAAACACTCCGCGTTTCACCTCTTTGCCAAGCAGTTGGGAGAGTCTTGCACAATACTTCTCATATAGAGGAATTGCCACTTCATGAGCTGCGGCATGGATATAGCTGGGACGGTTTCCCTTCTTTGTGGATGCCGTGAGTGTGAATTGGCTCACTGCAAGCGCATCGCCACCGACATCAATCAATGAGCGGTTCATCACCCCGTTGTCATCGGGAAAGATGCGCATGGCGGCAGTCTTGGCCGCGAGCCATTCCATATCCGCGTCTGTGTCGCCTTCCGCTACTCCGACAAGTATCATGAGGCCTTTCCCTATCTCGTTGTATAGGTCTCCATTGATGGTCACAGAAGCTTCGCTAACACGCTGAATAACTAATCTCATATATAGCTAAATTTATATAAAGTTGAAAATTGTTGGTGCAAATTTATAAAATATTCATGATTTTTTGTGTAATTTTGCGGTAACTCTTCCCGGCGGTTTGTGTCGGGCAAACTAAACTGCCTCATGCGTGTGTCTTTAAAACATATTCAGGTCAGCCTTTTGCTGCTTGCTGTGAGTTTCATTACACTGCTCACTGGCATTGCTCATGCAGCTGAAAAAGGGTATGACAGCTTGGCAAGTCTATCTTTAGAGGATCTATATAAGAAAGGGAAGGCGTGGCATGACAATAATCCTGACAGTGCCATGGTTTGCTATTCTTTGATAGAGAGTAGATACAGTCCAAAGATGACAGATGAGGAAAAAATCCTATGTATTAACGCATTGATATATAAATGGCAGATATGCTATTATCATAATTATGATTTTGCTTCAGCTTATGAAAATCTTTCCAAAGCGCAGGAAATAGCTGAAGACAGTGGGTTGATATTTCCTAAAATAGACCTTAACCTTGGAATACTGTATCAGACCATTTCTGAGCAATGTGACGATCCGGGAGCTGCTGTGACGGCTTTTGGTTCCTATCGTAAAGGTTTTCGAGATGCCTTATCATCATCTGATGTGGCACTTCAAGACGTGTTGGCATCGAATTTGGTGCATTTAGCTTTTCTTATTGACAGTCTTGAAGTCATTAGTCCTGACTTGAGTAAGTACAGAGTTTTAGGGGATAGAGAGAGAGATTTTAAATATAAATATAATATAAAACAATATGAGGGGCTTAAGTTGCTTAAAAATAAAGACTATGAGGGCGCTGATCGTAAGTTTGATTCTTTGATAATGATCGGTACCAATCATTATGTAAATATTCGTTATGAAATTGGTGGATTGCTTTATAAGGCAATGGTAAAGATGGCACAAGGAGATTATCAGAGAGCGATCAATATATTATATCCTCCTTTGCAGCAGGTGGAGGCAGAAGGCATAAAAGATATTCAGATTGAACTTTACGATAGATTGGCAGAATGTTATCGGAAAATGGGAGAACCGATATTGGCAATAGAATATGAGAATAAGGGGTTAAGACTAAATGACAGCCTGGTTAATTACAGTCAATTGTCGCGGCTTGAGGAGGTAAATTCGGGGCGCAATTTGCGAAAATATCAAGAGCGGCTGGCAGTGATTGAGGCAGAGCGTAAGATGCAGAGGGTAGTAATGATGGTCATTGCTGTCTTCCTCATGGTGGTATGTGCATTATTGGTAGTGCTTTTTAACCGTAATCGTCGGCTCAATCAGTCAAACAAGGTGCTTTATGATAAGAATATCGACATACTGCGTCAGAGCGAGAAGGAACTTGAAACCCGTAAGGAGTATGAACGCCGATTGGAAGAGATGGCTGCCCGGGAAGTCGTGGTGGTAACTGAAGAAAAAACGCCAAAAGAAAAACCTTCGGAAACAAAATATAAGGGTAGCCGTCTTGATGAATCAGATAAGACAGAGCTTATAAATGCAGTGTTGGGTGTCATGAATTCTACTGACGAATACCTGCAGCCTGATTTCTCTGTGGATCGCCTTGCCGAACTTGCCGGGTCAAAGTCAAAACTTGTGTCGCAGGTAATCAATGAAAGGCAGGGTTGCAACTTCAATAGCTTCGTCAATGAGTATAGGATTCGGGAGGCATGTCGCCGGATAAGTGATATTGACCGTTATGGCAAACTAACTCTCGATGCCATTTCGAAGAGTGTAGGATTTAGGGCAAGGTCATCATTTTTCACTGCTTTCAAGGCTGTGACAGGTCTGACTCCATCAGAATTTCAGAAAATAGCCCGCTCAGAACATAAATAAATTATTTTAATAGTTGATTAAAAATCAAGTAGTTAACAAAAGACCTAAAATGTCATTTTGTCCGTAATCCCGATTCCGAACATTGTTTTAGCTAAAATATATTGAAATTTCTTTACATAGTGCTAACTTTGCCCTCGTAAGTTTTACCTAATTAATTTGTAATTATGAATGCAAAATTTATCAGGGCTCTTCCATTGTGCATGATGCTTCTGTTTTCGCCATTCGTTGCGAAGGCTGACACCGCCGCCTCGCTCATTGTGGTGGAAAAAAACGGCAACATAGTGGAGACTCCGCTTCCGGATGTGTCACGGATTGATTTCGATACATCCACTTTCTCAGTCTTGACAAAAGACGGAAACTCCGAGAAGCACGACTACGACAGTGTGAATCGTATTGAGTTTGGAAAAACTACCGGTGTGACCCTCCCGGCAAAAGACGTGCGTCTTGCCGTGTGGCCTACAGTTACTTCCTCTATACTTAACGTAACCGGCACAGAGGCAAACGACATGATTTATGTGTTCAGTCTCAGCGGTACTCAGGAAATTTCAGTGGCAGCCTCAGATGATGTAAACGTAATAGACGTTTCTGGGCTTCCTTCCGGTCATTATGTTGTGAAAGCCGGCAATACTTCTGTAAGATTCATCAAAAAATAATTAAGACATCATGAAAAATATATTTACAAAAGTTTTCTGCCTCATGCTTGTGGCAGTGTTCTCCCTTCAGATATCAGCTCAGGAGAAGATGTTCCTGGTGAAAGACGGCAAGATAGTTGCCACATACGGCATCAATGAAGTTGATTACATTACCTTCGATGACAATGGTCTAATTGGAGCCGGTGATTTTGAGATTGAGATACTAAATGTGGAACACCGAATTGTGGAATGGAATGTCTATCCTTCTGATCCTGATATGTATTACTATAGCAGTGTCCTTACTCCGGAGTCACTTGAGAATCTTTATCATAACTCCGTAGATGAAATAGCTGCGGGCTATTATAATGCCATGTGTTTTGTTGCCGGCATGGTGGGTATGGATCCCTATGAGTTTATGGAGACACAGGCACTTGCAAAAGGTGACTGCTATTTCGGCGATGATCAGCTTGGGGCAGGATCAGACTATCTGATTTTTGTGTTTGGTATGAATCCTGACGGCGAGGCCACTACCAACTATACTTTGATGCCGTTCTCCACCCCCGAAATGGAAATGACGGGCTTGACAGTAGATTTCAATATCACTTCTGACACCAATGACACAACCATAGAGTATGTTCCCTCTGATGACTCAATCCGTTACTTTACAGAAGTGCGCATGTATGGTGATGATTTTGATATGCAGGGGTGGATGAATACCCTTATCTGGAGAGGAGGGGTCTTAGGAAAATCACCCGAAGAAGTAGTAGCAGAAAATACATATTTTGGTAAGCAGACTATTGAGTATTCTTTGGAGCCTGAGTATGAATATGCGGTTTATGCTTGCTCCGTCACAGATGATGGTGTTGTGAACTCTGAGGTAAGTTCCAAGATTTTTGTTACCGGGTCGGTCGCAATGTCTGATAATACATTTGAGTTAAGTGTAAGTGATATAAGCGTTCTTGCCGCTACTTTGAATGTTACGCCTTCCAATGCCGATTACTACTCTGTGGGTATTCTTCCGGTTTCAGACTTTGAAGGCAGAACAGACCAGGAAGTATTGGAAGAATACGTGATGTATAACGCTATTAGTGTTGATTGGAGTACAAAATCCGGGGCAGCCTCTATTGAGTGGGGCGAATTGAATCCTGACACAGAATATGCGTTCTTTGTGTTTGGCTATTATCACAGCACCATCACTACCGAAATGACAAAGGTTACATTTACCACTCTTCCTGCATCTGATCCTAAGACTTGGGAGGCAACTTTTGGTGAGATTACTTATGGAGAGTACTACGGCCGTCCGGCTGCTTATGTTCAGATTAATGTAAATCAAGATGATGTAAAATATCTGTGGAATGTAGTTGATGCAAGTGGTACACCTGAACAGATTCATGAGGCTCTCCTTCGCGAATGTGACCGTTATGAGGGCATGGGAATTAATTACGTCGATATAAGAGGTATATATGGCTCTAACGAAGTTTCATTCTCCGGTGAAGAGGAGGGAGAGTTGAAGTTCTTTGCAGTAGTGATGAATCCTGAGACATACGAATTTGAAACCGAGGTATTCTTCAGTGAGACTTTCACTATGGAAGAATTAGCGGCAAAAATGCCAGCTTTAAAAATTGCGAAGCCTCAGTCTATTGAATCATCAGAGAAAGATGCTAAGGCTGACGAAAATGTAGCTATCAAAAATATTTTGAAACTCTGATCTTAACTACGCAATTCTTGTGTAGCACAGTATCAAATATTATGGACTTGGGAATTCAGATTTTTAAATTTTAATTTAGTTACCTATATCCTACTATTAAATATGTGTGTGCCGGTTGTCGCCATGACACCCGGCATACTTGTTTTAAGAAAAGTGTTGTTGTTAAGGGTCAAAATTATAGGAAAAGTGTAGATTTATGATGGGAAATTCATAGGAAAAGTGTATATTTGCAGGGTTAAAAATATAGGAAAAGTGTTAATGATATGTTATATAGGAAAATAGAAGCTCCCATCAGAAGGTATCTTGAGGGTGATGACTCTAAGGTGCTAATAGTGGAGGGAGCGCGCCAGATAGGAAAATCTTTCATAATAAGGAAAGTAGCCTCTGAGTTATATCCAAATTTCATAGAGATTAACCTTCTTGAGGACAAAGATGGCTTGAAGCTGTTTGAGAAAGTTAATACTACTGAAGATTTTTATCTCCAGCTGGGAATGCTTGGTGGTGATAGACTTGGTGACAGACGCAATACACTGGTATTTCTTGATGAGATACAGGAGTATCCCCATCTGCTTACCATGCTGAAGTTTCTTAGGCAAGAAGGGCGCTATCGCTATGTGGCAAGTGGGTCACTACTTGGGCTTACCCTTCATAAATCTACATCAATCCCTATTGGCAGTATTCATATTATGCAAATGTATCCTCTTGATTTTGAAGAATTTCTTATTGCCAATAAAGTGGGGAGAGAGGTGATAGGAAATATATATGAAAAATTCCGTAATAGATCTTCTCTTGATGAAGGAATACATTCCAGGATAATTGACTTGTTTAGGAAATATCTTCTTGCCGGGGGTATGCCGGAGGCGGTTAACCGATATATAGCTACTCATAACATTGTAGAGGTGCGTAAGGTCCAGTCTGATATTTATCATCTTTATGAGGCAGATGCAGCAAAATATGATAAGGAAAACAAGCTAAAGGTTGAGCGTATCTATAAGATGATCCCTTCATTGATGGAGAATAAGAAAAAAAGAGTGGTTGTGAAAGATATTGACAATAAGCCGGGGAGCCGTTATGCCACTTACCATGAGGCTTTTGAGTATCTTATTGACTCTGGGATTGCATTGGAGGTAAAGGCGGTTTCAGGTCTACGATTCCCCCTTATAGAATCCGGCACAAAAAATTTACTTAAACTCTATCTTAATGATGTAGGGCTTTTGACCGGTATACTTTATAGGAACAATATAAGGGCAGTGCTTGACACGGAATGCAGTGTAAATCTTGGCTCCGTATATGAAAGTGTGGTTGCCCAGGAGCTAACGGCTCATGGGTACAGTCCATTTTATTATGATAACAAAAAGAATGGGGAAGTTGATTATTTGATTGATGACTACGTATCTTTGTCAGGGTTGCCAATTGAAGTCAAATTGGGTAAAGATTACACCGTCCACACTGCGCTTGACCGATTTGTAACTAATCCGGATTATAATGTAAAGGAGGCGTTTGTTTTTTCAAATGCACGTGAAGTCAAAAGAGTAGGGAAAATACTACATTTGCCTATATATTATGTGATGTGTTTAAATGCAGACTATACTGATAAAAATGATTTAATATTTTGAATGAACAAGGGTGAGCATCCGAAGTGAGCTTGCCTTATAATTATTCAAAAGAGAGTAAATTTCTGTTTGGCAGAAATTTACTCTCTTTTGAATAGGGAGAATATAAAGGGGATTTATTTCACTACGAATTTCTCTGACTTGTTGCCGGTCTTGCGGATGTAAAGACCCGGGGCAAGATTAGCGTCAGTCATGCGGATACCTGAGATAGAATAGATCTCAGAGCTTTCATTATCTTCAGATTCGATGCTTGTCACACCGGCCGGGTCAAACTTAGTGAAGAGAAGATTGGAGGCATTCTTCACAGCACAGTCAGCGGCGTTGAGAGAATTGTAGTTGCCGATCATGGCTACAATCTGGAGATTCTCGCGCACCCAAAGTTGTGAGAGGTTAAACTCACAAGTGTACTCATAATCATCGCCTTCAAACTGAAGCTCATCGCCCCATACAGAGTTGACCGCACGATTAACATGATAGTGGACATAGTCACTTCCTCCACCGGCCTGGCTTCTCGCTGCAATGTTGTCTTCAACGATGTAGACAGTGATGGTCGGATTGTCGCAAAGGTCATCAAGAGATTTGGCACCATTTACATTTACTGTAATATGGTTTTCATCATCGGGATCGACTTCCGCTGTTATGTTGAGAGATACGAAAGCAGGTTTGTTAAGCGCTTTTCTCCATGCTCCCTCCATATTGACAGAAGATTCGGGACACCACACACACGTATGGTCGTTCTGCAAGCCGCGATCTACGGCCATAGCCGGAGCGTAGGTACCATTTTCATTGAAGAGCCAGAGATAATTGGCATCGAATGAAGATGTCAACCAATCGGTATAGTAGCCGGAATGATGACACACTACGATCACATTATCCTTAAACTCATCTTTCTCCAGAGCCTCGTGGATGTAATTGGCTACGCGTGGACAGTTCATACACTGCTCGGTGGTGAATTCCTCAACGAAGATGCGATGCCTGAAGTCGTGCTCGGCAATTGTGAAGCTTCCGGAAAGAGTATTGTCACTCATGTCTTCGTCAGAACCCTCGTTGATATTGTCAATGGTAACTGTTACAGAGCCTGTGCCGTCGCCAATTGAAGTGATTCCAAGAGGTAGATTAACCGAAAACTCGCTTGACTCGCCATAGGCAATATTGCAGTCTACATGAGCGGTGCCGGTTTTTTCTCCATTTACGAAAGCGTTGACATCAAAACCGGTGACAGTATAGGTAGCGAGGTTCTGCACTGTGCCTCCGATGAGCATTGTGCCTTTGTCGAGTACATATACTTCCGGTATGTCAATGTTCTTGAGGGCAAGGTTCACTTTCGGAAGATTATCGCCGCTTACGAGAGCTTCGACGCAGAGGGTAGCTTCAGAAGAGCGGTCTGTCCAGTCTGCATCGCCCACTTTGTAGAAGAAAGCGTTATTTGCAGGGGTCTCGATCACTCCCATAGCCTGAGTGGTTTTCTTCTGGAAGAATGAGTAGCCGATGTAAAGTCCGGTTTCGCTGTCAGAAGGAATGTCCCATGCATTGTCGAATTTCAGGACGTTCCAGCCTTTCTCAATCTTCGGATCAGAAGATGTGGTGATGGTCTGTTCTGCAAGGTTATCGCCATTGAGATCGCTGCGTAGCCATACGGTCATTTCCTCAATGTTGAAACGCGACACGAGGGCAGCCTGCACACCATTGATCTGGTTGCCGCCGTAAGTGTTGAGAGTGGAGGCGGGGATATAGATTGCACCTGATACCCAAACTTCTTTCTCACTGCACTTTACACCTGATTCGGGAGATTCGCCGCCACAATAACCGAGATTGAGGTCGGAAATCTGGGCATGCCCGGACCCATATAGGCCCAGGCATGCTAACATTGTCAGAATAATCTTTTTCATTATTATTTCACGATGAATTTAGATGTCTTTACAGTGCCGTCGCTGTAAGTGGTGCGGATGATATTCACACCCTTCACAAGACCGCGAGTGCGCATGCCGTTGATGTCGAATGTCTCAGTGGAGACGGCATCAGAAGCACCTTCTATAGTATTTACGCTGCTCATTTTGTCCCATTTATCCATCTCATAGATGAATATGTCGTCAACTTTGAGCACATATTGGCCGTTGCAGTCGTGGTGACGGATAAGGACGCAGATATCCTGGTTTGCATAGTCGCTGAGGTCGATAACACGCTCAACCCATTCGTCGGCAGATTCCGGCTCAAGAGTCTCTGAGAATACTGGCTCAAGGTTAGCAAGATTCTTAGGATTTTCGATCTCATCGGGAGTTGCGATGTAGACGCTGTAGTGTTCTGCATAGCGCTCGTGGTGGTGAGAAGCAGCGTACCAACGGAGTATTGCACCGTCTTCAGGAATATAAACCACCGGAGAGAACAACCAGTTGTCAGGTTCGATAGCACCCTGATAGTAGTTGTAAGATGTAGAACCGAAGCATTCATTACCTTCGTGTACCCATTCCGGATTCAGACCCCATAGATTATAACCGAGGTTCCATCCATCGCCATCGCCGTCAGCGTCATATCCTCCCCAGTCATATCCTTCATTCTCAACATCACCGATAAGGATTATACCCTC
Source organism: uncultured Sangeribacter sp. (assembly GCA_964595885.1). Classification (GTDB taxonomy): domain Bacteria; phylum Bacteroidota; class Bacteroidia; order Bacteroidales; family Muribaculaceae; genus Lepagella. The sequence goes on from CAZQSD010000020.1 coordinate 24,287, forward strand.
GCCTTCCTTAGTTGAGCCATAGCAGTGTACTTCAACATCGCCACTTGTGGTCTTGAAGGTGATTGTGCCTTCAAACTCGCCCTCCTCGGAAGGATAGAACCAGATGCCTACCTGAACGGTATTATTCCACTGGATCGGATATGGGTTCTCCGGGATGACGCCATAGAAAGGATGATCGGCAGTTACGTCTTCAACAGTCATCGGATTGCTACCGGTGTTCTTCAGGTTGAGAGTTGTCGTGAGATAACGGTTGTCGCCAATATAGATAGGTTCGAACTCAACTTCAGTGCGATCGGCCTCTACAGCAAATTCCTCGAAGTCTTCAAGAACAATGCGGAAATTGGAGATCTCAAGACGGTCTTTCTCAGAGATAATTCCGTCACCGTTCTTTACATAAGCGAAGCGGATTGAGTGGTCGCCCGGTACGCTTGTCAAGTAGGGAGCCCAGAATTCGTCAGAAGCGAATTTATTCTGGCTTGCATCTGTCTCATTGGGGTAAACGCTTCCTGTGCCTGATTGCATGGGATGAGTGATGGAAATGGTAGCCTGGTCGCCAACCCAATATGCATTTTCAGGATCGGGACAAGAACCGTAGAGTGTGCCATCCCAATAGAGGTAACCAACCTTGCCGTCAGGGATTGTAAAGTCAATCTGGAACCATGAGGTTGTGTAGGCATCATCGGCCTCACCTGAATTAGCATTGTAAGCCACGCCGTTCTCAACCTCAAATGGGAACGAATCATCGGTAGAGAAAAGTGTGATGCATTCAGCACCCTCAGTCACGATGCTTGAGAAATCAGCCATCTTGCGAACGAGAGCTTTAACCTTGGCAGTCACGTTGCCTGCAGTTGTCTCGATGGTCATTTCAGCTTCATATGTGCCGGCTTCGGAGGCACGAAGCATCACGGGGATTTCGATTGTCTCAAGCAGACCGGCCTGTGAAGAAGGCTTAGTGGCTACGAAATTCTCGGAGGAAGAAGAAACGTTGGTTACGCTAAGCGGATTGAGACCCTTGTTGCGGATGACAATTGTTGCCTGACCTTCAACACCGTTTTCGTCTTTGATCATGAAGTTGCCAAAATTAACCTCAGGAGTCTCGACAACCACTGCGTCAGCATCAGCGAGGTTGTTGGTGAGTTCAAGGTCATAAACGTAGAGACCGTTTCTCTCATTGCCTGAATAATAGAGACCCTCATACTGGAAGCGCACGGAGTGCTTGCCGGGAGCAAACTCGATTGCGTCAGCAATGTCATCTGACACGTTGCTCTGCCATTTAGCAGCCGGCTCAGCAGCATCGTCAATGAAATATCCACCGGCGTTCTGATACCAGTAGCCTGTCTCGACGCTTGCGTTCACGCTTTCGCCTTTCCATGCGAAGACACCAATGTTGTCAGCGGGCACTTCGAACTCTACGGTGAGCATGGACGTGCCATACTGGCCGTTGACAGTGGAGCGTGCCACCGGTGTGCCGTCTTCAAGAGTGGTCATCTCGAAGGGGAATTCGATATTGGTAGTGAAGGTAAAGTCACCGCTCTTCACAGCGCCTGAATAGTCAGGGGTTGGTATGGCGGTAGCCTGATAGAGGATGTCGATAGGAGTAGGAGTAGTGTTAAGACCCTCATAGTTGACTGTCACCATGCCCTCAAATTCACCGACTTCCTGGGGAAGGAACTTGACGGTAAATTCCTGTGCTGTGCGGGCCGGGATAACACCCACTTCCGGATCAACACTGAAAGAGTCGCCGTCAGAGTCACATTCAACGAAGAAATCCACCTCTGCATCGCTGACATTTACAACGGAGAAAGTGCCGGTTGCACCCTGGCCTACGAAAGAGTCGTCAAAAACATAGTTATCATTGAATGCTACGAGCTTCGGCTCATCGGAAGGAAGGGCAGCATAGAAACCGCGATAGAGTGTCTGGGCACCATACATTGTGGAACCATCGTTGGTATAGTTCATGATACCGAACGATGTGTCGGTAGTGATAGCTTCGAAGTCGCCGATTACATTAAATACGAGTTGATCAGCGGGAGCCATCTTGCCATCCTCAGTCACTTCGCCACATGCGAGCACTGCTGTATAGTAGGTGCCAATTGTGCCGGCGATAGTGGCATATTCAAAGTTAGAGGAAGTGGGGATAGTTATTGTCGCGGTGGCCGCATCATATGTGCCCGTGATGTCATAGTCTACACCAACTGACCATTCTGTAGACTGCGCCTCAAGATTGAAGAGTTTGCTGATTGTCACTTGGTCACCATCAACCTTGATGTCGATGGGATAGGTAACGATGTCGCCACCTTCGTAGCAGAAAGTGTAACTCTTGTGGTATTTCTGGGCTGCCACGAAGTATTCTTTTGTATCAGTGCCTTCCTTTAAGATTGTGCGCATCTTTGATGGCTTGGCGGCAGGAGCTATGGCCGGAGTTGCATTTTCCGGAGCACGAAGTTTTTCCAAGGGGAGCTTGAAATTCAAGTTCCATGCGTCGAAATTGGCGGGAAGCTCAATCACTTCAGGCACCACTGCGAGGGCCAGTGAAGAGAAGCCAATCAGACCTGTGAGAAGAAATGTAGACTTTCTCATTGCTTAATGGGTTAGTGTTAAAGTTTAATGGACAGGAGTCCGGTTAATTTGTTGCCCAAAATTATAGCTAAAAAAGTATTCTGCCAAATAAAAGACCGTTTAAATCGTCAATTGTTAATCTTGAATGTCATTTTGTTGATTCCGAATGCCATTCTCTATATTTTTGATATTTTCCCGAAATACTGATGGCGACACTCCGACCCGTTGCCGGAAGAGTGTATAAAAGGTGGATGGGGATGTAAATCCCACTTTTGAACCGATGTTTTTCAATGAGTCTGTATTGTTGGGGTCAGAAAGAAGCACTACCGCTTCATTGAGTCGATATTCGCTGACATAGGCCGAGAATGACTTCCCGGAATGCTCGTTGACCACTTGAGATAGGTAGGTGCGGTTGGTGGATAGAAGGCCGGCGGCCTTATCGAGTGACAGGGAGCTGTCGCGATATAAGCCTTCATTCATCAGTTTTTCGAGCGTCTGATAAAGCTGATTTGATTTTTCATCGTTAAGTCCTCCCGAAGGGCGGCTGCGGTCACGTTGCTGGGCCTGTGCGGTGGCTTGCTCAAGCTGTTCACGCAGAAGTTTCTCATTGCGCATATTTTCCAGATAGCGTGCAATGGTCTCATTGTAATCAGCCACCTTACGCCGATGATATATAAATCCGGCTATGCAGATCACGAGAAAGACCACACCTATAGCTATGAGAATGATTATGGTGCGTCCGCGCTTAAGGATTTCGAGACTCTGGCTTGCATTTTTACGTTCTTCTTCGCTCACCTTGTTACGCAGGTCAAGAATAGCAAACTCACGCTCTTTTTGCTCGGAGAAGAGATTGAGCGAGACCTCGGTATATTTCTTATAATACTCCAGGCTCTTGGCAAAATCCCCCTGTTGCTCATATATCTGCGACATAAATGCATAGATCTCTTTCTCAAAGATTGTCACCTTATATTTGTGAGCCATTTCGCTTACGTCATTAAGGAGCTTCAATGATTCGTTGAGACGGTTGTGCTGAAGCAGAAACATCGCATAACACAGGCGTGAGTAGACTTGGTCATAATGTGAAGTGCCCGGATAGTCTTTCATGCTTAGAATATAGAATTTTTCGGCTTGTTCTGGTTTACCGAGACCTTTATATATATCGCCCATGAAAGAATTGAGGTAGCTTTTTTCGGAGTCGAGTCTGGCCCGCTCGGCAAAACCCTCGCCCTCTTTAAGATATTTCAGGGCCTCGTCAAACTTGAAATTGTTAAACAGGTAGTTTGCCATATTACAGGCCGTGATGTAGCGGGTGGAGAGGTCATTGGTCTCTTTGGCGAGTTCATATGCCTGCAGGGCATACTGCCATCCTGATGAATCCTGCTTTTGGAAATAGATGCTGGCAATTGCGGAGAGGGCGGTTGCCTCTGCATTTTTGTCATTCAGCTTGCGGGAAGTTTCAAGTTGTTCGGAGGCATAATGCAGGGCTTGGGAGTAGTCGTTGATTATGCGTTGGTAGTATGAGGAGATAGTGCGGGAGACAATCATGTAGCTTTGGGGATTACCTTCCTTAAGAGATGGTAGCTCTTTTATAAGAGCTTCTATGGAGGGGGTAAAGTCGGTAGTGTCACGCACGCTGATTAATGCGTGCAGACGCAGTGCATCGCCTGTCACTTCCTCCTCATGATTGTTTTGACTGCGGCCAAGACGGCGCAGTTCATCAGCCTTCTTTTCCAGAAGCTTATATTGTCTGGATGAGATGGCATTCTCACATTCCCTGACCAGTGTTTCCCCTCTATGGGTCAGGGCGGAGTGCACGTGAAACGGCACTATAATGAGAAGTATAAATA
>CAZQSD010000021.1:0-28473 GCA_964595885.1 uncultured Sangeribacter sp.
CGTGGATAACAGCTTCAACAACCTCAGCTGTAGCAGCACCGGGAGCATACCATGCAGATGTGCCGAGAAGCTTAGTGAGAGTAGCACCACCAACCATTGTATCAGCAGCCACCTTGTCAAGAACCTCCTCAGAAATGAACTCATTTACGGGCACACCGCGAAGAGTAGCGAAACGCTTCATAGGAATCATAGTAGTGTCGCCATGACCACCAATTACGAAACCTTCAACCTCATTGGGATTAGCGTTGAGAGCTTTGCTCAGATAATATTTGAAACGGCTGCTGTCAAGAGCGCCACCCATACCGATGATGCGGTTTTTGGGAAGACCGGAAATCTTATGGATAAGATAGGTCATGGTGTCCATCGGGTTGGAAACGCATACGATAACAGCATTGGGGCTGTAAGCGAGAACGCTCTCAGTAACCTGCTTTACGATGCCGGCGTTAACGCCGATAAGCTCCTCACGAGTCATGCCCGGCTTACGGGGAATGCCTGAAGTGATGACAACAACGTCGCTGTCTTTTGTTGCCTCATAGTTGTTGGTCACGCCGCTGATGCGTGTGTTCATATCGAGAAGGTTTGCAGTCTGCATCATGTCCATGGCCTTGCCTTCAGACACACCTTCCTTGATGTCGATCATTACAACTTCGTCTGCCACTTCGCGCAGAGCGATAACATTCGCTGCTGTTGCGCCTACGTTACCGGCGCCCACAACTGTTACTTTTGACATAACTTATTAATGTTAATTGGTTATATATTATTGCTAAGTTTTCAGGTCATAAGGTTGAATCCCTACTCGCTGCCGGACGGCCACTGCAAAGTCTTGCCTCCCGGTCTGAATCACTGCAAAATTACGGAAATAATTCCATAATCACAACAGTTGATAAAAATAACTTTCAAAGAAATTCAAAAAACATCCAAATCACCTTTTCCCTGACGGATCACCTCCGGTTCGCTACCGGTGCAATCGATGATTGTGGAAGGTTCGGTGTCACCATCTTCTCCGGAAAGAATGAAATCAGCTTTCCCTTCATATGCCTCTGCAATCAGGTCGGGGTTACGTGCATAATCCTCATCGGCATATTCAATGGAAGTGGTCATGATAGGATGGCCAAGTCTTGTGACCAGGTCGAGACAAAGTTTATTGTCAGGGATCCTCACTCCAACAGTTTTCCTCCCCTTGAAAGCCTTGGGCAGAGAGGGAGCAGACTTAAACAGGAAGGTGAAAGGTCCGGGTGTGTTATCCTTTAGAAGTTGGAAAGCCTTATTGTCAAAACGCGAATAATCTGACGCCATAGAAATGTCAGAGCAGATAATGGAGAGATTGGATTTTTCAGGATTTATACCCTTCAGTTTACATACCCTCTCTATTGCCTTTGGGTTAAGCGCATCGCAGGCTATGCCGTAAAGGGTGTCAGTCGGGATAATCATGATTTCTCCGTTCTGAAGCATATTACATATCTGATCGAGCTGACGATCGGAGGCGTTGTTATTCCATATTTTTATTGTCTTCATGGTGATGATGGTTTTTATCAGGTGAAACATTATCGCAGCAGGATATGGTTGGCGTGCGTTTAGCGCAAGAGTCTGCCAAAGCACATCCGAAACATCCCGGATTTCCTTTTTTTCGGCCGGAGATTATCTTACGGACTGTCCAGAAGATAGCAGCCACAATAATCAGGCCTACAAGAATATATTGAACCAATAGATTGGTGGAAAGCTGACAGACAATCATGACGGCTATTCTTTTTTATCTTTATTTTTCTTTGCTGATGATTTGGTTTTCTTAGCCGGTTTGGTATCCTTTCCCTCTGCCGCAGGCAAAGCTGATGTCTGATCAGCTATTATCCTCCGGTTGGAACTGTCGCGCATCACTGATAGTGTTATTTCAGAAATCAGTTGTTTTATCTGATCGATAAACTCACTTGCGCTATATTCCTGATGCTCAATCATACGCAGCTTTCCTTCCCAGATTCCAGTAAGTTTTGCGCTTTTGAGCAATTCCTCTTTGATGAGGGATATGAGCTCGATAGCGGCGGGAGTGGCACGCAGTGACTTCCTCTCCTTAATGATATAGCCGCGTTTATAGAGGATCTCAATAATAGATGCACGTGTGGAAGGGCGTCCGATTCCGTTCGCTTTAAGCGCCTCACGCAGATCCTCATCGTCAACAGATGCTCCGGCTGTCTCCATTGCCTTCAGCAGGGTACCCTCGGTGTAATATTTTGGAGGTTGGGTGGTCTTCTTCACGAGTTTAGGACTGTGAGGCCCTGATTCACCTTTTACAAACACCGGAAGCACCGCATTGTCATCTTCAGAGGTTTTGTCGGCGTCTTCCTCTTTTTTCTCACCGGCATATACAGTTTTCCATCCGGGATCGGTGATGACTTTTCCGGTGGCCTTGAAAGGAATCTTATCCACCTTAGCATTAACCACTGTCTGTTCAAACGAACAGTCGGGAAAGAATGCAGCTATGAAACGCAACGCAATCAGATTGAATACGTCTCTTTCTGCTTTTGTAAGATTGCCCGGCAGCGGTTGTCCGGTGGGGATTATGGCATGATGGTCGGTTACCTTTGAATTATCAAACACCTTCTTGCTTTTCCTTAGCTTTTGGCCGCGTATAGGAACCATGAGTGACTGATAATCCTTAAGGGAATTGAGGATAGAACCACATTTTGGATAAACGTCATCAGTAAGGTAGGTGGTATCGACACGAGGATAGGTGGTGACCTTTTTCTCATACAGACTCTGAATGGTCTTGAGAGTCTCGTCGGCACCTAAGTTTAGCTTCTTGTTGCACTCCACCTGCAGCGAGGTGAGGTCAAAGAGTCGGGGAGGGGCCTCTTTGCCGTTTTTCTTAGCCACATCTGTCACGGTGAGAGGAAGATGCTTGATTTTATCTACTATTTCCTTTCCTTTTTCCTCACTGTCAAAGTTCTTGCCGGTGGCAGAGAAAAGCGTGTCACGATATAATGTCTTCAATTCCCAATAGTCAGTAGGCTTGAAATTTACTATCTCAAGCTGTCGGCTGACTACGAGGGCAAGTGTGGGAGTCTGAACTCTTCCTATGGATAGCACCTGCCCCTGAATGCCATATTTGAGGGAATAAAGCCGCGTGGCATTGATGCCAAGCACCCAGTCGCCGATTGCCCGGCAAAGTCCGGCTATATAGAGGGGTTCAAGGTCTTTTTGAGGACGTAGGTTTTCCAGCCCTTCTTTTATAGCCTCGTCAGTGAGGGAGCTGATCCACAGACGTTTTACGGGTTTCTGACATCCGGCTTTCTGCATGACCCACCTCTGAATGAGTTCTCCTTCCTGGCCTGCATCTCCACAGTTGATAATCTCGTCGCATTGTAGGATAAGATTCTTGATGGTCTCAAACTGGTGTTTGTAAGAATCAACGTCAATCAGTTTTATCCCGAAGCGTGGCGGGATCATTGGAAGGGAAGAAAGCGACCAGGATTTCCATGCTTTGGAATAGTCGGCAGGTTCCTTGAGGCAGCAAAGATGCCCGAAAGTCCAGGTCACGCAATAACCGTTGCCTTCCAGATAGCCGTCGCGTCGCGTATTGGCTCCAAGAATACGCGCAATGTCACGCCCTACGCTTGGTTTCTCCGTGATGCAAAGTATCATTTCTCAGTTGCGGATTGCGGATGTTCGTTGGCTTTTGCCTCATTCCACAGAGTGTCCATCTCAGCAAGGGTCATTTCTTTCAGTGATTTGCCAAGTTGTCTGGCTTCGCTTTCCAGATAATTGAAACGTGAGATGAATTTCCTGTTGGTGCGTTCAAGAGCGTTTTCCGGATTGACACCATATAGCCGGGCGGCATTCACAATAGCAAACAACAGATCGCCGAATTCTTCCTCAAGAGCATCTTTATTGCCTTTGGCGATTTCCGCCTCTACTTCGCGGGTTTCCTCTTTCACTTTTTCCCACACCTGTGAGGGTTCTTCCCAGTCAAATCCGACATTGGCTGCCTTCTCCTGGATTCTGTTAGCCTTTATGAGGGCCGGAAGGGCGGAAGGCACACCGGCAAGAACTGTCTTGTTGCCTCCTTTTTCTTTCAGCTTTATCTCCTCCCAGTTCTGTGCAACCTGTTCAGCAGAGTCGGCATGTAGATTGCCATAGATATGGGGATGACGGAAGATAAGTTTATCAGTGAGGGAATTGCATACGTCAGCTATATCGAAATCACCTTTTTCTGATGCGATTTTCGAATAAAAAGCCACATGAAGCAGCACATCGCCTAATTCCTTGCGTATATTGGCGACATCTTCCGACATCAGGGCATCGGCAAGTTCATAGACTTCCTCAACCGTGTTAGGACGCAGTGACTCATAGGTCTGTTTTGCGTCCCAGGGACATTTTACTCTCAGAGTGTCAAGCACTTCGAGAAAACGTGCGAAAGCATCTTTCTTATCTTCATATGAATGCATGGCAGTTGCTTTTTAATTGCGCTTCGCTTCTTAAGAACATGCAGAAGAAAATGAGAGCGCATTAATTAACTAAATTTGACTGCAAAGATAGCCTAAATTTCCGAGATAATTTGTATCTTTGTGGCTTGAATTTTAACCCTCACAATAAAACCATAGTTTTCCGGGGGTAGATCTTCCGGTTCAAACACATTGTGGAATGGATAAACTTATAGATTCTGAGAAAGCAAAGGAATTGCGTCGGCTGATAGAGGAGTCGGAGAAGATAGTGCTTACATGTCATGTCCGTCCTGACGGGGATGCCATTGGAAGCACACTTGGACTGTGGCATCTGCTGTCGGCATTGGGTAAGGAAGTGACAGTCATTGTGCCTGACAAGGCTCCGTCAAGCCTGTCGTTTCTTCCGGGATTTAAGGATATAGGCGTCTATACCTGTCATGCTGAATTTTGTGAGAAGACTGTCGGGGAAGCTGATCTGATCATATGCTGTGATTTCAACACTCCTTCACGTCAGGATGCCCTTGCCCCGCTGATTCAGGGAGCCCACAGTAGAAAAGTCCTTATTGACCATCATCGCGAACCGGATTGCTTTGCAGATCTCATGATATCGTATCCTGACATGTCGTCAACGTGTGAACTTGTTTTCCGTCTGATAGCAGCAATGGGATATTATGGGGAGGTAAACCTTGACTGTGCCACCTGTCTTCTAACAGGAATAATAACTGACACCCGCAATTTCACTGTTAATTGCCAGCATCATGATCTCTATGAGATATTGATGAGGTTGCTTGAGAAAGGGGTGGATAAGGAGAAGATAGTGAAAGAGGCGCTTAACACCAGAAGCTACTGGGGATTGAAGCTGGAAGCTTATGCCATCAGTGAGCGTCTTGAGGTTTTCCCTTCACATAGGGCCGCTCTGATCACTCTATCAAAAGAGGATCTTGACCGTTTTCATTATGAAAGAGGCGACACGGAGGGGCTTGTCAACCGACCGCTGGAGATTAAAGGAATGGTCTATAGCATTTTTATGCGTGAGGATTCAGATTGCGTTAAGGTCTCTGCCCGCAGCAACTACGGATTCCCGGTGTCGGAGATATGTAAACAGCTTTATGGTGGCGGCGGCCACCTTCAGGCAGCAGGAGGTGAGTTTTACGGCTCACTTGACGATTGCCGGAAGCGATTGATTGAATCAATGGGGAATTTCGACAAATATCTTCCTAAGGGAGGTCCGAAACTCAGTGATATTTAAAACATATGCCTGCCTTCTTTTGAGCAGCACACATTTAACACAAGAAGAATGATAAAGACAAACAAAATATTCAAAGGAACGTTAGCATTAGTGCTTGCTGCATATTTGGCCATAGGCTCCACCTCATGCAGCAAGACACAGAGCTACTCGGAACTGCTCCGCGATGAGGAGGAGGCGGTAAACTGGTATCTGGCGTCACAGAAAGTGGAACTTGAGATACCTGCTGATTCCATCTCATTCATAACGGGAGAAGACGCTCCATTTTATAAACTGGATGAAGACGGCTACGTATATATGCAGGTCATCTCAAAGGGAGATCCGGATGATAGGGTGAAGAGCGGTGATGTGGTGTATTTCAGATTTAACCGCCTTGACCTGAATGCCCTTTATCGTGGAGAAGATCCGGTGTGGAAAGGTAACACCAATGATCTTTCCAGCGAAGTAACCACTGGTACAAATTATACACGTTTTGTGTATGAGAACAATTATCTTACTTCTTCCACTCAGTGGGGCACCGGCATTCAGATGCCACTAAAGTTTTTCGGATATAACAGCGAGGTTAATCTTGTCTTGAGAAGTTATTATGGTTTTCAGGCAGATCAGACCTCATGCGTGCCTTATCTGATAAATCTTCGTTATTTTAAACCGGAATACTGATCAGTCTCCGGAGTTTTTGCAACTAACCAAAGTCAATAATCAAGGAAAAACATAATATGTCATTAATAAAATCAATTTCTGGAATTCGCGGCACTATAGGTGGCATGTCAGGCGACGGGCTTGGAGGTGTAGATATAGTAAGGTTTACAGCGGCTTATGCTGAGTTTTTACGCCGTCATGATGCAAACGCAAAAAAAGTTGTCGTAGGTAGGGATGCACGCCTGTCGGGAAATATGGTCAGCCATCTAGTGGTAGGCACCCTCATGTCTATGGGTTTTGATGTGGTAAACATAGGACTTGCCACCACACCCACCACAGAAGTTGCAGTCACCGGCCTTGGTGCAGACGGGGGCATTATAATTACTGCAAGCCATAACCCTGTGCAATGGAATGCCTTGAAACTCCTAAATAATAAGGGAGAGTTTCTTAATGATTCTGAAGGAAAGGAAGTTATTGCCATAGCTGAGAAAGAAGATTTCAGGTTTTCAGAAGTTTTTAATCTCGGCAAGGAAATGAAAGACGAGACGTGGGCAATGCGCCATATTGAGATGGTAAAACGTCTTCCTTTGGTTGACTGTGAGGCAATCGCTAAGGCAGATTTCACTGTGGCGGTTGATGCCGTCAATTCGGTGGGAGGTATAGTTATTCCAGAGCTTCTTCGCCAATTGGGAGTCAGAAATGTGATTGAGCTTAACTGTGAGGCTAACGGTAAGTTTGCCCATACTCCGGAACCTATTCCGGAGAATCTCACTCAGATTTCAGATCTTATGAAGGAGGGGAGAGCCGATGTAGGGTTTGTGGTTGATCCTGATGTTGACCGTCTTGCCATTGTTATGGAAAATGGTGAAATGTTTGTAGAGGAATATACGCTTGTCTCGGTTGCCGACTATGTTCTTTCCAAAACGCCGGGTTCTACTGTTTCTAACCTGAGCAGTTCCCGGGCATTGCGTGACGTGACTGAAAAACATGGTTGCACATATTCGGCTGCCGCAGTGGGCGAAGTAAATGTGGTTGCAAAGATGAAAGAGACAGGTGCGGTGATTGGTGGTGAGGGCAATGGTGGAGTGATCTATCCGGAGCTCCATTATGGTCGTGACGCACTGGTCGGGGTGGCTCTGTTCTTGACCTTGCTTGCCAAGGAAGGTAAAAAGGTAAGTGAACTTAAGGCCGGTTATCCTCGCTATGCCATAGCGAAGAACAAGATTCAGCTTACTCCCGATATAGATGTAGACGCTATTCTGGAGGCTGTGAAGCAGAAATTCGCGAATGAGACGATTACTGACATAGATGGTGTGAAGATTGATTTTCCGGACTGTTGGGTGCATCTGCGCAAGTCAAACACCGAGCCTATAATCCGCATTTATAGTGAGGCTGAAACAATGGAGAAGGCTGATCTTCTGGCTGAAGAAATAAAGGGTGTCATAGCTTCCTTGTAGGTCTTACGCGGACTTCTTTTATTTCGAGACTAAGAAAAGATTTTATTCATAAAAGTATAATAACGATATAATGTTAAAGAAATTTTTCTTGAATGTGGTTTCCTCCTTTGTTGGAGCGTGGATCGCAATTGTCCTTTTTGGAGTGGTTGCTGTTCTGGTATGCATCGGCATAGTGGCATCCTTGGGTGCGTCCGGTTCGGCCTCTGTATCCATCTCCAAGGGGAGTGTGCTTACCATTGACCTCGAGGGAGTGATAGAAGAGAGGGAGGTTCCTCTTGACCTTGACTACATGTCTCTTCTAAAGGGGGATGTGTCGCGTCCGCAGACTTTATCGTCATTGCAGATAGCTATAAGGGAGGCAGCCGCCAATAAAAACATTAGTGCCATTTATCTGAAATGTAATGGCGTGGCAGCTTCTCCAGCCACATTGAACGCTTTGCGTAACTCAATTAAAGAGTTTAAGAAGAATGGAAAAAAAGTGATTGCATATAGCGATGACTATTCGATGGGCGACTATTATGTAGCCTCTGTGGCAGACAGCCTTTTCCTTAATCCTGCGGGTAAGGTGGTTCTTCAGGGCATTGGAGGCACAAATCTTTATATGAAAGATCTCTTTGATAAGCTTGGCGTCACTTTTCAGGTTGTCAAAGTCGGCACATTCAAATCTGCTGTGGAACCTTTCATAATGAATGAAATGAGTGAGCCGGCAAGGGCACAGCTTGACACACTTTACGGGTATATGTGGCAGGACATCAGGGCCGGAATCGCATCTTCAAGAAAGAAATTATCTGAAGATAAGATTGACTCGCTGGTGAGTCGTGATTTCATCTTCCTTCAACCGGCGCAAGAAGATCTGAAAAGCGGATTAGTTGACCGATTGGTATATGAGCGTAGCATGGATGGCATAATCGCCAAAATGCTGGGTACAAAGAAAGAGAAGCTGAATTTTGTCTCGCCGTCACTTCTTGTGGGTCAATCGAACTGGGGAGAAGCTTACGGCGCTAAGAATCAGGTGGCTGTGGTATATGCTACTGGAGAGATAGTTGATGGAGGTGGTGCTTCGACCATTAACTATGAACGACTGGTTCCAGTCATTACCAAACTTGCTGAAGACGACAAGATCAAAGGCATGGTTCTGAGAGTTAACTCACCGGGAGGAGCAGTGTTTGGAAGTGAACAGATTGGTGAGGCATTAGACTATTTTAAGTCTACCGGCAAACCACTTGCTGTCTCAATGGGTGACTACGCTGCTTCCGGAGGCTACTGGATTTCATGTTGTGCCGACAGGATATTTGCCAATGAGTTGACCATAACCGGATCTATCGGTATATTCGGACTTATTCCGAATGGTTCAGAATTGGCACATAAAATCGGTGTCCATCCACAAACTGTCTCAACTAATCCGGAAGCGAATTTCCCATCTTTGTATTATCCTATGAATGAACGTCAGCTTGCCGCGATGCAGACATTTGTGGAAATGGGTTATGACAAATTCATCAATAGGGTAGCCAAAGGCCGTGACCTGTCGGTAGAGAGAGTGCGTCAGATAGGTGAGGGAAGAGTGTGGAGCGCCGCCAAAGCCAATGAGATAGGTCTGGTCGATCAGATAGGCAACTTGCATGATGCGATTGAATGGGTTGCTGACCAGGCAAATGTGAGGAGTAAGTATGAGGTGGCACTTTATCCTACAATCGAGTCAACCGTATGGGACATGATTCCGGAACTGGAAGGACTGAAAGGTAAGAATGCCCTTATTGATGCTCTGAAGGGAAATTATGAGGATATGATAATTAAATTTGCCCTCAATATTTTCCGACAGAAACCTGTCCAGGCGCGCATGCCTGCTATGGATGTCAGATTTGCTGACTCAAGATCGATTAACTGAATATTATTTATTAACCCTATGCATCATTCTAATAATGGTGTGTTAATTCAAGGAAAGCCGTGAATAGTTCTGCTAAAGATAAAATGATGGTGTATGCTCTTACCCCGTTGTCATGGATATATGGCGCGGTGATGGGAGTTAGGAACTGGCTTTTCGATTCTAAGGTCTTCAAGGAAGAGGAATTTAAAATTCCCGTGATAGGGGTCGGCAATATCACAGTTGGAGGCACCGGCAAGACTCCTCATGTGGAATACATAGTCAGTCAGCTGTCAAAAGATTACAATGTGGCTGTGCTGAGTCGGGGTTATAAACGCAAGACCAGAGGGTTTGTGTTGGCTAACGTGAATAGCACCCCTGACTCAATTGGTGATGAGCCTTTTCAGATTTATAAGAAGTATGGCGACAAAATTCAGGTGGCTGTCTGCGAAAACAGAAGGAAAGGCATTGTGGAGTTGATGAGACTGTTTCCGAATCTTCAACTTATAGTGCTTGATGACTCATTCCAACACAGGTGGGTAAAACCTCAGTTAAATGTATTGCTGACTGATTATAACCGTCCGTTTTACAGGGATAAACTTCTTCCTCTTGGGAGATTACGTGAAAGTCCGATGCAGGTCAACAGAGCCGATATGGTGGTTGTGACAAAATGTCCTGATGATCTTATGCCCATTAATTTCAGGATCGCCACGAAGGATCTCGACCTTATGAAGTTTCAGAAGCTGTTCTTCTCTCGCTATGAGTATGGCCAGCTCCAGCCGGTTTTCGCAGATGAAGCCCTTTATCACGTCAGTCTGTCTTCCCTTAGTGCCGATGATTCTGTTATGCTGCTGACCGGGATTGCCCATCCCCATTATTTTGTCAGACACTTCAGGAATTTTCCTTTTAAGGTGAAAGTGGATCATTTCCCAGACCATCGGAATTTCAGTAGGGCTGATATTCAGGAAATTACTGAGAGATTTAAAAATATGTCCGGGGAGAGGAAGATAATCGTGACTACAGAGAAAGATGCTGTCCGGCTGATGCATAATCCTTATTTCCCAAAGAAACTCAAGCCCTTTACATTCTATCTGCCTATAAGTGTGAAGATGATTAATGTGCTTGATGATAAAGATTTCATTGAAGAGCTGAAGTCCGGTGCCAAGTTGGACCATCCACTCCAAAACGATTCGCCGAACTAACCCGGCGAGAACAAACATATGTAGCTGTGTGTTCTAAAAATAGCCCAAATTTAGAAAATATGGAAAAATCAATGTTAGAAAAGATTAATGAGACAACTGCCTATATTTTGAATAAAATTGGCACTGCTCCTGACACTGCCGTGATTCTCGGCACCGGTCTGGGCGACCTCGTAAATCATATTGAGATAAGCAAAGAGTTAGAGTATAGGGATATTCCTAACTTCCCGGTGTCAACTGTGGAGGGACATAGTGGAAAGCTTATTTTTGGTAAACTTGGCGGAAAATATATTATGGCCATGCAAGGCCGTTTCCATTACTATGAGGGGTATGACATGAAACAAGTGACATTCCCTGTAAGAGTAATGAGCAAACTCGGTGTCAAGACACTATTTGTCAGCAATGCTGCTGGGGGGATGAACAAGGAATTCAAAGTAGGCGATGTGATGATAATCACTGATCAAATCAATTTGTTCCCGGAGAATCCACTGCGTGGCAAGAATTATGATGAACTCGGCCCCCGTTTCCCGGCCATGACCGAGGCTTACAGCAAGGGTCTGATAGGGATGGCTAATGATATTGCCCGAGAAGAGGGCATACGTCTTATGGAAGGGGTATATGTGGGCACCCCCGGTCCAACTTTTGAGACTCCGGCGGAATATGAGTATTTCCGTATCATAGGAGGTGATGCGGTGGGGATGTCTACAGTGCCTGAAGTTATCGTGGCAAACCATGCCGGGATGACTGTGTTTGGAGTCTCAGTCATCACAGATCTTGGCGGTAAAGACGTTACAGAGGTGCCAACCCATGAAGAGGTGCAGAAAGCGGCAATAAAAGCCCAGCCTGTAATGACCCGGATAATTAAGGGAATGCTTGAAAGACTCGGATAAATAAAAATGATGATAATTAGGCCGGACTTGGATTTAACCCGGTCCGGCTTAATGTTGATAATTAATCAGACATATACTATGAATGAAAATCAGACTGAAATATCAGATCTCGGAGAATTCGGACTCATTGACCGACTGACAAAAGATTTTCCGCTGAAGAACGTACAGACGAAAAAAGGAGTTGGAGACGATGCAGCCATAATGAACTTTGGCAGTAAGGATGTGCTTGTTACCACTGACTTACTGCTGGAGGGAATACATTTTGATCTTAGGTATGTGCCATTGAAGCACCTTGGATACAAGGCGGCAATCGTAAATTTCAGCGACATATATGCCATGAACGGTACACCAAAACAGATAACAGTGAGTATAGGTGTATCAAGCCGTTTTACGGTAGAACATCTTGAGGAACTCTACTCAGGTATAAGGCTTGCTTGCGAGATATATGGAGTTGATATGGTAGGTGGGGATACCAGTGCATCTGTCACGGGTCTCGTAATAAGCATCACATGTCTTGGGGAGGCAAATGCTGAGGATGTGGTGACACGTTCAGGCGCGAAGCCCACAGACATAATATGCGTAAGTGGTAATCTGGGCGCTGCCTTCATGGGATTGCAACTCCTTGAAAGAGAAAACAGGGTTGCAGCCGGACAGAAAGATTTCCAACCTGATTTTGCAGGAAAGGAATACATACTTGAGCGCCAGTTAAAGCCGGAGGCAAGGCGTGATATTGTTGAACTTTTGCGCAAGGAAGGCATACATCCTACTTCAATGATTGATGTAAGCGATGGCTTGTCATCGGAGATCTTACATATATGCAAGGAGTCAGACACGGGCTGCCGCATATATGAGGATAAAATCCCTATTGATTATCAAACGGCTCTTATGGCAGAGGAATTTAACATGAATCTGGTCACCGCAGCGATGAATGGGGGAGAGGACTATGAGTTACTGTTTACTGTGCCTATCACCGACCATGAGAAGATAGAGAAGCTGAAAGGGGTAAATATGATAGGATATGTCACAAAACCGGAATTGGGATGTGCACTCGTGTCGCGTGATGGAGCTGAAATTCCTCTCAAAGCCCAGGGGTGGAATGCTTTTAATGATAAAAATTAATAAGCTTTAAAACTTGTTGAAGATTATTTAACACTGATTATGTGACATTTTAAGTTAATAAGTGCTACTTTTGCACTTTGAAAACATTATCCACTTAAAAATAATAAAAATCATATTCCCAATATATGAATGAAACAGTGAATATCAGAGAGTTAAACGATCTGATTGCTTCAAAAAGCAGCTTCTTGAGCATGATTAGGAGCGGTATGGACCGCCGGATTGTTGGCCAGAAACATCTTGTTGACTCATTACTCATTGCTCTTCTCTGCAATGGTCATGTTTTGCTTGAAGGTGTGCCTGGTCTTGCTAAGACGCTCGCTATAAAGACACTTGCAAGTCTTGTTGATGCTAAATACAGCCGTATTCAGTTTACACCTGACCTTCTTCCGGCCGATGTAATAGGCACCCTGATTTACAGCATCAAGAAGGAGAGTTTTGAAGTAAAGAAAGGACCGATTTTTGCTAATTTCGTGCTTGCAGATGAAATTAACCGTGCCCCCGCAAAAGTGCAGAGTGCACTGCTTGAGGCAATGCAGGAGCGTCAGGTGACTATCGGTGACGAGACTTTCCCACTGGACAAGCCTTTCCTTGTCATGGCTACCCAAAACCCGATTGAGCAGGAAGGCACCTACCCGCTTCCTGAGGCCCAGACTGACCGTTTCCTTTTGAAAGTTGTGATCGGTTATCCAAATAAGGAAGAGGAGAAAGCAATCATACGCCAGAATATTCACGGCGCCCTTGAGCCGGTGCGTCCTGTGGTCAGGCCGGAGGAGATCCTTGAAGTGCAGAAGATTGTGGAGAAGATATATATTGATGAGAAGATTGAAAATTACATAGTTGATATAGTCTTTGCCACACGCGAACCGGCTAAGTTCGGGCTGCCTGATCTGACAAGTATCATTGCCTATGGTGCCTCGCCGCGTGCCTCAATAAGCCTTGCGCTTGCATCACGTGCCTTTGCATTCCTCCAGGGCAGGGGATATGTGATCCCGGAGGATGTCAGGGCTGTATGTCATGATGTGATGCGCCATCGAATTGGCCTTACCTATGAAGCGGAGGCAAATAATATCGGAGCTGATGAGGTAATCACTGCCATTCTTGATAAGATTGTGGTGCCCTAATCAAAGTGCGTGTGCTCACGCTAAGAATATTTATTAAATATGGATGCAAAAGAACTGCTTCAGAAAGTAAGAAAAATAGAAATCAAGACCCGAGGATTAAGTCAAAATATATTTGCGGGTGAATATCACACTGCTTTCAAAGGGCGTGGCGTGATATTTTCTGAAGTTAGGGAGTATCAACCGGGTGATGACATAAGGGATATAGACTGGAATGTCACCGCCCGGCAGAATAAACCTTATGTGAAGGTTTATGAGGAGGAACGCGAGTTGACAATGATGCTCCTTATAGATGTGAGTGGCAGCAGCGATTTCGGGGCGGCCGGTGAGCAGAAAAAGGAAGTCATTGCGGAGATTGCGGCCACACTTGCCTTTTCCTCCATCCAGAATAATGACAAGGTCGGGGTTATATTCTTCAGCGACCGGATAGAAAAATTTATTCCTCCCAAGAAAGGCAAAAAGCATATCCTTCTGATTATCCGTGAGATAATTGACATGCAACCAACAAGCAAAGGGACCAACATAGATGTTGCGCTGAAATTTATGACCAATGCATTGAAGAAAAGATGCACGGCTTTCCTTCTGAGTGATTTCATAGATAATCATGATTATTTTTCCAGTATGTCAATAGCCAACCGCAAACACGATTTGGCAGCCATTCAGGTGTATGACAAGCGTGATGCCAAGTTGCCGGATGTGGGTTTGGTGAGGGTGCGTGACATGGAGACAGGTGCCGACCGCTGGATTGACACTTCTTCCTCAAGGGTCAGAAAAGCGTTTGATAAAGCCTGGTATGAAAGGCAGCAGAAACTCTCCACAACAGTAGGACGCTGCGGGGTGGATCTGGCATCAATCACGACGGATGAAGACTTTGTAAAAGCATTGTTGGCCCTTTTCCGCAACAGGACTTCAGTGAGGAGATAATGTCTTCACTTACCTTTGGAAAGACACCCTCTCAGCAGAATAAATTCAATCATAATGAATCAACGGATAAAATACATATTGATCCTTCTGACATGCATATGCAGCCTGCACGTGCAGTCAAAGGTGACGGTTACGGCCAGGTTAGACTCTGTGAATCTCCTTATGGGAAAGCTGACCACACTTACTCTGGAAGTTGTGCAGGACAAGGGGAACCCGGGTGGTTTCCCGATGTTTCGTGATGTCAATCCTGCGGTCGGTTATGTTGGGGTTTGTGGCGACAGCATAGAGCTGCGCACATCTTATAAGGCTGACACTATAGAAATAGGCTCAGGACGCATCCAGATCAACTATCAGATCCCACTTCAGGCCTTTGACTCCGGCAGTTATCGGCTCCCCCGATTTGTATATGTGTCAGAAAGCGATTCGGCACGTTCCAATGCTCTGACACTTAATGTGGTGCCTGTCAAAGTGACGGCTGATGATCCGATAGCCGGATTTGCCAAGGTTGCCGAACCAGAGGGTGCAAAGTTTTTTGATTTTGTTCCTGACTGGCTTGCCGACTTCTGGTGGATAATATTGTTGCTTATCATATTGGGCATTGCTGCCTGGTGGGCCGTGCGTCGCTATAAGAAAGAAGGCACAGTATTGCCGAAAAAACCGGAACCCACTCCCTATGAGGTCGCCATTACAGCTCTGCGGAAACTTAAGGAAAAGAAACTGTGGGAACAGGGAATGGAGAAGGAATACTTCACCGACCTTACAGAAATCCTGCGTGTGTATCTTGACCGTAGGTTTGGCATAAATGCAATGGAGATGACTTCACGTGAGATTATGGATCATCTTTACCATAGTGACGTGAAGGATAAGCGTGAATATATGCGTCAGATTCTTAATGTGGCAGATTTTGTGAAGTTTGCAAAGGTTCGACCACTGCCTGCCGATAATATTGCTGCTTACGATAACGCGGTAAGGTTTATAGAAGAAACTAAACCTGTGCCCATTGAGAAACAAGAGGACAAACCGACTCCTGAGAATACAGAGGTAATAAAAAAGAAGGGAGGTGAGAAATGATGTTTAAACATCCTGGCCTTCTTTGGCTACTTCTTATCCTTATACCTTTAATTGCATGGTATGTCTGGAAACATCGCAATGCCAACCCCTCGTTAGGTATTTCTTCTATCTCCCCGGTGTTAAAGCTTCCGGTGTCATGGAAGACTGTTGCGATGCATGTGGCGTTTGGGCTGCAACTTTTGGCAATCGCCGCCCTCATTGTTGCTTTGGCTCGTCCGCAGACTCATGATCATTTGCGCACTTCCAGAATTGAAGGTACTGATATTGTGCTTGCCCTTGATATTTCCGGCAGTATGTCGGCCCGTGACTTTGAACCGACACGTTTTGCTGCGGCAAAAGATGTGGCAGCAAAATTTGTGAGTCAGAGAACAAATGATAATATGGGTCTTGTGGTTTTTGCAGGAGAGAGTCTCTCGCTGATGCCTCTTACTAATGACCGTGCCGCTCTTATCAATGCGATAGGAATGATCGAGATGGGCCAACTCAATGATGGGACAGCTATCGGCGACGGTTTGGTGAGTGCCATTAACCGCATAACTTCAGGAAAGGCTAAATCAAAGAGCATAATTTTACTTACTGACGGCACCAATAATGCCGGGGATGTGCCTCCCTCTACGGCCGCACAGATTGCGAAACAGAAGGGTATAAAAGTCTATACAATTGGAGTCGGCACCAACGGCACAATTCAGATCACAGATCCTTATGGCTTTTCATCTACGACCCTCGAAACGAAAATCGATGAGCAGTCGCTTAAAGAAATTGCTGCGGCCACTAATGGTAAGTATTTCAGGGCTACTGATGAAAAAATGCTCCGTCAGGTGTTTGATGAGATTGATAGCCTGGAGAAGACTGTGCTTGACGTTGACAAATATACGCTTACAGATGAAAACTTCATGCCCTGGGTGCTCTTGTCGCTTGGCGCGTTATGTCTTTACCTGCTTATGCGATATACAGTGCTCCGTCGTATCCCGTAGGTGTATAATAAAGATATAAAACTGATTAGACATGTTTAGTTTTGCATATCCCAAACTTTTGCTGTTGCTTCTGTTAGTGCCTCTGTTTGTGGCCCTATACGCCTGGGCACGCTATGCAAGGAGTAAAAAACTGCAAAAGTTTGGCAATCCTAAGATTCTTGCGCCTCTCATGCCGGAGGTCTCGCCATACAAGCCCCCAATCAAAATTACTCTTGAGATGGTTGCGCTTGCACTGATCATAATCGCGTGCGCACGTCCCTGGGGTGGAGTAAAGGATGAAAAGACTGTAAAGGAGGGAATAGAGGTAATCATTGCTGTCGATGCCAGCAACTCTATGTTGGCCTCTTCTACTGCTGATGAGAAAGGCATTGACAGAATGCGTACAGCCAAACTGATATTGGAAAAACTTATCAACAGACTTGATAATGACCGCGTAGGACTGATAGTGTATGCCGGAGACGCTTATACGCTAATCCCTGTGACGAGCGACTATGTGTCGGCAAAACTCTTCCTTAATTCCATCGATCCATCCCAGATTGATAATCAGGGCACAAATATAACTGCTGCGATCGATATGGCCACTAAATCGTTTAGTGAGGATAAAAAAATAGGAAAGGCTATTATCCTTATTACTGATGCAGAAGATCTTGAGGATCCTCAGAGTGTGATGGATGCAGCCAAGATCGCCGCACGTAATGGCATACAGCTGGATGTAGTTGGACTTGGAAGCACTATCCCCGTGCCTATTCCATTGAAAAGAGGCGGCTATCTGATTGATCCGGAGACCGGGGAACCGGTCAAGACTGCCCTTAACGAGGATCTTGCAACCGAGATCGCTTCTGCCGGAAAGGGTATTTATGTCAATGCTTCTAACAAGGAGGCTCTGAATGAACTTGACAAGCAACTTGACACAGTGAAGAAAACTGCACTGGAATCAAGCTTCTCGGCCATACATGATGAGCTTTTCGGCATTTTTGTATGGTTTGCATTGGCATTTCTGGTAATTGATATTTTTGTGCTTGACCGTAAAATCGGCTGGCTTGATAAAATCACTTTTTTCAAGAAGGAGGAGAAGGCATGAAAAGAGTTTTGATCATAACCCTAATATTGGCGGTGTTCACTGCTTTTTCAGACAGCCGGGCTTATGCTGAAAGAGTTGAATCAAATCGAAAGGAACGTAACTTCATAAAAGAAGGCAATAAGCTATATAATGAAGGACGTTACAGGGCAGCTTATCAGAAATATCTGGAAGCATTGAAAGAGAATCCTAATTCTGCGGCCGGACGCTATAATCTCGGTTTGTCGCAAATAAGACTCGGCTCCAATCCATCCGACACCACTCAGTCGGCTAAGGACATGCTCCAGAATGGCTGCAAGACAATGGAGCAGGTGGCCCAGATGGGTAGGGAAAAACCTGAACTGGCAGCCCGTGCAAATTATAACTTAGGAAATGTGGCCTTTGAAGCACAAGATTTTTCTAAAGCCCTTAACTACTATAAACAGTCATTGCGTCTGAATCCGGATGATGAGGCAGCCAGAAGAAATCTGAGAATAACTCAGCTAAAACTTCAGAATCAGAATCAGGACCAAAACAAAGATCAGAACAAAGACCAGAATCAGGACCAGAACAAAGACCAGAATCAGGACCAGAACAAAGATCAGAATCAGGACCAGAACAAAGATCAGAATCAGGATCAACAGCAGCAAAATCAGAATCAGCAACCGCAGCAGGACATTAACCAGCAGACTGCTGACCAGATTTTGAAAGCTATGGAGAATAAGGAAAACCAGACGCGTGCACGGGTTGCCAACGGAAATCAAGGTGACAAGAGCACTGCAAGAAATCGTTCCCGTAAAAATTGGTAAAGTAGGAGTAAGTGTTAATCCGGAAAGAGGTTATGAGCAGAGGATTGCTGAAAATATGCCTTATAATAACTGCTATGACAGTCGTTGCATTTCCCACTTTCAGTAGGAAACGCAATGACTTGGCAAAGCCGTTTTTAGAAGCGGGCATAAACCGAAGTAATGTTGTTGAAGGAGAGGTACTGATATATGAGGTGACACTTTTTACTCCTGATCCTGACATTGCCGGAATTGAACTTGCAGGCAATCCTTTTTTCAATAATCTTCCTGTGTCGCGTTCGGCAGCCGATAATCGGCTTGAAGAAACTGAAGTAGATGGAGCCAAATATTACACTGCTGTAATCGACAGATGTTTTGTTGATGCCAATATTATCGGGAAACATAAGTTGAGGGGAGGAAGCTACAGAATTGGTTTTATTCGCCGAACACCTGTGGAAGATCCTTTTTGGGGGCCGTATGTCAGTGAAGAATTAGATGTGGCGGTGCTTGAGGCTCCCGATGTTGCAGTCAGTGTAGGTGCGTTGCCAATAAAAGGCAAGCCTGAAGATTTTTCAGGGGCTATTGGCCTATATGACATAGAAGTTATGATTCCCTTCGGAGACCTGCATGTAGGTGATGAGGCATGTGCCATAGTCACTATTTCAGGCAATGGCGACTTGTCGCAAGCCTCTCTTCCGGAGATACGGTCAATATTTGACGATGGCCTTCAGTTTCGCTCAATGACAGAAAGCCGGAGTCATTTTATGAAAGAGGGAAAGATAGGATCTGAAATCGAAATTGAGTGCATTTTTTCCCCACAAAGAGAGGGAGAATATGAAATAGGAGTATGTACTTTTTCCTTTTTTAATCCGGAATCAAGGCGATATGAGAAGGCAGCATCTGACTCGGTCTCGGTCAGGATACTTCCAGCTTCAATTTCAAAGGATTCACCAACCCATTATATGGATATATAGATTTAAACCCATCCACAAGCAACCTAAATTCCCAAAAAGACAATGAAAGAAAAAATAAAGTATATATTGCTTCTGCTGTCGCTCATCTGTTGCGTAGGTGAGATGTTTGGCGCCTCGGTGCGTCTTTCAGTGCAATCTGGAAGAGGAAGGAGAGAAATCGGCGTCGGCGACCTTTTTTATATATCATATGAGGTTGCTGATCTGGATGAGGCACCTGATAAACCGAGTTCAGTGCCGGGTGCCAAAGTGATGTATTTTGAGCGCACCGGTCAGAGTTCACGTTTTACAAGTGTGAATGGCAAGACTTCGCAGAGTTTCAGTTATACCTACACCTTAACTCTGAGGGCTCAGACGGAGGGTCAATTTTCTTTTGGTCCGGTCACGGTCGGAGGAGTTAAAAGTAATGCCGTGAACTATACTATAGGGGCCGCCGTGGCCAATACACAACCGCAGCCAGGAGGCGCGCCATCATCATCTCCCGACAGACATGATAATTCTGCCGGACCAAAATTTATAGGAAAAGGTGACGGCAATCTGTTTATGAAAGCCAACGTGTCACGCACCTCCGCTTATGAGCAGGAGGCTATAGTATATACTGTAAAACTTTATACTACCTACGATGCTGTGAAGTTTATAGGTGCGACTGCTGCTCCTAAATTTGAAGGTTTCGTGGTGGAAGAGTCAAAAGATATATCAACTTCCCTTAGTTACGAGACCCTGAATGGAAAGACATATGCTACGGCTATTATTGCACGTTACATCATCTTCCCTCAGATGGAAGGACAGCTAAAGGTGCTTGGCAACACCTACACCGTAAGTGTAGATGAACGAGAATATTATCATGATCCGTTTTGGGGAAATCTATCTGTGGCTAAACCGTTGCAACTGAATGTGACTCCAAATGATCTTACTGTAAATGTAAAGGGTCTACCCAAGCCTGTGCCTGCCAATTTCTCAGGTGGTGTAGGTGATTTTAAACTCACCTCTTCATTACCGACACAGAATTTCATGAGTAATCAGGCTGCCTCTGTTGTATATACCGTCACCGGAACAGGCAATCTAAAATATGTAAAACTCCCTGACCTTAATGCACTCTATCCGCCTGAACTGGAAGTATATAGTCCAACTCCCGATGTAAAGGCAAATGTAGGATCAACAAATGTCAGTGGCACTGCGCGTTTTGATTATTCGTTCATGCCTCTTGAATCGGCCACATTTACTATTCCGGCAGTCACGCTTACCTATTTTAATCCCCAGACCGGAAGATATGAGGAGTCAACGGCAAAAGGTTATACTGTAAATGTTGGCAAGGGGAAAGGCTCTGAAAAATCGCAGACAAGAGGAAAACTCGCCTTCAATCCGGATCTGCTTCCATCTTCAGGCAAACTATCCATGACACATACTCCGTATGTACAGAAATTTGGTTACTGGCTTTTCTTTATCATGCCCGTTTTGATTCTGATAGGAGTGGTAACCTATTACAGGGCTTATCTCAAAGCGAATGCAGATTATCTGGCAGTCAAGAGTCGTAAGGCGAGCAAAATGGCGAAGTTGCGTCTCAAGAAAGCAGCTGTCTGCATTAGAAAAAACGATGTTGATCACTTCTATGACGAAATGTTGTCGGCGATATGGGGGTATCTTGGCGATAAATTGAAGATGCCTGTTTCTGAACTGAGCCGTCAGAATGTCAGTGAGACATTGTCTTCACATGCTATTCAGGAGAAATATATAAATGAGGTAATCAATCTTCTTGATGAATGTGAGTTTGCAAAATATGCTCCATCGGCTGCCGGAAAAGAGATGAAGACGGTATATGAGGAAGGTATGGAAGTGATTAACAATCTTGAGGATGCATTCAAACAAAATAAATCTGTCACCACCGATGAAAAATAAGATAAACATACTGATTGTCCTGATTGCAGTAATACTG
Source organism: uncultured Sangeribacter sp. (assembly GCA_964595885.1). GTDB lineage: Bacteria > Bacteroidota > Bacteroidia > Bacteroidales > Muribaculaceae > Lepagella. The sequence continues at coordinate 21,681 of CAZQSD010000021.1, forward strand.
CCCGTTACCATTAGAGGTAATGAAAAGATTGCCGCTGCTGACTCAGCCTATATGGCAAAAGATTATCCGGAGGCAGTCAATTTATATCGGTCAGTAATGGATGAAGAGGGGTATTCAGCAGCTCTTCTTTATAATCTTGGAAATGCCTATTATCAGACCTCCGATTATGGGCGTGCTATGGTTTGCTATCTTCATGCCCGCAGACTGGATCCTCGCAATCCGGAAATCAATGCCAATATAACTTATCTCCGGAGCCGTGTTGAAGATGCTAATAAGGCAGAGCAGAAAGGGAAGCGGCTGAAAGTTACGGTTGACGATCCCTCATTTTTTCAGTCTGTCCATAAAGAAGTGGCTGAGGATGTGAGTTCAGATGTATGGGCAACCTGGGGGGCAGTATGCTTTATTCTGTTTGTCGGTTGCGCTGCATTGTATATTTTCACACGAAGGGTAGCGCTTCGTAAACTTGGTTTTTTCGGAGGAATCATTTTGTTGCTACTCTCCATAGCGTTTGAGATGTTTGCTTTTATGGGAGCCCACGCATTTAATTCCAGGGGTGACGGTGTCGTGACGGCCTTTAAGGTTACTCTTCTGACTGAACCAGGCAAAGACTCTGAGAATGAAAAAGGAGGAGTGTTGACTAAAGGCACGGAAGTCAAGATTGTGTCGGAAGAGACAGATGCTGAAGGCAATGTCACATGGTATAAAGTGCGCCTTAACTCCGATTATATCGGTTGGATTGAGGCCAGCCAGTTAGCTATCGTTGAATGAGTATGCCAACGTGCTGATTATTAACAAGAAAGATAAGCTGATAGTTTATGTAGACATAACTTTATGTTATACAACACATAATAAATTATCTTTTTTCTTGGTGGAATGCAAAAAAATGTCTAAATTAGCATTCGGAAATCAGAATGAACTGATTTTTAAAAAAATTTAATAATCGACGGTTACTTATAGTCAATCGTTTAAGTATAACCTCACAAATAACATCTGCTATGAGCAAGACAATCACCTTCAATGAGCTTCGCAGACTCAAAGACAGTTTGCCCGACGGCTCCACCCATCGTATCGCCGACGAGCTGAATCTTACAGTTCAAACCGTTCGTAACTACTTCGGTGGAGTTAACTATCAATTCGGCAAGAACGTCGGCATGCATATAGAACCGGGTCCTGATGGAGGTCTCGTTGTGCTTGATGACACCACTATCTACGATATGGCTGTCAAGATTCTTGAGGAGCAAAACAAAAAGGAAGCTTGATTGCAACTTTGCATAACGAATGAATTCAGCGGCGTCCCGGGTTCCGGGGCGCCGATTGAACTTTTAGATGTATTTGTCGGTTTTACTGTCTGATAATTAATATTTGCAAAATGGAAGAAGAAAAATATATAACGCTTGCTATACATACCTATGAACGTGCCACCACCCTTAAGAGAATACTTGAGAGTCATGGAATAGAGGTGAAATTTGAGAAATTGGTTATTTCGGGTGCAGGAATTGCTTCCGGGGTAAGGGTTAAAGTCAGCGAACATGATCTTCCGTTGGCTTTACAGGTGATGGAGAGCAGCGAGAGTTACCTGCCTGTTGCGGAGGCTTTGAAGCTTCATGGAGGTGGTGACACTATACTCATTCCGGTGGATTTTTCAGCTAACAGTATGCTTGCATGTAGAGTGGGATTTGATTTGGCAAAGCGCCTTGATTTGCATCCGGTGATCCTGTATGCATATGCCACACCATATTTTTTTGGTAACATAGCTTCTGCCGATTCTCTTGACAGTGGGCTTTCAATTGATGTGCCTGACGAGATTGCGGAGTTACAGGCCGGAAGGGATATGCGTAAGGAGAGCGAGAAGATGATGAGAAATCTTCGTATGAAAATATCCGAGGCTCAAGAAGACGGGTCAATCCCTAAGATTGAGTTTGCTACTGATGTAAGAGAAGGCATCCCCGAAGATGTTATAAAGGAATATTGCCATCATACCCCTCCTGTGGTTATAGTCATGGCTACCCGAGGAAAGGATAAGAGAGATGAGGCACTGATCGGAAGCGTGACAGCAGAAGTGCTTGACTCTTGTAGAGTACCGATATTTGTCGTGCCTGAGAATTGCAAGATGACTTCCGTAGAAGCAGTTACCAAACTAATATATTTCTGCAATCTTGACCGTCAGGATATTCTTTCTGTTGACTCGCTTATGAGAATGTTTGATTATCCAGAGGCGGATGTGACAATTGTGCCTGTCAACGAGCGTACAGGCGGCAATGTTCGTGAAAAGGTTGACACCCTTTGTGACTTTTTCAATAAAAGTTTTCCGGACTCACGTTTTACGGCAGAGGTATTCCCTATGAAGTCGTTTCATGAGGAGTTGGCAGCCTATATAGAGAAGGCAGGAATAGAGATGCTTATTGTTCCTAATAAAAAAAGAAATATTTTCCAGCGCTTGTTTAATCCGGGGATTGCCCATCGGCTACTCTTTGAAAGAGATATGCCTATGCTGGCTTTGCCTGTATGACCTTATGTGCTGAAGGAAACGTTTTTATGATTTTTCCAAAAGATTTTGAATCAAAGATAGGATTTGCCCAGATCCGGCAGATCATCATCGATAAATGTGAAACCCGTCTTGGAAAAGAGGCGGCTATAGAAATGAATTTCGTCTCTGCGTATGAAGAAGTCAGGCGGAGGCTAATGTGTGTGTCTGAAATGGTGTCGCTTCTTTCCTCTGCGTCAGAGATGCCGGAGGAGAAGGTATATGATGTTGTGCCCTGGCTGAGTGAGATAAAGGCTTCCGGCTCGTTTATGTCGTCAGATCGGTTGCAGAAATTATCAGCCACCTTGCAAACCATGTCGGATGTAGGAGCTTTCTTTTCCCGTAAGGATGATAATGGGAAGGTTAGATTCCCTTATCTGAGCGACGAATTATCAATGCTTCCGTCTTTCCCGGAGATAGTAAAGGAAATAGAGAGATGTATAGGCAGATTCGGAGAGGTGAAGGATAATGCATCGCCCGGACTCATAGAAGTGCGCAGGGCAATGTCGGCAGCGCAGGGTTCTATGCAGCGGGCCATGAGGCGTGTGCTTGACCGGGCTTTCGCAGAGGGTATTGTTGACAAAGATACAACTCCCTCACTTCGCGATGGCAGAATGGTTATTCCTGTGTCTGCGGCAGTAAAGAGAAGCATCTCAGGTATTGTGCATGATCAGAGTGCTACCGGTAAGACTGTATTTATAGAACCGGCTGAGGTGGTTGAAGCAGGTAATAGGCTTCGTGAACTTGAAATGGACGAGCGCCGGGAAATTGCCATAATCCTTACGTCTATCGCCGACATGATTCGTCCCTATATTGATGAAATCACCGATGCCTGCAAGGTGCTTGCGCTCCTTGATTTTGTAAAGGCTAAGGCAAAGTTTGCGGTTGAAACCGGAGGAGAGCTCCCTTCAATTGAAAAGCACCCCGAAATAGAATGGTATCATGCCATTCATCCCGGTCTGTTGCTTAATCTGAGGGCGCATGGTCGCACAGCAGTTCCTCTTGACATAACCCTAAGTGAAGAAAAGAGAATACTGATCATCTCCGGGCCTAACGCTGGAGGAAAGTCAGTGTGCTTGAAGACTGTGGCAGTGGTTCAATATATGATGCAGTGTGGCATGCTGCCCACGCTTTACTCAAATTCCCATATGGGAATTTTCAACAGTATCTTTATTGATATAGGAGACGAGCAGTCAATTGAAAATGATCTCAGCACCTATTCATCACATCTTGCCAACATGAGGTATTTCCTTCTCCATGCTGACAGGAAGACACTTATATTGGCCGACGAGATGGGTTCTGGCACCGAGCCGCAGATAGGTGGTGCGCTTGCGCAGTCGATACTGACTTCCCTCGGTAAATCAGGCTGCATGGGCGTCATCACTACCCATTATCAGAACTTGAAGACTTTTGCGGAATCAGAACCAGGATTTGTCAACGGTGCCATGCTTTATGACCGTCAGCATCTCAGACCAACCTTCCAGCTTTCAATCGGCAATCCCGGTAGCTCGTTTGCACTTGAGATTGCCCGTAACACCGGCCTCCCTGCTGATGTGATTGAAAAGGCGAAGGAGATTGTAGGTAGCGATTATGTGAATATTGACAAATATCTTCTCGACATTCAGCGTGATCGGCGTTATTGGAGTAATAAGCGTCTTAGCATTAAGGAAAAGGAGCATAAGCTTGATAAACTTTTGGAGACCTATGAGGATAGTTCGTCAGATCTGAAGTCACAGCGTGCTGCTATTCTTCGCGCTGCCAAGGAAGAGGCTAAGGAGATCATTGCGGGTGCGAATGCTCAGATTGAACGCTCAATACATGAAATCCGTAAGGCTGAGGCTGAGAAAGAACGCACCAAGCAGATACGCAAAGAGCTGGAGGAGTATCGCAACAGTCTTGAGAAGGATAGTGAGGAAATGCCTGATGTACTCAAACCGCTTAAGCATAAGAGTAAGAAGACAGATGCGGAAAAGAAGGTCAAGAAAACCACAATTCTGGAGACCCGGAAGTCACTCGGTGTAGGCGATTATGTGAGGATGTCTGATGGGGGAGTGGTAGGCAAGATTCTTAGTATTGATGGCAAGAAGGCTGAGGTGGCATTCGGAGCGTTACGCACTATCGTGGAGATGAGTAAGCTTAAAGGAGCCCAGAAACCTAAACAGACTGCCTCTGCTGCCGTGCTGACAGTGTCTTCCTCAACAAGCAATGAGAGTCGGCAACGTCAGCTTAATTTCAAGAATGAGATTGATGTGAGAGGCATGCGTGCTGATGAGGCGTTGCAGGCTGTGACATATTTTCTTGATGACGCAGTGCAGTTTAATGCTGGCAGACTGAGGATTCTGCATGGTACTGGGCATGGCATATTGAAGACCTTAATACGGGAGCAACTTCAAGCTAATCCCAACGTGACAGACTTCCATGATGAGGATGTGCGCTTCGGAGGCGCTGGTATTACAGTGGTAGACTTAGGCTAATTTTCGCGTCCGAACCGTCTAAATTATCTTTAAAAAAATATGTGAAAAGAGTTGGCAGCAGATTTTTACTGCCAACTCTTTTCTTCCTACATTATATTCTATAGATTGAGATTTATTATTACTAATCTTGGGTAATGCAAAATAAGATTATATAATTTATTTTACTTTGACCATGTAAACTTATATGTTTTAGTTATACCGGTTGCATCATCTCTCGTGTCATAGGAAGTATATTTCATTGTAGATGGATAGCCGTATTTATTAAAGTCGGAGTAAGTTAACTCTTTTTTATAATCATAATAGCTTTCGCTGACTATTGTACTTGGTAATTTTGCCGGCATATTGCCAAAATAACCTTCTGAACACAATACGGCATCAAATATTCTTCCATCATCACAATCCAAATAGCCATCCGATAATTCAACTGGGAAAATATGTAATGAATTGTTCGTATCGGTGTAAGTTATCGATGTATTTAGATCGACATATTCACCATGGTAAGTGTAGGATATTAGATTATTATTCTCCCAATTACAAGTCACAGTTACTGTATGTGACGGAGAGTTATATTCTTTAATTGTCGTGATGTGTTTATTGCTGTCATATATATATTCCCATCGATTATCCCAATAATCCTGGGCTGATACAATTAGACCGTTATCCAAAATATAAGTAGCCATCACTTCACCCTCGTTATCCTCAACTCTGATAATGGAAGATGAATATGTATATTTATCTCCATATGTCTCTGATTGGTCGGAATATTTTAGTTTATAGTCTGTAATTCTACCCTCTTTATCAAATCTGAAATTTGAAAATAAGGCGCTATAGTCCTCTGTGATAAGAGCCACTTCTGAAATTACACATTTCCCTTTACCTGGAGCGTCAGGGTTGTCAGGAGAATCTTTGTCATCACTACAAGCAATGAACATACAATTTGCGAATAGGGTAATAATCGCAAAGAATAGAAATCGAAATCTTTTCATTTTGTTAATTGATTATTTATTCTATAGAATATAAATTATCTTAATAAATTAGGGAGATAATAATTAGTTGTCTGAAAACTCATTACTTCCTTACAACGATTTTCTTTGTTGATCCATCCGAATAGCGGATAATGGCAACACCCTCGTAATTATCTGTGAGTATTTTGCCAGTCAGGTCATAACGCCCTATTTCAGTCAGATTCCTATCTGAAGTTACGCTCTCAATGCCGGAGAACCCTTCTATATTCCAGAAATTTTTCCAACCTTCAGCATTCTGATATGCTTCCAAAGACTCCTGAGGAACTTTTACTACCATCCATGCGCACATAAAGGCTTGCAAATATGCAAATAGAATACTCACCTTTCCCATCAAATTCTCGATTCAAATTGATTAGCTTAAGAGCATCTAAGCCATCTATATCTATCTTTGGCACATAGTTAAGTTGTGAAAAAGATTTTCTAAAGGCATACCCTATGGCAGTTTTAATATCATCCGGTGTCATTCTTAGTTTTGGAATTGCCATAATGCTACATATTGCCTCCGGACTCTCCTCGTTAGCTTTAAGTAACTGATTATAAACAGAAAAGCGTGGAACTGAATACTATAAAATTTACTGAAATGGGATAAAGGATAATGAAGTCTCTCTATAATATAACGGTCTGTTATTAGTGTAATTACAGTCTTTAGCCTCATCTTGTCACTTTATTTATCTTGAAGTTTTTTCGGGATGATTGGGAACAACTGTGGGAATTATTTATTAACTTTGCAGTCGTAAATCTAATCGTCTCTCTTTATGAAAATCAGCATC
>CAZQSD010000022.1:0-27725 GCA_964595885.1 uncultured Sangeribacter sp.
ACCGGGTAAGGGAATCATACTCTTATAGTATTTTTAAATGAAAGAGCCGTGACCTTGCTGTTATCATGATAATAGAATCGCCAACCGGCATATAGGTGTTCGAAGAATACGACATCTCGCCTAACGCTGTTCGGCTTATTCAATATTTCAGTATTTCTTCTAATAAATGGAGGGTTCAATATCCAGTTGTCCTTCAATTCAATTTCTCCCACTGAATCATTATTCTCAACATTTACCTCATATACAAACGGATTCTTCACTCCTTCTTCGTCTATGATGGTTGCTTCCACTTTTGTCATCCCATCCAGACGTGTCACAATAATATCCGTAGCATTTTCCAACACAGCAATTGTGTCGGCACCCTCCTGTGAAAATACGTTACAATTTAATGAGAGTATTAACACAGTGATAGTTGTAATTATATATCTCATAATTTATTAAGTTTATTTCTTAATTAAAGATTTTGCCATTTCTTCAGTTATCGAACCTTCCATATATATTAGTATTGTCTTGTCATTCCCCACAGGCCGTTGATTTAGATAATATAAGTAACATCTTTCTGAGCCCTTACCACCAAGATAATACATTCCGAAATAGAGTGTTCCTTTCTTATATATCACCTCTTTTGATTTTGCAGTTGCTCCATCTTTTTTGACAGCCTTCTCAATGCTGTCAGACAGTGAAGCATTGGCAGTTATGGAAATACTTATATATTTAGTAAGACCAGCCATCTCAAGGTTTTGGCCATATACTTCCACAAATGTGACTGAAGGATTACTTTTATAAGTATCACTAAAAAACGGCGTTACATTTAAACCCTTCTGAGCATAAGAGGTAAGGAACCATATGGAAGAAAACAGTAATGTCGTCAATATCTTCTTCATGATCATTCCAGATTTAGTGCGTTTCTTAATTCATTCATGTTATTAGTTACTTCATCAGTTATTTCCTCTGACACCTTCGACATTTCAGCAAGCTGAGCAGTGACAAGACCCATAACCTCCGCTTTGTCATTTATTTCAACACCTTTCACATATGCCACACATGTTGGATCAGTAACTGCAATAGTTGAGTGTTTACTCAATATAAAGTCGAATGAGGCGATTAGAGCTATCAGTGCAATAATAGCTGCTGCATATTTAGGAGATAATCTCACCGGAGGATATCTTTTTTTGGGAGCATGGGCAAAATAACCCATTATGGCCAAGGTCTCCTTTTGCTTGTCAGATAGATAAGCACGCGACAAAAGAAGCTTTTTGAGGATGCGTTCCTCTTCTATGGTTGTATCGGCAGCGAAATATCTGTCGATCAATTTATCAATTTCTTCAGTAGTCATAACTTTACATATTAGTAGTATGAATGCGATATAAGTTTCTAAGCGTTTTCCTGGCCCTCGAAACAATCATTCTCACATTAGCTTCTGAAAGATCATATTCGTCTGCAATTTCAGAAAACGACATTCCATCTTGCTCCCGTTTATAAAGAATCTCCCGGTCACGTTCTGAAAGGTGTTTTTCAGCAATTTTAGTGACCCGATTATAGGTATCAGCAATGTCGTCGTTACCCGAAATCCACGGAGGGTCTGTAAATTCTGACAAACTGACTGATGGATGTGATGTGCGTTCTCGTAGACTATCGATACGGATATTCCGGGTAGTTTTTACAAGCAATCCTTCGGCATGCGACACATCGTTTACATCTGCTCGCCTCCCCCATAGGCGGCAGAATGCTTCTTGCAATGCGTCTTCACTATCCTCATCGCCACTGTCAGCACACCGTCTGAACCGGGAGCGTATGCGTCTGAATGCAATTGTTAATAATTCGCTTTTCATTTCATTAGTCTTTATCTCAATGAAACAAACTCCTTACATCAATAAGGCTGATTATTCTTCTGCCTCACCCTATACACGTAAACACCCATCCATTGCAACGAATTTATTAAAAAATTTTTTACAGCTAAAAATTTTAGTTACATTCTTGTGAAATCCACATCAATTGACTATTTTTGCGAGATATTCACGGCAACACAATAGTTAGGATCTGACAAATTTCCATATTTTTCATCTGACTATGCGCATGCTGTTGCTATAACCATGAAATCATTTAATTCATGAAACGCAAACCTTTAATAACACTTATGTTGGCGGCTGCCTCATTAGGGGCATTGGCTTCCGAATCGCCAAGATGGCTTCTCGATGCAGCCATCTCGCCTGACGGCTCCACAATTGCCTTTTCCTACAAAGGAGACATTTTCACTGTGCCCACTAACGGTGGCTCCGCCACTCAAATTACCTCTAATAAAGGTTATGACGGCATGCCTGTATGGACTCCCGATGGTAAAAGAATCGTATTTATGAGCACTCGTGAAGGAAGTGACGACGTTTTCATTACATCAGCCACAGGGGGAACACCGCGCAGATTGACCACAAACAGCGGTAATGAGAAACCCCTTACTTTCCTTAACGATTCCACTCTTCTTTTTAATGCTTCTCATCTTCCAGGCAAGAATACTGCCCGTGCTCCTTTTTCAACTCAAATATATAGCCTGAACATTAATAAAAATAATCCACGCCCACAGCTATATCTTTCTCTTCCGGTAGTCTCCGCTAACGCAAATGCCAAAGGTGAGCTGCTTTATCAGGATCGTAAGGGTGTGGAAGACGTTTTGCGCAAACATGAACGTTCATCAGGCACCGCCGACATTTGGCTCTATGACGCAGATAGAAATTTCACTCAGCTTACCACTTTCAATGGAGCTGACCAATCGCCTGTGTGGGGTAAGGAGGGCAAATATTATTTTATAAGTGAGAAAGATGGCACTTTAAATGTGTTTGAATCTTCTATCGGCAGTAACAATGACAGACAACTGACCAAGTTTACCAAACATCCCGTTAGATCTTTAACAGCAGCTAACAACGGCACTCTCGCTTTCAATTGGGATGGCGACATTTATACTTTGACCCCGGGTTCGGAACCCCGTAAAGTCAACATAGTCGTGACGGCAGATGATTATGACAACGACATCGTTAAAAAGTATGTCAATTATGGCGCGTCAGACATTTCCGTTGCACCCGAAGGAAATCAGGTAGCCTTGATATTAAGAGGCGACTTGTATGTCACCACAACTGACTACACTACCACAAAACGCATCACTGACACACCTGCACAGGAGCGCACAGTTTCTTTTTCTCCAGATGGAAGAACACTTGTCTATGACAGCGACTTGGATGGGATATGGCAGCTTTTCACTGCTAAAATAAAGAATGATAGTGAAAAGGAATTTGCATATGCCACCGACATAGTGATAGAACCACTCTATAAATGTGAGACTTCAGCAATGCAGCCTGTCTTCTCTCCTGACGGAAAGAAAGTTGCATTTCTTGAAGACCGCACGATTCTAAAAGTTATTGACCTTGACACCAAGGCAGTCACGACAGCTCTGGATGGAAAGTATAACTATTCGTATTCAGACGGTGATGTTCCATTTTCATGGAGTCCTGACAGCAAGCATCTTCTTATAACCTACATTGGCGATGGAGGATGGAATAATATGGATATTGCCCTTGTTAAGGCTGATGGCACAGAAGTGGTTGACCTTACAGAAAGCGGCTATGCCGACAATAATCCTAAATGGGCTCTTGATGGGAAAGCCATAACTTACTCCACCGGTAAGTATGGCATGAAAGCCCATGGCTCATGGGGCAACCAGGAAGATGTAGTTATAATGGTGCTTGATCCGGAAGCATGGGAGACGTTTAATTTCACTGAAGAGGAAGCCGCGCTCGCTGATAAAGCTGATAAGGACAAAGATAACAAAGATAGTGGATCTGAAAGCGATAAAAAAGGGAAGAAAGGCAAAAAGGATAAAAAAGCCAATGCCGATAAAAAAGAGGAAGCTAAAGAGATTAAGCTTGATCTTGAAAACCGTCGTTATCGCACACGTCGTCTGACATCACGTTCTTCAAGCCTGGGTGACTATTTCCTATCTCCCAAAGGCGATAAACTATACTATGTGGCAGGTGCCACAGAGGGTGGTTATAATATTAATGTGAAGGACCTGAAAAAAGGTGAGACTAAAATCTTAGTCAAGGGCACTGCCGGCATGTTGTATCCCGATAAAAAAGGGGAAACCCTGTTTGTCAATACGTCATCCGGAATAAAGAAGATAACTCTTGCAAATGCCAATGTAGACGATGTGGAATTCGAGGCCCCCTACGACAGGAAGCCATCTCTTGAACGAGCCTACATCTTCGATCATATGGCAAAACAAGTAGCTGATAAATTCTATGACGCGAACTTACACGGCGTGGATTGGGAATACTATACCAATCATTATCGTGATTTCCTGCCCTATATAAACAATAATCGTGATTTCGCTACCCTTCTCAGCGAAATACTCGGCGAGTTGAATGCCTCACATACAGGAGGAAGATATTATTCCGATGACGCCCCTATGGCTACTTCAAATCTTGGCGCATTCTTTGATGAAGCCTATTCAGGCGATGGACTTAAGATTGCAGAAATATTCCCGCGTGGTCCTCTTGCAGTAAAAACTGCCGGACTGAAACCTGGAGACATCATCACTTCAATTGACGGCGAAAAAATTGCTGCCGGAGAAGACTATTTCCCAATGCTCGAAGGCAAGGCCGGAAAGAAAGTAAGGCTTGGAGTGACCCGGACTGACGGGAAAACAGATTTTGTGGTTGTTAAACCAATCAGCAATGGTGCGCTTTCAAATATGGCTTATGAGCGCTGGGTGGAACATAACGAACATGTGGCTGACAGTCTTTCCAATGGCAGAATCGGATATGTGCATGTGAGAGGCATGGATGGTGAAAGCTTCCAAACAGTATATGACCGAATTCTCGGAAAATATCGCAACTGTGACGCCATAGTAGTTGACACTCGTTATAACGGCGGAGGATGGCTTCATAATGATCTTGCCGTGCTGCTTAGCGGTAAAGAATACGTGAAATTTATGCCGCGTGGCAGAGAAATCGGTCATGAGCCATTTGCTCAGTGGTCCAAGCCTTCAGTAATGCTGGTCAATGAGTCTAACTATAGTGATGCACACGGATCTCCTTATACTTATAAGACTCTTGGCATCGGAGAAGTAGTCGGTGCTCCAATTCCCGGTACAATGACAGCGGTATGGTGGGAGACCCAAATTGATCCAACCCTTATCTTCGGTATCCCTCAGGTAACCAATGTCAGCATGGATGGCACGGTATTAGAGAATACTCAACTGAACCCCGACATACTTATTTATAATAGACAAGGTGACATTGAGAATGGAATCGACGCTCAGCTTGAGGGAGCAGTGAGACATCTTATGGAAAAGACAAAAAAATAAATCCATAAGAAATACGTTTTTAGAGTGGAGGATTATCTTAATCCCCCGCTCTTTTTTTATTAATTTCTTCTACATCATGATCCCATTTACTCATCTTCACGTTCATTCCCAATATAGCTTGCTTGATGGAAAAGCCTCTATTCCGGAACTTGTTGACAAAGCTATTGCAGATGGCATGCGAGGCATTGCACTGACTGATCACGGTAATATGTATGGCATAAAGGAATTCTACAATTATGTCAACAAAAAGAATTCCGGAAAACCTGATGATGAAAAATTTAAGCCGATAATCGGGTGCGAAATGTATGTGGCACGTGGAAAAATGACCGAACATAAAGATAAATCTGACAACGGTTATCACCTGATTGTTCTTGCCAAAAATAGCGTAGGTTATCATAACCTTATAAAACTCGTCAGCAAAGCTTTTACCGATGGCATGTATTACAAACCACGTACTGATCGTGAACAGTTAGCCCTGCATCACGAAGGCCTCATTGTTTGTTCAGCATGTCTTGGTGGTGAAGTGCCTCAGTTCATTATCAACGACGATTTAAAAGCCGCTGAAGAACGAATCCTTTGGTATAAGAAGACATTTGGAGATGACTATTATCTTGAAGTGCAACGCCACGAAACTTTCAAGGAGAATGCCAATCAAGAGGTTTATCCTCTGCAGGTTAAAGTGAATCGTGTGCTGATGGATATGGCCAAAAAACATAATATTAAGATGGTGGCAACAAATGACGTTCATTTCACTAATGAAGACGATGCAGAAGCCCACGACCGCCTGATATGCGTATCCATGCAGAAACGTTTCAATGATCCGCGCTTGCACTACACTAAACAGGAATGGCTAAAGTCTACTGAAGAGATGAATAAGGTATTTACTGACCTACCCGAAGCTTTGGAAACAACCAACGAAATTCTCAGTAAGATAGAATTCTATTCCATTGATCATGGACCCATTATGCCTAATTTTGAAATACCGAAAGAATTTGGCACAGAACAAGAATATCGGCAGAAATTTTCAGAAGAAGACCTATTTAATGAATTTACCCGTGATGAAAATGGGAATGTGGTTCTATCTCAGGAAGCGGCAGAAAAGAAAATTAAAAACTTAGGCGGCTATGACAAACTTTATAGAATAAAATTTGAGGCTGATTATCTTGAAAAACTCACCTGGGAAGGCGCGAAAGAAAAATACGGCGATCCGTTGCCGCAAGAAGTAACGGAAAGACTTAAGTTTGAACTCTACATTATGAAGACAATGGGATTTCCCGGTTACTTCCTCATTGTGCAAGATTTCATTAATGTTGCCAAGAAAAGACTCGGTGTGAGTGTTGGACCTGGCCGAGGGTCAGCTGCAGGCAGTGCAGCCGCCTATTGCCTTGGGATCACTCAGATTGATCCAATAAAATATGATCTCCTCTTTGAAAGATTCCTTAACCCTGACCGTATCTCTTTGCCTGATATCGATGTTGACTTCGATGACGACGGAAGATATGAAGTTTTAAATTATGTGACTCAAAAATATGGTGAGGAGAAAGTAGCTCATATTATCACTTATCAGACTATGGCAACTAAGTCTGCCATAAAGGATGTGGCAAAGGTAATGGAACTCCCCCTACCTGAATCCAATCGGCTTGCGCGTCTGGTGCCGGATAAACTTCCGGAAGTTAATGGAAAGGCACCAAAAGTCAATTTCAAGAATTGTCTTGCCTATAATAAGGAATTTGAGGCAGAAACCCACAATCCGAATCCACTTGTCAGAGAAGTCATGAAATATGCAGGACAATTGGAAGGCAACGTGCGTGGCACAGGTGTCCATGCCTGTGGAGTAATCATTGGACGTGACGACATTACCGATTGGGTGCCCATTACCATGACAACTGATGCCGACGGTTCAAAAGTTATATCCACTCAATATGAAGGAAGTGTGATTGAGGAAACAGGCTTAATAAAAATGGACTTCCTGGGCTTGAAGACTCTTTCAATCATAAAAGAAGCACTCGCCAACATCAAACAGACACGGGACATGGATCTTGACATCGACAATATTCCTCTTGATGATCCTGCAACTTTTAAACTATATTGTGACGGTCGCACCACTTCCACTTTCCAGTTTGAATCATCGGGAATGCAAAATTCTTTGAGAGATCTGCAGCCATCAAAGTTTGAAGACCTCATTGCCATGAATGCCCTATACCGTCCGGGGCCAATGGATTATATTCCTTCGTTCATTAAGCGTAAACATGGTGAGGAACCTATCTCCTACGATATTCCTATCATGGAAAAATATCTTCATGAGACCTACGGCATCACTGTCTATCAGGAACAGGTCATGCTGTTGTCACGCCTTTTAGCTAACTTCACACGAGGTGAGAGCGATATGCTTCGCAAGGCAATGGGCAAAAAGCAGATCGACAAAATGGCAAAGCTGAAGGTCAAATTTATGTATGAGGGCCAAAAAAACGGTCATAAGGCTGAGGTTCTTGAAAAAATCTGGGCTGACTGGGAGAAGTTTGCTTCCTACGCATTCAACAAAAGCCATGCTACATGCTACACATGGGTTGCTTATCAAACTGCATATCTTAAAGCAAATTATCCTGCAGAATATATGGCCGGAGTCTTGAGTCGCAATCTTGGAGCAACTGATAAAATCAAAAAGATTATGGATGAGTGCTTGCGAATGGGCATTGACGTCAAAGGGCCTGACATCAATGAATCTATTGAGAAATTTGGTGTCAATAAAAAAGGTCAGATCCGCTTTGGCCTGGGGGCGGTCAAAGGAGTTGGCACAAACGCTGTGAGTGCAATCATTGCGGAACGAACTGCTAATGGTCCTTTCAAAGATATTTATGATTTTGTTGAAAGAGTTAACCTCAGCAGCTGTAATCGTGCCTCAATAGAAAATCTTGCAATGGCCGGTGCATTCGATTCAATGGGATATATGCGTGAAATTTTTGTGGAGCCCATGAATGACTCCACCTATACTGATCAGCTTGTAAAATATGGACAGGTGATTCAAAATGATAAAAACTCAATGCAAGCAAGTCTTTTTGGCGATATAGAACCTATTGACACTGCTAAACCTGCCATTCCTATGGTTACGCCCTGGGATCGGCTAAAACTTCTAAATGAAGAGAAAAGACTGGTTACCATCTATCTGTCAGCCCATCCTCTTGATCCCTTTGATATGGAACTTACATTTGGGTGTAACTGTTCATGTGCTGATTTCGAAGAAAAAAAAGTGGTCGGGGCAAAACTGACAATGGGAGGGATGATCACAGGATTCAATGCAAAGACAAGCCGGACTGGACGTCCATTCGGGATAATGACTATTGAAGACAAAACCGGATCAGCAGAATTCATGCTCTTTGACAAAAATTTTGATTTTTATAAATCAAAATTTCAGCCCGGAGATATTGTCCACCTCTCGGTAAGTGTTACACCTGGCAAGTTTGATGTAAATAAACTAAATGTAAATATCGATGCAATACAGGATTTGAAAAATATTCAAGGCAACCATGCAAATGGCATTTCAATCTTTCTTGACCACCATTTCAAGTCGCAGGATTTCTTCAATGAGCTGATGCATTTTCAGGAAGGCGAACGCCCCGGAGACCTTTTCATTGAGATTTATAATCCTGAAAATCGACAGATGATAAAGGTGCATTCAAGGAAAAAATTCTCCATCTCCAAGCAACTTATCAATTTTTTGGATGAATGGGGAGTAAAATATAACGTCATAACCATTTGATTATCTGAGCAAGTGAAGTTTAGATTATTTTTAAAAATTTTTTAAGCTTCAAGATTTGTGAATGTCGTTTTTTATTCTTACTTTTGAGAAAAATTTTATAATCATAAACCTTAAATTTATTCTTATGGCACTTCAATTTACAGACCAGACTGCTCGTGAGGCAATTGAGTCAGGCAAGCCGGTAGTAATCGATTTTTGGGCAACTTGGTGCGGTCCCTGCATCAAACTTGGTCCCGTAGTAGAGGAACTTGCAGAGAAATATGCTGATCAGGCTATTATCGGCAAACTCAACATTGATGAGAATGATGAAATCGCCGGTGAAAACCGTGTCCGCAACATTCCTACCGTTCTTTTCTTCAAAGATGGCAAACTTGCAGACCGCAGTGTAGGTCTTGTAAAACTTTCTGACCTTGAAGAGAAACTGAACAAGATTCTCTGATTTTCCTCAGCTTACTCTCCCCTTTACAATATGTCCTCCGAGGTTGATGCAACCTCGGAGGACACTTTTTAGTCTTGAAGCAAAATTCCGGTATCGTTCTACGTCAACCTACCGAGTGCTTAACCTTGACATCGCTTTCTCAGTATTTTCACGGCTATTGAACCCTGTGAGACGTATATATCCTTCTCCTGCCGACCCAAATCCGGATCCCGGTGTTGAGGAGAAGCCATATTTCTTAAGTAACTTCTCAAATAGTTCCCAAGAACTTATTCCGTTACCAAGAGAAGCCCAGACATATGGAGAATTTTCTCCACCAAAGGCCATAAATCCGGCATTGGCCAATGAGTCCCGAATTAGCCTTGCATTGTTAAGATAATAGTCAGTAATATTTTTTACCTCTTTCTGGCCTTCATCTGTATATATGGCGGCAGCTCCACGCTGAGCAATATAGGATGCTCCATTAAACTTTGTGGTCTGCCGACGATTCCACAATGTATTAAGGGAAATCTGGCTCCCATCAGCATAGGTACCTTTCAATTCTCGGGGTATAACCGTATATCCACATCTTATCCCCGTGAATCCGGCTGTCTTTGAGAAACTTCTCACTTCTATTGCCACTTCCTTAGCTCCATCTATCTCATAGATGGACCTTACCATGCTATCATCTCTCACAAAAGCTTCATATGCTGAGTCATATATTATTATGGAGCCATTGCGCTGCGCATAATCAATCCATTTTGTCAGATCTTCTTTGCTAATTGACACTCCAGTCGGATTATTTGGGAAACAAAGGAAAATTACATCAGCTTTTTCATGAGGCACCATAGGAAGAAATCCGTTTGAAGGATCACATTCTAAATATATGAGGTTACTCCATCTGCCGTTGAGCATTTGTATTCCTGCGCGGCCGTCAATAATCGCATCATCCACATATACCGGGTAAGCTGGATTCATAACTGCGACCTTACACCCGCTTGAATATATGTCTCCCAGATTTCCCAAATCACTCTTCGCGCCGTCACTTACGAAAATATCTGCGGGATTAATATTTATTCCTCTTTCACGATAATCATGCTCAGCAATGGCCTCTCTTAAAAAAGGATACCCTTGCTCAGGACCATAACCATGAAATGTTGAGCCGGAAGCAAGATCATCCACTGCCATATGCATGGCTGTTATTACAGACGGAAACAGCGGTTGTGTTACATCGCCGATATCCATGCGTATAATCTCCTTGTCCGGATTTGCCGCTTTATACTCAGCCACCCTTCGTCCTACCTCCGAGAAAAGGTATGATTCCGGCAGTTTGCTGAAATTATTATTTACTTCTGCCATATTTCCTAATAAAAATATATTCCTTCCGCTACAAAATTGGCAGGCCCCCGCATATGTACGTGGCCCGATTGCCTATCCCATAAAATATGTAGCGTTCCCCCAAGTAATCTCACATCAACCTCTGTATCGGTCAGCCCTTTGATCACAGCGGCCACCACCGATGCGCATGCTCCTGTACCGCATGCCAGGGTTTCACCACTGCCTCGCTCCCATACCCTCATATTAATATGAGCGCGGTCAATAACCTCTACAAATTCTATGTTAGCTTTCTCTGGCCATATCTCTGACTCTTCAAGCATCTTCCCATAATGATGGATATGTCTGTCGGTTATCTTCTCCACAACTATGACTCCGTGAGGATTACCCAGCCCAACTGCCGTGATATTAAACATTGTGTCCTCAACCGTCACAGGTAAATCCACTGCCATCTCATCAAAATGTCCGCTGACAGGAATCAATCCCCTTTTAAGATATGCTTCCCCCATATCAACTGTCACTTCTTTTGTGAGGCCATTTTCAATATGCAGCTGCATGGTCTTTATTCCTGCAAGGGTTTCCAATGTAAAGCTTGTTTTATCTGTAAAACCCTTGTCATGAATATACTTTGCTACACACCGCGAGCCATTGCCACACATCTGTGCTTCCGAACCATCAGCATTAAACATTCTCATACGAAAATCGGCATTAAGGGAGGGCATTATCACTATCAATCCATCGCCGCCAACGCCAAAATGTCTGTCACTAATCTTGCGTGCTAAATCCGGAAGATGTATATCTCTGACATCTGTTGATGTCGGAGATCCTAAGGAGTCAATGTAGACATAGTCATTACCAGCCCCCTCCATCTTAGTAAAAAACAGTCTTCTCACCTCAGACATTTCCTTCTACCTTTGATGTAGGGATTTGACTAAGATGATATTCAATATCATCTTAGTCAAATCCCTACATCTTAATTTTATAACAATAATTTTATCGTTTCTTTGCGGGATCGCAGGTCAGACCTACGCCTAACTTCTTGAAGATTTTATGGTCGACTTCCCCAAGCATCACTGTGGAATGCATCTGGCAACCTTTAAGCTCCGGAAGCTGCTCAAGGGCACGTCGGCATTTCTCGTCTGTAGTACTGAGAACGGACAAGGCTACCAATACTTCATCGGAATGCAGACGTTTGTTTCGGCTGCGCAGATAGTTGATTTTAGTGTGCTGGATTGGCTCAATCATTTCCTGAGGAATAAGCTTTGTGTCGTGATCAATACCGGCAAGGTGCTTGATGGCATTGAGAATGAGCGCGGAGCTTGGTCCCAAAAGCTCGGACTGCTGCGCTGTGATTATTGTGCCGTCACTAAGCTCTATAGCAGAACAAGGCTTCCCGTCACGCTCCGCACGATCTCTGGCTGCCTTGACTGTCTTGCGATATGAGATGTCAATCTTCGCCTGTTTAAACAGAAGGGCGATTTTATTAACCTCGGCATCATTCCCCTCGCCCTGCGCAAGCTGATTAAGAGCCGTGAAATATCTTCTGATAATCTCATTTTTTGACGCCTCACAGCAAACCGCATCATCACTAATGCAGAATCCCACCATATTGACTCCCATATCAGTTGGCGACTTATATGGATTCTCACCATATATCCCTTCAAACAGAGTATTCAACACAGGGAAAATCTCGATGTCTCTGTTGTAGTTGATTGCAGTCTTACCGTATGCCTCCAAATGGAACGGGTCAATCATATTTATATCATTAAGGTCGGCGGTGGCTGCCTCATAGGCTATGTTGATAGGATGTTTCAATGGAAGGCTCCAAACCGGGAAGGTCTCAAACTTGGCATACCCTGCTTCCACTCCCCTCTTGTTCTCATTATATAACTGACTCAGACATACGGCCATCTTTCCGCTACCGGGACCGGGTGCCGTAACAATCACTAACGGGCGAGTCGTTTCTATATAGTCATTATGACCAAATCCTTCATCGGAGGCTATTAGACCAACATTAGTCGGATACCCCTCAATGGTATAATGGTAATATACCTTTATACCCATTCTCTCCAAACGCTGACGGAAGGAGTCGGCGCTCATCTGTCCATTGTAATGAGTCACGCACACTGAACTGACGTAGAACCCAAGGTTCATAAATTCCGTGCGCAGACGCAACACATCCATGTCATACGTAATTCCGAGGTCGCTGCGCACTTTGTTTCTTTCAATGTCAAGTGCACTGATCACTATCACTATCTCAGCCTGATCCTTAAGTTGCTTGAACATTTGCAACTTGCTGTCGGGCTGGAAGCCGGGTAATACGCGGCTTGCGTGGTGATCATCGAAGAGTTTACCTCCTAACTCAAGATAGAGTTTGTTGCCGAACTTAGCTATTCGCTCCTTAATATGTTCGGACTGTATCCGCAGATACTTATCGTTGTCAAATCCGTTTATCATAACGGACTGCAAAGTTAGAAATTTTATCTGAAAAACACAAATATGACATACCCGCCTATGCCAATTTCTTTTTTTATTTTACTACTAATCAACATAATACTACTTTATCAAAAATTTTTATTAAAATTATTTTGCAAATTCAGATTTTATATATACCTTTGCAGTGTACTAATATACTAATACACTATGTTAACAGTATCTGATCTCACTTATTCCTACAGCCGCCATTCGCGTCCTGTCTTGGAAAACTACTCCCTTAGCCTCGAGCCGGGAACGATTAACGGATTATTAGGTCGCAATGGGGCCGGGAAATCCACTCTGCTCTATCTCCTGACAGGACTCCTCAAACCACAAAGCGGCAACATTGATTACAATGGATTTATCCCTTGGCAACGCGAGGTAGCCTTCCTTAACGACATTTTCCTCGTGCCGGAAGAGTTTGAACTACCTAACGTAAAGTTGGCAGAGTATGTAGATGTGATGGCACCATTCTATCCAAAATTTTCTGTTTCAGATCTCCACAGACATCTTGAAACCTTTGAACTTTCTCCTGAGGTGCATCTCGGTCATCTTTCGATGGGGCAGAAGAAACGAGTATTCATAAGTTTTGCACTCGCTTGCAATACTTCCCTGCTTATTCTTGACGAGCCAACCAACGGGCTTGACATTCCGGGGAAACGCCTCTTCAGAAAAGCACTTCTGAGCAGCATGACTGACGAGCGGATTGTAATTGTATCTACCCATCAGGTGTATGACGTGGAGAAAATTCTTGACCATATTATCATTACTGACACCAACGGCGTCATGCTTGACGCATCAATCTCCGAGATAACATCTAAACTGAATTTCAAGTTCACTACCGACAAGAACGTGGCTGCAGAAGCGTTACTTGCGCTTGACGCACCCGGCGGATTCAACATAGTGGAAAGAAATCTTAATGATGATGAAACTGACATTAATCTTGAATCTCTCTTTGAATTCACCCGCCAACAGCCAAATATGGTCAACAAAATTTTTGAGAAACATTCCGCCTCTCTCTAAATTCACACTTATAGTAAAACTTCAACGCAGACACTCACAAAGAACATTCAACGCATATACTAA
The DNA here is from genome assembly GCA_964595885.1 of uncultured Sangeribacter sp. Classification (GTDB taxonomy): domain Bacteria; phylum Bacteroidota; class Bacteroidia; order Bacteroidales; family Muribaculaceae; genus Lepagella. The sequence goes on from CAZQSD010000022.1 coordinate 14,422, forward strand.
ATCTCTGCTCAAAATCATTTTAGATAAACACTCAACTCAAAACCAACAAATCATTAACACCATAATTTATGACAACGCAAACACAACAATACACCAGCAACTTTGTGCTCACTGCACGAAGGGAGATAATTGAGAATCGAAAGGGGTTACTAATCGGAATAGGTTCCTGCTGGGGCCTCTGTATGCTCTTAGGTGGCTTTCTTGGCATGTTCAATATGGGAGGAGGGGCAAAAGAGGTATTCTTTTTCCTATTCTTGTTCTCCATTATTTCCGGTATCGCAGGATCTCTCACTTTCGCAAATATGAAAACAAAAGTCGGACGAATCTCTACCCTTCTCCTCCCCTCCACTGCCTTTGACAAATTTTTGGTAAGGTGGCTGGCAATTGTGCCCGGACTGTTAGTATTATTCATTGTTGGTTTTTACATAGGAGATGTGACGAGAATTGTGGTTTCAAGGATCAATGATGGCGAAATGGGAAGCAATTACTATAGAATCACTAATATTTGGACGATAATACGTCACGCATTTGGAGACTCCAACATATCTTTGCTCCTATCCACCTTGATAGTTTGCGGATATTTCTTCTCTCAGGCTCTTTATATATTTGGAGCCATCCTATGGCCGAAGCTGTCTTACATCAAGACTCTTCTTGTCTTATGGGCACTCCAAATGGTCATTAGTAGCCTCGCGATGCTAATAATGAAAATAATAGGCTTCTCATTTTGGTCACTCGAAGAATCGCAGGTTATCATTTTCCTTTGGACTGTGGCAATAGTTCTTATCCTTTTGACTTTAGGGTTATATTACCTTACATACCTGCGCTTCAAAAGCAGCCAGGTGGTCTATAAACTATTTTGATACTGCTTCTCATGGAATTTAAAGGCTCCAAACCAATTTATCTTCAGATAACCGACGGAATCATGGATCAGATTCTTGACGGCACATATCCCCCTGACAGTCGGTTACCCTCAGTGCGTGAGTATGCCACAAAAGTTGAGGTCAATGCCAACACTGTTATGCGGTCTTATGATTGGCTTCAGCAACAAGCTGTGATTTTCAACAGACGAGGAATAGGATTCTTTGTACTTCCGGAAGCTAAAAAACGCATCTTAGAAATGCGAAGAAATGTTTTTTTTCGCGATGAGGCCATGTATTTCTTCAACCGACTGAAGTCTTTTGGCTTATCTCCCGATGATGTTGCGAGAATGTATGCACAATATCTTGAGGCAAATAAGGCCTCCGGTTCATGACAAGAGTTGTATTCATCCCTACTCTACGGTCCATCTGCCGGTTGCAACTTCCCGCAAAAATAAATATTCTATGAAAGTTGCTGCCGGCAACTCCCGAACGAATTTAAAAATTGAAACATTCTCAAGACCTTGTTCAGTTATAATGCCTTTAACATATACAAGATCATATTCAGAAAATTGGCCATCAATATTTTTGACGGCCAATTTTCTTACAAGATACATTATAGTTCTGTTCATAATCTCTTATTTCTTGGTCTTCGCATCTTCTCTTTTCTTTGGAGGCAAAGGTTTTGAAGGTGCAACAGGGTTTAAAGTGCGAAGAGGCTGCACTTCTTTTTGCTCTGAGTAACCAGCTATCTTTTTCTCGTTGAATACCGGCATGACTTCTCTCAATGTGTCATTAGCCACAGTATCTTTTGTTTCAACTTTTGGCTTTATACGAACTGGGAAACCATAGTGTTTCTGATATCTCTGCTTACTATATTCCACACTATCATATGGAATTCTCCTAAGCATAATACTGTCAGAAAACACAGGTTTATAACGATTCTCCCTGAGACGAATTGTGCCATAAATTCTGGTAACAAACTTCCCGGTGTCTGTCTGAACACGTAATTCATATTTCTGTTTACCTGATAAGGTCTGGACATTTGCATCTGAAGTCCCATCACTGTATTCTACACCGATCACACCATTAAACTGAGCAGCCTCAGAAACTCTCATTGACCATTCAACCACATCCCCTTTATCAAGGTCAGGAGCCTCCAATGAAAGAATCCAGGCATCCGAATTGCCCAACGCAGACAAAACCCCATGTGAAGAGTATGGCCAAAGCATGTCGGCTGTGTTTAGCTGGTCATCCACTCTTTCTTCTTTCATAATCTTTTCACGCCGGGCTATTATTTCTTTATCGACCTTGGCAAATAATTCCGTGTAATCATCCATGTTCCTTCCATACCATGAAAGTGTTGAATCAAGTTCCTCCTGTGTGACCCCATGCGCTTTCAGCACCCCTTTGCCAAGATTCTCCCGTTCCTCCGAATTAAGATGATTTAAGCCGGAAGAAGACAGATAAGATTCTGTAAGTTGCATATCAGCCATCAGCCTTACCATTTTTTTCTCACTAAGCACCTCTTTCGGACGTTTTGTGCAACCGGAAAACAATAAGGCGGAGAGTATCCCTACTCCGCCTATTATTTTCAATGATTTCATCCACTTATTTGATTCTGCCATTCCTTCGAGCTTCTTCTTTAATTCTCTTCTGTTCTCCTATCTCCATAAACGCCTTAGACGCATCGGTGGAATAAAAGAATATCAAAAGACCTACGCCAACACATATGGAAGCATCGGCAATATTGAATATATACTGAAAAAATTCAAAATACTGTCCTCCAATAATCGGCAACCAATCCGGCCAATAGAAGGAGAATAAGGGAAAATAAAGCATATCCACCACCCGGCCTTCAAACAACCCGGCATATCCGCCATCAGGAGGGAACAAGGTGGCCACCTGCGGAGGCATTGGATTATTGAATATTTTGCCGTAAAACACACAATCAAAAATATTTCCGGCAGCCCCGGCTATGATAAGTGCCAACGCCACGAAAAAGCCTGTGCGAAGATTACAAGAGCTTCTTATACGCCCCACAAACCATATAAACAATGCCACTGCAGCTATGCGCCCGAGAGTAAGGACCAGCTTATTCCAAAGCTCAAGACCAAATGCCATACCGTTGTTTTCAATAAACTTCAGATGCCACCAGCTTGTAATTGGAAGATCTTCACCAAGGTAAAAGTTTGTTTTTACCCAAATCTTTAGTATCTGGTCAGCCAATACCACACAAACACTGATAACTGAGACTAACCAAATACGGGTGGCGGCCACACTCCCGGCGGAGGTCGCCGTCACCTGTCTATCATCTCTTGCCGTCAATTTTATCACTTCTTAATAACTCGTGCTGATGCCATGACTCCGTCAATGTCAAGAGGCTGCACATCCTCACCTTCAAGATTAGCAACAAGAACTATGTTGTCGGCGAGTACCTGCGCAGAGATATAATCACCATATGCTTCAACAGCATCTCGGATCTCTTGAGTATCAGTCAACTCTACACTTACCTTATCGGTAATTTCAAAGTCACTCGCCTTACGTATGTTCTGAATCCTATTAATAAGCTCACGGGCCATTCCTTCGTTTTTCAATTCGGGAGTAAGTGTCACGTCAAGGGCCACAGTAATGTTGTCGTCATTTGCTACCAGCCATCCCGGCACATCCTCAGGAATTACCTCAACATCTTCAAGAGTCACAACTGGCTCACCGGGAAGGTTAGTGAATGTGAATTGTCCGGCCTTTTCTAATTCGGCAATCTCTTTTTGCGACATTTCTGTTATTGCCTTACCAAGCTGCTTCATCACTTTTCCATACTTAGGACCAAGCTTCTTGAAATCAGCCTTTACTCTCTTCACCAGCCCGCTTTCCTCGTTATTGACTATCTTAAGCTCCTTAATATTAACCTCAGACTTTATAAGGCTTTCAAGCGCTTCAATCGCCTTTCTCTGATGCTCATCCACAACAGGCACAAGCAATGTCTGAAGCGGCTGCCTAACCTTCAGATTAACCTTACGGCGCAAAGCCAGCACGTTAGAGGTAATATCCTGAGCCATACGCATTCTTTCCTCAAGTTCTCCGTCAATTAATGCAGGATCACTTACCGGGAAATCAGCTGTATGCACAGAGGCATAAGTATTGCCCTCCATCGAAGGTGCAACCAAATCAGAATAGAGACGGTCGGAATAGAACGGGGCAAATGGAGCCATCAATAGCGCCACTGTCTTCAAAGAAGTATAGAGTGTCTGATAAGCTGATAACTTATCGTCATCCATCTCTCCTGCCCAGAAGCGTTTACGGTTAAGACGCACATACCAGTTGCTGAGATTATCATTGACAAACTCATCAATTGCCCTGGCAGCCTTTGTCGGTTCATAATCATCCAAGGCCTCTGTCACTTCAGCCACCAAGCTATTTAGCAATGAAAGAATCCACCTGTCAATCTCCGGCCGTTTTGCCGGGTCAACCTGAGGCTCTGCTCCGGTAAACCCATCAACATTGGCATAAAGCGCAAAGAACTTATATGTGTTATAGAGGGTAGAGAACAGTTTGCGACTTACCTCGGCCACTCCCATTTCATCATATTTCAGATTATCCCAGGGAGATGAGTTGGAAATCATGTACCATCTCACCGGATCACTACCGAATTTCTCTATATTATTGAAAGGATCGATAGCATTTCCGAGGCGCTTTGACATCTTGTTGCCATTTTTGTCAAGCACGAGACCATTGGAAATAACAGCCTTATAGGCTACTGAATCAAACACCATAGCGGCAATCGCATGGAGAGTGAAAAACCAACCACGTGTCTGGTCAACCCCTTCTGCAATAAAATCGGCTGGATAGACTTCCTTGGTGTCAAGAAGTTGCTTGTTCTCAAACGGATAATGAATCTGTGCATAAGGCATTGCCCCGGAGTCAAACCAAACATCTATAAGATCAAGTTCTCTCTTCATCGGCTGTCCGGAAGGAGATACGAGAATAATCTCATCTACATAGGGACGATGTAGATCAATGCGGTCATAATTCTCACGTGCGTAATCCCCCGGCACAAATCCTTTCTCTTTCAACGGATTCTTGACCATTACTCCTGCTGCAACAGCTTTCTCTATTTCATTATAGAGTTCTTCATAACTGCCTATGCATATTTCTTCCTTGCCATCTTCACTACGCCATATCGGCAGTGGGGTGCCCCAATAACGGCTGCGTGACAGATTCCAGTCCTGAAGATTCTCAAGCCATTTCCCGAAACGGCCGGATCCAGTGGAGGCCGGTTTCCATTTGATCTGTCCATTCAGCTCAATCATACGGTCTCTGGCTGCGGTAGAACGGATAAACCAGCTGTCAAGCGGATAGTAAAGCACAGGCTTGTCAGTACGCCAGCAATGAGGATAATTGTGGATATGTTTCTCAATCCGGAATACTTCACCAGCCTTCTTCATTTCCATGCAGAGCACAATGTTAAGATCTTCAGCAGCTGAAGCCGCTGCCTCATCATATTTGCCTCCTTCATTATATTTCGGATCGTAAGCATTCTTCACATAATCTCCGGCATGCTTGCTGTATTCTTCAACATTAACGCACTTATCCACAAATTCAGGAGCAAGTTCGTCAAGGGTATAATACTTACCGGTCAAATCAACCATCGGACGAGTCTCCCCCTTCTTGTTGATCATAAACAAAGGAGGAATGCCGGCAGCCTTTGCAACCTTAGCGTCATCGGCACCGAATGTAGGAGCGATATGCACGATTCCTGTACCGTCTTCCGTAGTCACATAGTCACCCGGAATTACACGGAATGCCTCTTCGCTGATCTCGACAAATTTATCATTGCCACAATTAAACACATTTTCCGGATGATTCTCGGCAAAGGCTTTTACATAATCCGCACTATGGTCATCAAGCTTCTCCACCGGTTTAACCCATGGCATAAGCTGGGCATAGCGCATACCGACAAGATCCTTGCCGCTCCATTTACCCACGATGCGATATGGCAGCAGTTTGTCACCTTGTTTGTAAGATTCCATGTCTGCATTAGCACCATCCGCCTTAAAATACGAATTTACGAGCACATCGGCTAAAACTACAGTAATCTTCTCTCCGCTATAGGGATTAAATGTGCGAACCGCAACATAATCAAATGACGGCCCCACACAGAGAGCAGTGTTGGAAGGGAGAGTCCAGGGAGTTGTGGTCCACGCCATAAAGAATGGAGTGCCCCACCCTTCCATCTCAGGCTTTGGATCTTTTATCCTAAAGAGAGCAGTGGCTGTAGTGTCTTTCACATCACGGTAACACCCCGGCTGATTAAGCTCATGGGAACTAAGGCCAGTGCCGGCAGCCGGTGAATAAGGCTGGATGGTGTAACCCTTGAACAGATAATTCTTATCATATAGCTGCTTCAGAAGCCACCATACGCTTTCAATATATTTATTGTCATAGGTAATATAAGGATCAGCCAAATCAACCCAATATCCCATTTTATGAGTTAGGTCAGTCCATTCCTTAGTGTACTTCATCACCTCGCGACGGCAGGCGGCATTATACTCATCAACAGATATCTTCTTGCCGATATCTTCTTTCGTTATTCCGAGATTCTTTTCCACGCCAAGTTCAACGGGCAGTCCATGCGTGTCCCATCCCGCTTTCCTTTTAACATGGAAACCCTTCATTGTCTTGTAGCGGCAAACAATATCTTTAATCGTACGAGCCATTACATGATGGATGCCGGGCATGCCGTTTGCCGACGGGGGCCCCTCATAAAAGACAAATGTCGGACAACCCTCTCTCTCTTTCATTGAGTTCTCAAAGAGGGAATGCTCATCCCACACCTGCAGCATATCCTTATTTATGTCTGACAGGTTGAGCTGTTTGCTATATTCCTTGAATTTTTTATCCATAAAGTTGATATATTTACCGTTTCGCACCCTTGAGACCACCTTTAACACCTCCGCCCATAGCGAATATATTGGCATCATAGGTAAATGTCTTTCTGTCAGTTTCTCGTTTACGCTTTAAGGCCAGACTCACAAGTTTATCCATAAGCTGTGTGAAAGAGATCCCGCTCTCCTCCCATAGATAATAAGAGAGACTGCCGGGAATAGTGTTTATTTCATTGACATAAATCTTATTGTCATCTTTATCCACCATAACATCCACACGGCTTACTCCATGACATGAAAGCACTCTGAAGGTCTCCCCTGCCATCTTGCGGATCCGTTCACTCATTTCATCAGGAATGTCGGCTGGTATTCTCTTCTCGCTTGCCTGCATCCCTGCTTTAGCACCACCTCCATATTTCTCATCATATGAAAGGAAGTCGCCTTTTGATATAGGTTCCTCACACACGCTGCTCTGATGGTCGTCACAGTCGCCAAGAACGGAGCAATTTATTTCCATCATATTTTCAATCATATGCTCCACAATCAATCGTTGTGAGAACTTACAGGCATTGTCAATTTTAGCAACAAGAGATGATCGGTCAGTTGCCTTGCCTATACCCACACTGGAGCCAAGGTTAGCAGGCTTTACAATAACAGGATAGCCCAATTTGGATTCTATTTTGCTAACCATCTCGTCACGTTTTGATTGCCATTCCTTATCTGTAAACCACACATAGTCAACAACCGGAATGTCACACTCACGCAGAATCATTTTCATTGTGATTTTATCCATACCGTTTGCACTTGACAAAGTGTCGCAACCGGCAAATGGCACACCAATTGTCTCAAGAAGCCCTTCAAACATACCGTCCTCACCATGTGAGCCATGAAGCACTGGAATGACAACATGTAGTTCATCCACGACCGGATCCTTCTTGGAAAAGAACCCTCCTCCCACACGGGCCCTATAGAGATGGTAATCACCATATTCCGGACGCATGAAAACTTCTTCACAACGCTCCGTGAGCCCTTTCATGTCTTTATAGTTGCGTATGTTGAGAAGCTCAGCGCCTGTATACCAACGACCCTGCTTTGAGATGTAGATTGGAATTACATTATATTTTGCAGTATCGAATGCGTTTATAGCCTGTAAGGCTGAGATAACTGAGATTTCGTGTTCCACTGACCGTCCGCCGAAAAACACTCCTACGTTAGTCTTCATACTCTCCTGGAATACTTTTTTATCTTTTGCAAAAGAAATTATATTGATGCTTACGATAGCACTATGGCACCAACGTAAAGCATCATTTATTTAGTTTGCAAAATTAACAAAAACCGCTTAAATACACAAATTTATTTCTACCTCCTGTTTTCAATTTGCGTTCACTCCTCAATAATCATCGGCGCGCCGTTACCCCACTCACATTCCGTCAGAGTAACATAATTAAAATTAAACTTAGCGATGCCAAGATCAATTAGATTCTTTGGGTTTGAAGCATCAACTTTAGCACAGAGCTGCCTTATGCCATCTTTTTCCGTCAAGAAAATCCGTGCAGGACGTTTATTAAGAGCAGATGGCGCACAGGCCACCGCCTCAAGACCTTCCTGCAAGCAAGGATAGGCTCTTATGGCAGCTTCATACTCTGACTCGGGGATGAAGAATTGTGACGGATTCATTTTTTTGCGGTGAGCAAAACTCACCATAAATTTTGCCATAGGGCGTGCTTTCTCTTTCGGATAGCCCACAACCACAAGGAAGAGAATCCTTTCTCCAGCCCTTAACTGAGCCCTCACAAGAGATTCTTTATATGTGCCACCCACAAAACATGTGCCGAGCCCCAATTCGACAGCCTTTATCACGAATTGTTCTGCAAAATATCCGGCTCGTTCCATAATATTTGGAGTGGATGTGTCCACCACAGCTGCCATGTAGTTACGTGGATTCTCAAAAATCCCATAACTTTTACTGAATCCTTTTAAGGGCTGTGGATCATCCACAATAAACTGAAATTTGATACCCTGCTGATGCGTATTGATCATAGTGAGCTCAGCCTTAAGTTTCTTCACAACCTCATGAGAAAGCGGCTCCGAAGTGAATGATCTGACAGAATGTCTGCTTTGCAATAGCTCTAACCTTGTCATACGTAATTATTCTTTATCATGATCGCGAATCACCAACCTGGCTACATTCTCTACATGATGAGTATGGGGAAACATATCCACCGGCTGCACATCAGTTACCTTATATTTTGCATTTAGAAGTGCTAGATCACGGGCCTGTGTGGCAGGATTGCAACTTACGTAGACTATCACTTTCGGTTCGGCATTGAGTATAACTTTCACTACATCTTCATGCATACCTGCTCTGGGAGGATCAACAATCATGACATCAGGTTTGCCATGTTTTGCGACAAACTCATCTGTGAGAATGTCTTTCATATCCCCCGCATAAAACAATGTGTTGTCAAGATTATTGACGCTGGCATTGAGTTTGGCATCGGCAATGGCTTCCTCCACATATTCAATACCAATGACCTGACGTGCCTGACGTGCTACAAAATTAGCAATGGTTCCCGTGCCTGTATAAAGGTCATATACCAACGGCTTTTCCTTCCCAGCTTCTGCCGCCACTAAGCCGGCAAACTGACGAGCCACTTTATATAACTCATATGCCTGATTCGAATTAGTCTGATAAAATGACTTGGCATTGACCCTAAATTTTAGCCCTTCAATTTCCTCTGTTATATATTCAGGGCCATAGAAAGGAATCACTTCCTGATCTGCGATTGAGTCATTGAGTTTCTTATTAATCACATATAATAAGGAGGTGATAGCAGGAAAGCGTTCTTTGATTGCTTCAAGAAGGGCTTTTCTCTTTTCAGGATCATCTTCACCAAAAGTGACACAGACCATTATTTCACCTGTAGAAGCAATTCGTAACATTAAAGTACGCAACAACCCTTTATTTTCCTTAATATTATAGAAAGAAAATCCATGGGTATCTGCATAGTCATAGATGAAATTTCTTATTGCATCACCGATTGTGTTTTGCAGAAAGCATTCCTCAATATGCAACACTTTATCAAATGCACCCGGAATATGGAATCCAAGTGCATTGCCGGAATCAGTAAATTCTTTTCCGGAACGGATATCCTCCCAAGAGCGCCACTTTTTATCAGAAAAAGTATATTCCATCTTATTTCTATATTCCCATACATGATGCGAAGGTAGCGTCGGCATGATGTCAGGAAGTTCAATTTTTGCTATCCGTTCAAGGGCATCAACCACTTGCTGACGCTTGTGCTTCAATTGCTCCTCATAAGGTAGATGCTGCCACTTGCAGCCACCACAAGTGCCAAACGACTTACAACGGGGAGATATACGGATCGGTGAAGGTGACACCATCCTGGTAATATGACCCTCCGCATAGCTGTGCTTTTTTTTATCTATCTTTACATCTACCACATCTCCGGGAGCGCCATATGGAATGAAGACAACAATGGGTGTTTCGTCAGTCTCCTTTATTTTAACTCGAGCCAAAGATTTCCCTTCGGCAGCTACCCCTGACACCTCGATATTATGCAATTCGGGTAGTTCTTTTCTTTTTCTGGACATTTTTACATATTTTATGATGCAAAATTAGTCATTTTACCGAATATTTTACTAAATTTGCACATGCAAATTGTTGTGAAAGCATTTTAGCACCATCAACAATCACCCAAAAGCCCAAAATAATGACGGCCTTTCGCAGACCGTTGATTCAAATTCAAATGTATTTACAAAACATATCTTTTTAATAAATAATATATTAACAATGGCAAAAGCAATTTATACATTCGGCGATGGTAAAGCTGAAGGTAATGCCGGGATGAGAAACCTTCTCGGTGGCAAGGGTGCAAACCTTGCAGAGATGAACCTTTTGGGAATGCCCGTTCCTCCGGGATTCACCATCACGACTGACATCTGCACAGAGTATACACAATATGGCCGTGACAAAGTTGTCAGCGACATCAAAGGTGACGTAGAGAAAGCCATTGCTCATGTTGAGGCTCTCACAGGTAAAAAATTTGACGATCCTTCCAATCCACTTCTTGTTTCAGTTCGTTCCGGTGCACGTGCTTCAATGCCTGGTATGATGGACACTGTCCTCAACCTCGGCATGAACGATGCCACAGTTGCCACAATGGCTGAGAAAAGCGGCAATCCTCGTTTTGCATGGGATAGCTATCGCCGCTTTGTTCAGATGTATGGCGACGTTGTTCTCGGCATGAAACCGAAGAGCAAAACCGACATCGATCCTTTCGAAGCTATCATGGATAAGGTAAAAGAGGAAAAAGGTGTTAAGTTTGACAATGAACTTGACGTTGACGACCTAAAGGAACTCGTTAAGCTCTTCAAGGCTGCTGTTAAGGACTATACCGGCAAGGACTTCCCCGAATCTGCATGGGAGCAGCTCTGGGGTGGAATATGTGCTGTGTTTGACAGCTGGATGAACGAACGTGCTATCCTCTATCGCCGCATGAACCAGATTCCCGAGGAATGGGGTACTGCCGTTAATGTTCAGGCTATGGTCTACGGCAATATGGGCAACAATTCTGCCACAGGTGTTGCATTCAGCCGTGACGCCGCTACTGGTGAGAATATCTTCAACGGTGAGTATCTTATCAATGCTCAGGGCGAGGACGTTGTGGCCGGCGTACGCACTCCGCAACAGATTACAATCGAGGGTTCCCGTCGTTGGGCTGCTCTTCAAGGCATTAGCGAAGAGGAACGCCGCACAAAATATCCTGCCCTTGAAGAATCAATGCCTGATTGCGCTGCTGAGCTTATCGCTATTGCTCATAAACTTGAGGATTACTATAAGGACATGCAGGATATGGAGTTCACAATCCAGGACGGCAAACTTTGGATGCTCCAGACCCGTAATGGTAAGCGCACAGGTGCTGCAATGGTGAAGATTGCTTGCGATCTCATGCAGGAAGGTATGATCGATGAGAAGACAGCTCTTCTCCGCATGGAGCCTCAGAAACTTGATGAACTTCTGCACCCTGTATTCGACAAGGATGCAATCAAGAAAGCTAAAGTTATGGCAAAAGGTCTCCCCGCTTCTCCGGGTGCCGCTGCCGGTCAGATAGTGTTCCAGGCTGATGACGCTGAGGCTTGGGCTGAGAAGAAGAAAAAAGTGGTCCTCGTTCGTATCGAGACATCTCCCGAAGACCTTCGCGGTATGGCGGTTGCTCAGGGTATCCTCACAATGCGTGGAGGTATGACTTCTCATGCTGCTGTGGTTGCTCGTGGCATGGGTAAATGCTGCGTATCCGGTGCCGGTGAAATCAAGGTTGACTATAAAGAAAAGACCGTAGAAATGGGTGGTAAAGTTTACCATGAAGGCGACTGGATCTCTCTCAACGGTTCTACAGGTGAGGTTTATGACGGTCAGGTTCCCACACGCGAGCCTGAGCTTGATGGTGACTTCGGCAAGATCATGAATCTTGCTGCAAAATATACTAAGACTCTCGTTCGCACAAATGCTGACACACCCCGCGATGCCAAGCAGGCACGTCACTTCGGAGCACAAGGTATCGGTCTTTGCCGTACAGAACATATGTTCTTCGAAGGTGACCGTATCAAGGCTGTTCGTGAGATGATCCTTGCTTCTGATGTAGAAGGTCGTCGTGCTGCCCTTGACAAACTCCTTCCCATGCAGCGTGGTGACTTTGAAGGCATTTTCGAGGCTATGGATGGCTTTGGCGTGACTATTCGTTTGCTTGATCCCCCATTGCATGAGTTCGTTCCTCATCAGACTGCCACTCAGAAAGAGCTTGCTGAAGAAATGGGTCTCACACTCGAGGAGGTTAAGGCAAAGGTTGACTCTCTTGAGGAATTCAACCCGATGCTTGGTCACCGTGGTTGCCGTCTTGGCATCACTTATCCCGAGATCACTGAGATGCAGACTCGCGCAATCATTGAGGCAGCCCTCAACTGCAAGGCTCGTGGAATTAAGGTTATGCCTGAGATCATGGTGCCACTCGTAGGTGTTCTCAAGGAACTCCAGAACCAGGCTGATATCATCAATAGAACCGCTGCTAAAGTATTTGAGGAAAGAGGTGACTCTCTCCACTACAAGGTTGGTACTATGATTGAGGTGCCCCGTGCTGCCTTGACCGCCAACAAGATTGCTGAGGTTGCAGACTTCTTCTCATTCGGCACTAACGACCTTACTCAGATGACCTTCGGTTACTCTCGTGACGACGCTCCGAAGTTCCTCAAATTCTACAAAGAACACGGCATCGTAAAGGTTGATCCGTTTGAGGTACTTGACCAAGAAGGCGTAGGTCAGCTCGTTGAGATGGGTGTCAAGAAAGGTCGCGCTACAAATCCTGACCTCAAGGTTGGTATCTGCGGCGAGCATGGAGGTGAACCCAGCAGCGTTAAGTTCTGTGCTAAACTCGGCATGAACTACGTAAGCTGCTCACCCTACCGTGTGCCCATCGCACGTGTAGCTGCGGCGCAGGCTGCAATAGAGGACTAATCGGAATACTGATGACTACCAATAAAATAG
>CAZQSD010000023.1:0-20424 GCA_964595885.1 uncultured Sangeribacter sp.
GGGGGTAAGGAAAGTCAGTGTAAAATAACACCTTAGTATTGTTTGATTATAATATTTAATCCCCATAATAAAAATGTGAATATGGTAGGTCAATTTACGACCTACCATATTTCAGTATTGGTGGATATAGGGGGATGCCAATGTGATTCCGGAGGAATCGGACTTAAAATGCTCTCTGCAGAGAGCATTTTTATAAAAAAGTGTTGTTTCCAAAGAGCATTTTTACTCTTTGGTAGTTGAATAGTAATAAAGGAGCTTGATGGACAATAATCTTATTAGGACATTGCAACGACTTGAAAACTCTGTTCGGTTTTCTGTATTGACTATAAGAGGTTTTATATCTACTTGAATTAATGGTATATGATGCCCCGCCTCATGCATGAGGCGGGGCATCATATACATTATACCTGATCAAGGTCTTGGGAGAGGTGTGTTATATTGATCTATGTTTTGAGAGGAAGAAAGTGCACTGGATCAGGCGAATTTGGAGAAGTCGGTGAGGCGCATGTCGCCGGTCTCCTCAAATGTGTTGTGGAGTGCGAAAGCTGCCCTGAGATTGTGGCCGATATGACCCTTCTTGGCAATCTTGAGATAATCCCACATGAGCGGACGGTAGTCAGGATGCACACAGTTCTCGATGATAGTCTTTGCTCTCTGGTATGGATCCTTGTTGCGGAGGTCAGCCACGCCTTGCTCAGTGACGATTACCTTTACGCTGTGTTCGCTGTGGTCAACATGGGTCACCATCGGTACGATAGCAGAGAGCGCACCCTCCTTCTGGATAGACGGACACATGAAGATCGACAGGTAGCCGTTGCGGGCAAAGTCGCCGGATCCGCCGATGCCGTTCATCATCTTTGTGCCCATCACGTGGGTAGAGTTGACATTGCCGTAGATGTCGCATTCAAGGGCAGTGTTCATGGCAATCAGACCTATCCTGCGCACCACCTCCGGATGATTGGAGATTTCAAACGGACGCATCAGAAGCTTGTTGCGATAGAAGTTGATATTGTCCATGAAATGCAGCATGGCCTCGTCAGAGAATGCGAGGGCACATGTTGAGGCGAAGCCGCACTTACCCTGCTCCATAAGATCCATAACGGCATCCTGCACCACTTCCGTGTACATCTCGAAGCGCGGGATGTCGGGGTTGTCGGCAAGACCGTGAAGGGCGGCATTGGCCACGTTGCCTACACCGCTCTGGATGGGCAGGAATTCTTTCGGCAACCTGCCGTTGCGCAATTCATTGCCTAAGAAAGCAGCGGCATTATGACCGATGGCAGCCGTCACGTCGGAAATCTGGGTAAACGAGCTGATGCTTTCCGATTCGTTGGAAGGCACCACGCCGATTATCTTCTTGGGATCGATTTTAAGAACGGTTGTTCCGATTCTGTCGGAGGGCTTATAGACCGGAATCTCGCGGCGGTGAGGAGGATCAAGCGGGATGTAGTTGTCGTGGAATCCCCTGAAAGATGTGCGATAGTAAGAGCTATACTCGATGATGACTTTCTTCGCCATCTTAGCGATTGTAGGGCTCATTCCAATGCCGGCACCGAGAATGACCTCGCCGGAGGGGTTCATCTCTGTCACCTCGATGATCGCCACGTCGATATCTCCACAGAACCCGTAACGCAAGTCCTGGCTCATATGGCTCAGGTGCGGGTCATAGTAGTTGATGTCGCCGTTGTTTACACCTTTGCGGGCATCAGGGGTGGCCTGATAGGGGGCGCGCATGCCTATTGCATTTGCACGCGAGAGTGAGCCATCGACATAATCGTTGGTTGATGCGCCGGTGTAGAGATTGATTTTGAAAGGCTCTCCTTTTTCATGGAATTGTCTCGCTCTTTCAGCGAGAGCAACCGTTACAATCTTGGGTGTTCCCGAAGCTGTGAAGCCCGAAAGCGCCACATTGTCGCCATTATTTATGTGGCTGGCAGCCTCTTCGGCTGAAATAAATGGAAAACTCATTTGTAACCTATAGATTTAAGTGGTAATTTTGCACAAAAGTAATTATATTATTCCATTAAATCTATATATGGAGCCATTTTTTTTACCGAAAAACGATAAAAAATGCACTGAATCGAAAAAAGTGCGCATAGAAACCTACGGATGCCAGATGAATGTGGCGGATTCTGAGGTTGTGGCGGCGATGATGGGCATGGCTGGCTACGATCTTACCGACGACGACGCAAAGGCAGCCGCAGTGTTGCTCAACACATGTTCTATCCGCGAGAATGCGGAGCAGAAAATCTATTCTCGCCTGGCCTATTGGAATGCCCTGCGGCGTAAATCAGGCCGGAATGTGATCATCGGCGTGATAGGTTGCATGGCGGAACGCCTCAAGCATAAGCTCATCGAAGACTATGGCGTTGATGTGGTGGCTGGGCCGGATGCCTATCTTGATCTCCCTAATCTGATTGCGGCGGCTGAGACAGGGTCAAAGGCAATCAATATTGAATTGTCGACCACAGAGACCTATCGTGATGTGTTGCCTCGCCGTCTTGGTGACTCTCGCATCAGCGGCTTTATCTCCATCATGAGAGGCTGCAACAATTTCTGTTCATACTGCATTGTGCCCTACACACGCGGACGTGAACGCAGCCGTGAGCCGGAGAGCATCTTGCGGGAGCTCGCTGATCTCCGGGAGAGGGGATTTAAGGAGGTGACGCTGCTGGGACAGAACGTAGACAGTTATAATTATGTGTCGCCCGAGGGGGATACTACAGATTTCCCGCGACTGCTCGCGATGGTGGCTGAGGCGGCCCCCGGCATGAGGGTGCGTTTCACCACATCCCATCCGAAAGATATGAGTGACGCCACCATAGAGACTATGGCACGCTATCCGAATATTGCTCGTCATGTGCATCTGCCGGTGCAGAGCGGCAGCAACAGCGTGCTGAAGTCAATGAACCGGAAATATACCCGTGAATGGTATCTTGACCGCATAGCCGCCATACGTCGGGTGATGCCGGATGCCGGAATATCGACCGATCTGTTTACAGGGTTTCACAACGAGAGTGAGGAAGATTTCCAGGAAACGTTGTCATTGATGCGTGAGGCCGGATTTGATTCGGCGTTCATGTTTAAATATTCGGAGCGTCCGGGCACATTTGCTTCCAAGCATCTTCCTGACAATGTGGCCGAGGAGGTGAAGATAGAGCGCCTGAACCGTATGATTGCTCTTCAGAACGAGCTGTCGGCTGAAAGCAACCGGCGTGATGTGGGAAAGGAGATGGAAGTGCTTGTGGAGGGTCGCTCCAAAAGAAGTGCGGAGGAAAATTTCGGCAGGACATCTCAAAACAAGGTCGTGGTCTTCCCGAAAGGAGACACGAAGCCCGGTGATTTTGTGCGTGTGCGTATCCTTGACGCCAGCAGCGCCACCCTTCGCGGCGAGTTGATATAGACCAATGGAGGAAAGCAGCTTACAGAAACTCCCGGAGGTAAGCCACTACTGTTTTGCCTTCCGGGACGTTGAGCTTCTTCCCGATGCGATAACGCATTGAGTCTATGGAGCGGATGGTCTTATTGGCTACTGAGGCGATTTCCTTTGACGTCAGGTTCATTATCAGATATGCGCATAGCCTGGCTTCTGCCGATGAAAGGTCAGGGTGTTGCGCAAAAAGTTTTTTGAAAAATTGGGAGTGTGCCTGTTCGAACTGATGCTCAAAGATTTCGCGCGTATCATTTTCCCTCCTGGATATGGATAGCAATTCGCGAATCTGCTTTATCCGTTCATCGGCACTTTTAGTTCTTGAAGAGGCTATGTCGCTTATGCTTGACATGGTCTCTTCAATTTTTGCATATTGAAGAAGCTGGGCTGCCATCTTTCCTCGTTCATTCTGAATATTGGAATTTTCAAGACGTTCCTTCTCTTGCAGTTCGCCGCTGCATTTTTCCAGCTCAGTCCTAAGCTGATTATTCTGGCGGTTTTTCCTGAGCATGAAGCAGATGGCGATGGCTGCTGCGATTATGGCGATGGCCGCTGCGATTGTCATAATCCAGTTGAGTTTTCCCTTGTTTTCAAGACTTATCTCCATGTCGGAGAGCTTCTCCATCTTCGAAGTGTAATCAAAGAGGAGCAATCCGTCCTTAATGCCTGAATTGAAATATAGGGAATCTTCCACTTCTTTGTTGTCAAGAAGGGTCTGGTAAGCTTTCTCGTAGCCTATGGTGTGGCTTTCTGCAATCGCTTTGTTGGCGAGCAGATGGGAGTAATATATGTCTTTGTTAAGGGCCTTGGCGGCATAATCATACTGTTGGATAAGGTCGAGCGATTGTCGGTATTTCCCTTGCAGGTTAAGCATGTGGGTGTAGTTCATCAGGCATATCCCGCTATTGTAGCTGGTTTTCCCCGAGTTGAGGATCTTTAGGAAGTAATTTTCTGCGGCATCATATTGTCCGATTAGCATATAGACATAAGCCATGTTTGCCTCCAGTGATTCGCGCTCATATTCGGTCATGGGGAGCTTCAGGAGGGTGTCGGCCTCTTCAAGCACCACGTCATAGTTGTTGTTGATGACCGCTTTCTTCAGGAGCATTGTGTGGAGGGCGCTTTTGATCCTGTCGATTGAATATGCAGGCAGTTTTTTTCTTTTCGCATACTCCAGGATGTCTTTTACTTTTGGATATAGTCTTCCTTAAAAGGCATGTTAGACTTTCGGATGAAATCATATAGCGTGGAGTAGGTGAGTGCGTCATAATATATGAGAGAGTCAGGCTTGTTTAATTTTATGAGATCAAGACACTCCTCCATATTCTTTACATAAAGATTCTTGCTTGCAAGGCTTAGGATATAGCTTCGCCGTAGGCTGCATTCTTCCGCAATTCCCTTTGAGCGTATATTGTCTCCCAATTTTTCATAAGCATCGATCACACCGTCATGGTTTCCGACTTCATGTGCCAGTTTTATTTTAATTCGCAGCAGGGAATCGGTGTTGTTGTTTTTGTCGGCAAGCAGCGAATCAACATACTCCAGTTTCAGGCGCGTGTCAAGTTCCGGGTTGTTGAGGCGTTGGAAATAGAACGCAGTCTTGTGGTCAGCACAGATAGTGAACCGAGTTATGATTATGATTAATATTGAAAGTAAGAATCTCATGGATGGTCTTTGTTTCAGTTGATAAGCTTCGTGGAGTGGCAACTGCCTGAATGCCGCCTCCAAAGTTAATTCTTTTGGATGGAATTGGCAAATTTATTTTCCGAAATATAATGGAAATTAATGATTTCGGACTACGCATTTATGTTTGAGTAGTTAAAAAATGTGAGTATAATATATTGATTTATAAAATAATACTAAAAATGAGTAGTTTTGCGTTACTACTCAGATGCAACCAAAGTAATATTGGTGTATAGAATTATTTGGAATGCTAACCCCCGATGATTAATTTTGCGATAAAGAAACGACATTAATAACCGAAAATAAATTAAATCATGACAATTTTCAACAAACTTACACTTTCAGCTTCTCTGATTGCTTTCACAATAGGCGGAGCGCATGGAGTGACGGTCAATCCAAAGAATTTCGACCTTGGCCGTTTTGCCTATAAGTCGGCTAAAGGAGGGGAGACTAAAGCTTTCCTTCCAGGGAAAATGGCAAAGGTAAATCGGATTAATGCCATGCTTGCAGGCGATGTGCAGGAAGGGTTTTCTCCTGCGATTACGTTTTCTTCTGACAGCCGGATAGGAGATATTGATGGTCCTGATAATGAACTCTGGTTTTACACATCATCTTTGGTGTATAAGTATATCCAGCATGAATATTATGTGGAGGAGGTGCTTCTTGAGTATGCTTTTGATATCTACAATGCTTCCGGCGAGCTTGTGGGAGTAATCCACGATAAGATGAGATATGAGGAGCATGAGGTGCGTGTGGTAGATTGCAGCCTTGTGCCGATGATTTCCAAAAATTTCTTCAACGATGATGATAACTATGAGTTGATGGTTGGCCTTGCAGTTAACCGCACGAAGGTGAATGAGGATGGTTCCACTGAATGGCTTCCCAACAATTATCGCAACATGGTCTATTCGTTGGGCGGAGACAGGGAGACTCTGAAAGTTGAGGAGCCGGAGACAGGCAACATGATAGATAAGGAGTTTGACAAGCCGGTCTATAGGATGGAAGGCTCTTTGGGCGATGTGCTCGATGCCTCTGTTGATGGTAAGGAGGAAATCTATCTCACTTTCTATGAGGAGACACTTCCTGAATATTCTGATGATGACATCATCAGCGGCGACGAGGGTCCGGTGGTGAGCGACAGCTTCTGGGAGAACCTCACAGCCGCACATATAACTCTCAAAGTGCGTGGCAAAGTTGATGCGGAAGGAAATATGCCTGAGATCCTGAGTGTAGATATCCCTATTCTCTCAATGCCGGGTGATCAGGAAAACACCCCGTTCCTGATGTCGTTCAGAAATGGTGACGCCGCTTACTATCTGGTGCAGTATTACAAGGATATTTTCTTCAATCAGTATAACTCGCCCACTGACGACCTGACCATGTGTGAGCATAACTCACTGATGATAGATCTCTATAAGGTGGGGGATGGAGCGGTGACAAAAGTCAGCGCCACTGAAGTTCCTTTTGTTAAGGATTCAAAAGACCGTCTGCTGTTCTCATTCCATTCTGTTGGCGATTTCCGTTATACTGAGGACATCAATTTTGGTGAAGAAGGTGTGTCTTCCTTCTTTGTAACCAAAAACAACTATTTTGCCGATGAGCATAGCGAATACAGCTACTATCATTATGGCAAGGACGGCAAGAAGCTTAATGACATATTTGAAAATGCCGAGAGCAACATGCCGATGACCAACATAGAGGGTATGGAACCGCAGCAGATGTTTGTGACATACACTAACGGCGAATATATATTCCATTTTGTTGACCTTCTCACCGGCACTGAGAGAGCTGCCCTCAGCTGCTATCTTGAGATTGATCCCGATTCAGATCCGGATATGATGACTGCTAACATTGACCGCACCAAGATAGGCGATTCCTATCACTATGCTGTGGAAATGCGCACTCCCTCGGTAGATGAGAATGACAACAGCATCATGCGTATTGGCTGGCTTGATGAAAAAGGGAAATTCCTCAAGATGGACGAGGTGAATATGGGAGAGTATGTGGTCTATGCACAGTGTTACATTGACGGCTATTCCCTGAATAAGGATTTCTATTTACAGGATGAGCCTCACGAGTATATGATGCTTATCAAGCGAGGGGTAGACGTGACTACCATGCGTGAGGATCTTCTCATTGGGCAGGCAATGAATCCGGCTGCCCCGGAGGGTAAGGAAGTGTTGTTATTGACTGCCGATGAGCGTGGGGCATTGAGCACGATCAATCCCTACACTATGCTTGAAAAGCCCATGCTTCATGTGTATTACTATGATCAGGAGACCGGGAAAATGTCGCTTGACGTTTATTATATGCCGTTTGATCTTTCAGGCGTAGAAGAGATAGGCTCCGATGCGGCTGTATCCTCTCTGACTTATGACGGTGCTTCCATTAGGGCACAAGGCAGTGAGATCTGCGTGTTTGACATTCAGGGCCGTCTTCTCAACCGAGGTATGGATTCTGTAAGGGTTGACACTCTCGGATCCGGAATCTATGTGGCAGTGGCTAACGGCGAGATGCGTAAGTTTGTGGTTAAATAGCCTCAAGCCTCCTTTATTCTGACAATTTGGACGATCCGGCGTTGTGCCGAAGCGGATGCCGGATCGTTTCCCTATCGCTATAAATCCCTTAAAATCTTAAATCTTGTTATGATGAAAAAATGGTATTGTCTGCTTTTGTCAGCACTCGCTTTTGGATTCAGTGAGAATGTCTCAGCCTATGAGGTGACAGTGGAATGGGACCTTCCCGGCACGATTCTCTTGGCCACCGGTGATGCAAGTGCTCCTGAGATGGTGACACTGACTCCGGAACAGACGAAATATATTTTTGACAGAGATAGTTATACTGAAATCCGTATCTTCCCCGCCGAGGGGTATGTGTTGGATAGAGTCTACTGTGCTGATGATCCTGCTGCCAACAACAGCATCACCCCGAATGCCGCTTACAGGCAGCAATCATATTATGGTGTCGGTGATTCATGGGATGGTCGCATCATAAACGTGGAGACTTCTGAGATAAACTATGACGGTGAACTCTCGTTTAACGTAATCAATGGAGCGGATTGTCTTGATGCTTATCTTGATTCCTCACGCACAGAGGGGAGCGGCATAACGAAATACACCTATGGGTATCAAGAGACGCTCACACTCACTGATTCAGATAATAAGATTCCGTTCGCGTCGGAATATATGAAAAATCTTACCATTGGCCTGAAAAGAAGTGGCATAGCCAAGTCAATCTATAAAGTGACGCGCAATGGTGAAGATCAGGCTCCTGTCGGCAATAGCTATTATATGACCGATATATCTACTGCGGATGTGATTGAGGTGCAGGTGTTTGAAGGAGAAGTGCCTGAAAGGGAGGAAGTAGCATTTACACTGTCTTATCCGGAAGCCCTTGAAGGGTGCATAAGGAATCTGTTTGACCGCACCAGCTCAGAGTTTTTAGGCATGGACGCCAACTATAACTTTATAATGCCGGCCGACCGCACTTTTACGGTGCTGAAAGGCTCGGAGATACAGGTAAATTTCAATGAGGGTTACAAGTTGACAAAATTCATGCTTGGCTCTGTGGATGTCACCGGAGATTATTCGGAATCCAATGACCGTATCCGTGTGACGGTGAATGAGGATGTGACACTCACTATCTCTGGAGAAGTGGTGCATTATGACGATATTGAGTTTACTGCGTATGTATATAACGCTGATGGAGTGCGTCTTACTCTTGAAGAGTATCAGGCAATCCCGAATCCCATTAAGGATTTGACAGGCGAAGAAGGAGAAGCGATAACTGAAAACATTGAGATTCCTTCCTATATAATAGCTGACAAGGATGCAGGCTCAGGTGAAGACGGCAATACGAGTGCAGGTAACACAAAAACCGTACCGGGTGTAACCATGACTCCTGAGAACACTTTGAAATTCACTGTGAAAGTATCTGAACGCCGTCCTCTCATCTATATCTCTCCTGTGGTGGGGTATTATATTCAAAGCGTATGGGATAGTAAATTGGAAGCTCCCATACCTTATATTGACGGCACGGATCCAACCCAGCATACATTTTATGTAGTAGCTCAGAAGCTGGAGCGTGATGAGCAGTTTATTGTGGAGGTGACCGGAAGTAACGAGGTCAGCTTCAAGCCTTCAGAGTTCTTCCAGCGCAACTGGGATAATCCTTCAATCAGCTTTGCCATAGGAGAGGGTGAAAAAACCTATGATTATGATGTGGAATATGATAATCCTTTTGTGCTATATCCGAAGGTGGCCTATGCGGGATTTGACGTTACTCTTAACGGACGCCAGACGGGTATCACTAAGACTGAACTTGGCACTTATATCATAGATTTCACACAGGCCTACGTCACTGACAAATATCCTGTTCCGACTCTTAAGGTTAATGCAGGGTCAAGTGGGGTTGAGGAAATTGAGTCTGTGGCTCTGCCGGAAGGCCCGATTTACAATCTTCAGGGTGTTCGCCTTAATAATGACTGGAATTCCCTTCCTGCGGGAATATATATTCGTGGAGGAAAAAAGAGTGTGAAGAAATAAGAGTTATTCATCATAATAAAAGTAGAACCTATGAAAGTGAAACATTATCTATCAGCTGTCGGGCTGCTTCTTGCGGGAGCGTCCGCCACAGCAATGATCGCTGCTGACAATCAGCCGGCGACCAGATCGGAAGGCACGTTTGATCTCTCGTTCAAACCTGCTGACGGCGCAGTAGTGAAACAACTTCAGGTCATCAACGTGTGCATTGATATGGGGGAAGATTTTGCTCCTTATATTGATGAGGAAAAAGTCTCTTCCATCACCCTCACAAAAACGGGTGGCGAGCCGGTAGCAGCAGAGTTTATAGGGGAGATGGGTTATGAATATGGAACCGCTGATGTCGTGTTGCTTCTTCCGGTCACTTTCCCGGCCATGACGGAGGCAGGCACCTACACTCTTAGCGTTCCGGAAGGTGTGATAGTAGAGGGAGAATGGAACGATGCATGGATGTTGGTGCCGGTTGAAGGGGGTGTGGTAAATGCTGCCACCACTGCCACATTCACTATTGATCCCTCTGCCAAGGGAGTGCTTGACAACTACTCCCTGATGCCGGAAGCAGGTTCAAGCGTCACTACGCTTAACGGCGTGCAGATTGCCTTCCCTGATGTGGAGTCTTATGCCGATATGTGGCAGTCGGAATATGAAGTACCACTCATTGCCTCTAATGGCGAAATCTCTTATGAAGGTTTTGCGACTCAGGACTGGAACAATGAGGCAGAATATAAGGTCATGAACATCAGCTTTACGGATGAGGAGACCTGGGAATATGTGACCTTTACTTCCGGCACATGGACACTGACCATACCTTCCGGGGCATTTGTGCTTGATGGTGATGTCAATCCTGAAATAGTTGCGGAATATAATATCCTTGCTCCCGCTGAAGAACCGTTTGCCACATATATGACCTTCCCTGAGGCTGACTCAGATGTCAAGCAGCTCAATGGGCTTAAATTGATGTATATATGGAATGATCCGGAAGCATCAGTCAATGTCAATGAAGAACTGTTGGGCCAGATCAATATCGTTAAGGAAGACGGCAACTACGTCTGGACAGATTTTGAGGTGGGTGAGCCGAGCCTCATAATGAACGATATGATGCTTATGTTGCCTCTGCTGTTTGATGCCCAGACCGAAGCGGGAAAATACGAACTGCAGATTCCGCGTGGCCTCTTCTATCAGACCAAGTATAATGAGGAAACCGGTGAGTTCGGCATATTCCCGGGTTATGAGGAAAGTGCTGCTCAGTCGTTCGTCTTTAATGTTGATCCCGAACTTCCGGGTCTTCTCGAAGATGTCACGTTGAGTCCAGAGAGCGGCATGGTTAACTCGCTCGACAATGTTGTTTTGACTTTCAACAGCATTCCGTCATATATGTCGCTTAATATGCTTGGGTTTGATGATATTACCCTTACGGACGGCGCGACGACCTATACAGGTGTGGCTACTCTCACAGATCCTTACTTAGGAAATCAATTCTCTATCTCATTTGTGGATGATAAGGATGATGAAGTGGCGGTAGGTGCAGGCAACTGGACCCTTACTATCCCGAGCGGCTACTTTATGTTTGAGGGAACCCAAAGTGCGGAAATGATTGTAAACTATAATGTTACACCTATGGTGTTGACACCTGCTCCCGGCTCCACTCTTAATGAGATAACCTATTTTGAGATAGCATTCCCCGGCACGAATAAGGTTGAATTTGTAGGTGAACCTTATATGATCACTCTTATGCTTGGCCAATCATCAGGTATTCCGGCATTTAATGTGGTGGCAGTGGAAGGTGCTGCTGTGCCGACATTCAGAATGACTCCTATTGATGAGTTTGAGGAACCGAGACTTGGCGCGCTTACATTAGGCATTGAAGAAGGTGCATTCCTGATAGACGGCAAGAATGGTCAAACAGAAGGAAATTCACCTAGACTACAGGCTACCTACTATTATGACAGACCGATTTCGCAGGACTATCTTCCTGAGCCAAATGCTGAGGAAGTGCTCTGTCAGTCATGGGGCTATACGGTGGGATTTGTATTTGATAATGTGGCATTCCCATTTATTGTTGATCTACAGACATTTGAGGGTATAGAAGTGAAATTTGATGATACAGTCCTGAGAATAGGATCAGAGTATGCCTGCAATGCAGGGTTAGCCGACTGTGCATGGAGTGTTATGGACAATATCCTTTCATTCTTTGTGGTAAATCCTGATTTCCATAAGGAAGGTGTGATCTCTGTAAGTATGACTGGGGATGCCTACACTCTTTCCGGTAATCCCGGTTTCGATGTGGAACACTCATGGAGAGTTGTGATGCCTCAGGCTTATGAGTTTACCCTTAATCCTGACGGTGGCGAAACTGAGGCAGATGCGGCAGTAGTCGACTCTCTTGAAGAGATAACACTCGTGTTTGAGAATGCACAGACTGCTGAGGTATTCCGTCAGTCAGGGGTTTCTCTTAGAACACTTGATTACTCACTCTATATTACAGCCGAGATAGTGCCGATAGACGGAGCAGAGCATCCTACGTTCAAGCTGGTATTTACCCCCGGCGCCGGAGAGGAGTTCACTGAGGGAATTTATAAACTGCAGATTGGATACGATACATTCACTCTTGACGGTGTGCAGGGTTGGCCTTCTGACTATACTGATGTTGAGAGAATGTATAAGCTTGATGACTTAAGTGGTATTGGTGATGTTGGCGCTTCTGAAAGCAATATTGTTACGGTAGTGACAACTGATGGCCGCATAGTTATCAAGAATGCTTCTGCCGATAGCCTCAACACTCTTGATAACGGTATCTATATCGTTAATGGTAAGAAAGTTGTAATCGGTAAGTAATAAGCTCTTCTAAAATGTCCGGATTCAGAATTTCTGTTTTAATGATGAATCCGGACATTTTTTCTAACCCTAACTTTAACCTAATACAATAAGATAGGGAGATGTGATCTCTCATATTATGACTAAATTTTTATGAAAAGGAAACTATTTGCGGGAATTTTATTGGCAGGCACGACACTCAGTCTCTATGCCACTCCTGTTACCCCTGAGCAGGCTCTTGAGCGGCTTGGTCAAAGCACAGCCAATGTGATGAAGGCACCGGGCGCACAACTCGCCCACACTACTCTCACTGCGGCTGGTTCACCCGCTATATACGTGTTTAACCGTCCCATGAACGGTGGCTATATGGTGATCAGTGCTGATGATGTTGCCTATCCACTTCTTGGCTATACCGACACCGGCTCTTTTCAGGAAGATGAGATGCCTCCGCAATTGAAGTGGTGGCTGGATGAATATGCGCGTCAGATACAGTATGCCTCTGAGCATCCTTCGGGTCTTGTCCCTTCCTCTGTACGGAAAATATCCGGCGAACTGGGTGAGGCCATTTCTCCACAGATCAAGACCAAATGGGATCAGGTGACGCCCTATAATGATATGTGTCCGCTGTATGGCACTGTACGCACTTACACCGGATGTGTGGCCACAGCTATGGCGCAGGTGATGAACTATTGGCAATATCCCGAAGTGGGGCAAGGAAGTATCAGCTATGACTGTGAGAGCTTGGGAAAACGGCTGTCACTTAACTTTGCCAACCGCAAATTTGAATGGGATAAGATGCTTGACAATTATGATTACGGACAATATAACGATGAGCAAGCCGAGGCAGTGGCCTATCTGATGAAAGCTGCCGGATATTCCGTTAAGATGGATTATGCCCCCGATTCATCCGGTGCGCTTGCAATGAATATAGCCAACGGTCTTCAGAAGTATTTTAACTATGATCCAAATATGCTTTACACTCTCAGGATGTATTATTCAGCATCTGAGTGGGAGAAACTGATATATGATAACCTGAAGAATGTGGGCCCTATTCTCTATGGAGGTGGCTCAATGCTCGGAGGAGGACATTCTTTTGTGTGTGACGGTTATGATGGCAACGGCTATTTCCATTTCAATTGGGGCTGGAGCGGAATGTCTGACGGCTATTTTTCTCTTGATGCCCTTAATCCGCAGGCACTCGGATCCGGTGGTGGCGGAGGGGGAGGCTACAACTTTACTCAGGATGCCGTGCTTGGAATCCAGCCTCCGACAGGATTGCCGGTTGAAGAGCGTCAGTTAAAGATGACCCAGATGGGCTCGCTTGCCGGGGTAATAAGTGGGAATAACCTGAAATTTGATCTGTTTGCAGAGGAAGGGGCCATGTGGGTTAACTATAATCCTACAACTATGAAACTCCGTTTCGGCGCCATCTTTGAGCCACAGGGTGACACCGGGGGCGACACCAAATTTATATTGGTCAGCAACCAGGCATTTTCCATAGCACCCGGCTATGGCACAGATCCGGCTCATCTTAATCCTACGGTAAATCTCGCTGAGGCAGAACTGAGCGACGGCACATATAAAGTGACTTTTGCCACTATACCTACGGAAGAAGAGGATCCGCAATATGTGCCGGTGCAGGAATGTTACGGTTATTACAATTACATTATCCTCAAAAAGGATGGCAACAAATATTCATTAGATATTAATCCGGTTGACCGTCTTTCTGTGAAGGATGGTGGAATTATAGGCGACCTTTATTACGGATGTATGGCGACTGTGTCAGTGACAGTGGTCAATGATAATGATATTGAACTCACCAAGGGATTTGCTCCTGCCCTTATCATGAACGGCAGTCTATATTTCCTGGGAGAAAGCATTTTCCTTACCGTTCAACCCGGCGAAGAGGTCACAAGAGAGTGGACCACCTCATTTACACTTCTACAGCAGATGATGGGAATCACGAGTGACACAGAGTTCCAGCTGACATTCTTTGATGAAAGTTCCTATAACTTCTATGCGGAAGACTTCTATAAGACTGTTGTGATGAAGCCTATGCTCGAATATCCAAATGTGTCGCTTATAGGTGAGCCTGTCATTACGGGTGCTGAGATTGTCAAGGAGAAAGTAGGAAATATGGAACGGGAGGTCTATGTGGTGACCGACCGCATGAATATAGGGGTAGAGGCCACTTTCATGCTGCGTAGTGGCATATTCTCCTACAACATGTATGCCTGCACGTGTCTGCCTGATTGGACAGGTGTCGGTGCCTCAGATGTTGAGATCCTTGCCTATGCCGGTTATCCGATGATTATGGAGGTGGATGAAGAATCAAACTTCGACACCGTCCTTGCAATGCCGAATGCACAGCCGGATGAGTATTATATGCTGCTGATGGCTTATGAGATGCAGGGGATGCTGGTGCCGGTCACGGGGCGTTCGATAGTGTTCCGTCTTGGTGAGCCGGGAGGCGTGGAGGAAATTGGACTATCCGGCATTGAGTCGGCCCCTATCTATAATCTTCAAGGCGTCTGTCTCGGCACTGACTGGGATTCTCTCCCGGCAGGCCTTTACATCCGCAGCGGAAAGAAGCTCCTGAAGAAATAATTATCAGTTCAGGTAATGAAGTTACCCTTTCAGGGTCTGCAAAATAACAGGAGTGGATGTCAAGTAGTTAATCTTGACATCCACTCCTGTTATTTTATTCGGTTGAAGGGGTCTTAGGCTACTTTGTTGCCTTTCTGGGCCTCTTTGCCACCTTTGTTTTTCTGACCTTTGTCATTCTTCATTTGCTTGCCACCTTTTTTCATTCCTTTGTGGCGGTCATTTTTCATTCCTTTGTGGTGATTACCGGCGATCTTGAAATTGTTTTCAAGAAATTGGGTATACTGCTCCGGGGTGAGGATGCTTTTTACGCCATTGAGATAGTTCTGTTTTGCCTCCTGGCGTTTAGCCTGCTTCTCAGCTTTCATCTGCTGTTTCTGTTCTGCAGTGAGTTCTTTTTTATCCTTCTGCCGGTCATCTTTCTTAACGTCAGACTCTTTCTTTGCCTTAAACTCTTTGCTAAGCTCCTCAAGTTTGGTCTTCTGTGTGTCAGTGAGGTTGAGTCCTTCGAAAGCTCTCATGCCCTTGCACTCCTTGCTGGCAGAGCATTCACCTTTTGGGCCTTTCTTCCCGGGACATTCGCCCTTTTTGCACTCACCTTTTTTATCCTTTGAACACTTCTTATCCTTAGAACATTCGGTGCGGGATTTTTCGTTGTTGCCTGCGTTAGCGTTGTTGTCGTTAGCAGCCATCATGGAGAGAGAGGTTACTGCGAAAATTGCGAGACTTAAAATTATTTTCTTCATCATCATTAATCTAATTTAAAATTTTAGTAAAACTGCTTATTGTTGCTTGCCTGGCGTTACATTTTCTGCTGTTTACATCTCTTTGACTGCTGAATCGGTGGCAAGTTTAATACAGATCTTTATTTTATAATTCGTTAACTTATTTGTGAATAAAGCTTTATCATTCCATTTGGAGTTAACGGGGGGTGATGGTGAAGGTTATGGAGCCGCGAGTTGAGGTGGCCCCTTTCTTTGCAGACCATTTGGCTTTCTTTGCAGCGGCTTCACATTTGCGGCGGATGGAGATGTCGGCACTTCCTGATGCCGATGCCTCGATCACTTTGCCCTCGGCGTCAATCACGACGTTTACTTTCACAACGGTCTTATGGCGGAGTGCCACATCGGGTTTGGGGCAGCTTATAAATGTGCGTCCATGTGCATTGCCGCTTACTCCCACGCCGGTGCCACCGGCTCCTGAAGTGCCCTTGTCAGTGCCTTCTACAGCGCCGTTATTCTTTGAAAATTTATTTGCCACTGTGCTGGTGGCTTTCTGTTTCTCCTTTTCAGTTTGGGAAGGTTCGGTTGCCTTTACAGTGCTTTCTTTTTTCTGGGTGTTAAGTTTCGGCTTCGGTGGTGCCGGTTCAGGCTTTGGTCCAGGCTCAATAATCTCGGCATGATCTTCCGGAGCCGGATCAGGTTCCCCTTTGACGGCAGGGGCGGGTTTATCATGATTGACGGCATTTTCTTCACCCAGCTCCACCAATTCCGGTTCGATAAACAGATCTTCTTCCGGCTCCATAAGCTCAGGTGTGGAGGCTTTGGCCATCTCCTGCCGCTCAAATGATACGCTCCCATAGAATAATAAGAGCAGCAGCAAAAGGGTGACGCCAAAAGTCAGCACCGCGGCGATTATCCGGTCTTTATTTTTTTTATTCTGATCAGCCATTAAGGTCACTTCTGAGAACTTCTTGTGGCGAGCACAAGCTTAAGGTTATTCCTGGCAGCGAGGTCGAGCACCTCAATTACACGGGCATAAGCCACAGTGCTGTCAGCGTAAAGCGCCACAGCGCGCAGGGAGTCTTGATGCTGGATTAGCATCAGGCTTGCAAGGAGCTCGTCGCGTGTCACGGCACGTGCCGTAGAATTTTCTTCTATGGAATCGTTCCGGTCAGCCACAAGCCACAGCTTTGAGTCAGCATCTATATAGACCTCAGTAATAGGCTTCAAGGATGTCTGCTCACTGCTTTGAGGGAGATTGACATCTATGGCAGCGGGGAAGATTAGAGTAGACGTGACCATGAAGAAGATGAGCAGAAGGAAGATAACATCTGTCATCGACGACATGGAAAACGTGTCAAGAGTCTGGAAGTTCTTTTTTAAAGCCACCTTTTTCTGGTAATTAATAATTTTTAAATCATTTTGCCGGCTCATTGAGAAGATCCATGAATTCCATGGTCTTAGCCTCAAGAGAATTCATTATATGGTTGACACGCGACACGAGGTAGTTGTAGGCGAACAGCGCCGCAATGCCCACCACAAGACCTGCCACAGTTGTCACAAGGGCCTGATAGATGCCTGATGAGAGAACAGTGATGTTGGCAGAAGTGCCCGCATTGGCAAGGGCAAAGAATGCCTCAATCATACCTACCACAGTGCCCAGGAAGCCGAGCATAGGTGCGCCGGCAGCGGTGGTGGAGAGCCATGTAAAGCCTTTGGCAAGGTTTGCCACCTCGATATTGCCGGTGTTCTCAATTGCAACCAACACATCGTTCATCGGGCGTCCGATACGGTTTACACCTTTTAGGATGAGGCGTGCGTAGGGGGTGTCGGTACGCTTGCAGAGA
Source organism: uncultured Sangeribacter sp. (assembly GCA_964595885.1). Lineage (GTDB taxonomy): Bacteria > Bacteroidota > Bacteroidia > Bacteroidales > Muribaculaceae > Lepagella. The sequence goes on from CAZQSD010000023.1 coordinate 17,642, forward strand.
ATCACGGCATTCTCGATGTCTCCTTCCATTATGTAGTCGCGGATGCGTTTCATGAAGCTGTCATCAGACTTAGATGCCCTGTGAAGAGCGATACAGCGCTCTATGAATATGTATATGCTCACGATCAGGAGCACTGCGAGAGGAATCATGATGTAGCCGCCATCCATGACAAGCGACCAGAAAGATAATGAACTCATTGAGCTTAGGGTTGGGAGGTTATGATTTAGATTTGAGGCAATCAAGATAGAGATGGATTGTCTTCTCAATGCCCAGATATAATGCGTCGGAGATTATGGCGTGGCCGATGCTTACCTCATCAAGCAGCGGGAGTTGCTCATGAAAGTAGGCGAGATTACGTAAATTGAGATCATGACCGGCGTTAAGCCCTATTCCGCACAGCTTTGCTTCTTCTGAGGCCACGACAAACGGTCTTACAGCCTCTTCACGGCATTTTTCGTAATTATCGGCATATGGCTTTGTGTATAGCTCCACACGCTTTGCCCCTATTTCGGCAGCTTTCCTTACTTGTGCCGGATCGGCATTCACGAAAATTGAGCTTCTGATTCCTTTTTCCGCCAGCCGACGACAGATACCGGTCAGGAAGTCGGTGTTAGCAATCACATCCCAGCCGGAGTTGGATGTGATCTGGGATGGAGCGTCGGGCACGAGGGTCACCTGTGTAGGACACACATCACAGACAAGGCGCATGAAGTCTTCCGATGGGTATCCTTCGATGTTGAACTCCGTTGTCACCACCGGGCTGAGGGCATATACATCGGCACGTGTTATGTGGCGCTCATCGGGGCGCGGATGTACGGTTATGCCTTGCGCACCAAACTTCTCACAGTCGATGGCAAATTTCACTACATCAGGCACATTTTCGCCACGAGCGTTGCGAAGTGTGGCCACTTTGTTGATGTTTACGCTTAAGCGTGTCATTATCAAATAATTGAATTATAAATATTGCAAACTGAGAAGATGTTGAGCGACCTTATTGAAAAATTTTTATGTGTCATTTGTGAAATTCGGCATAAAATTTGTAACTTTGACCTTTGGAGACCACTCATATGCCGGTATTTTCAATGAAATATCAGTTGTCTGAGATAGTTTCCGACGGGTCTTGTCGCTTTTTCTTTGCAAAAGTATAAAAAAAGGTTTTTAGCTCAAAGAAAAAAAGCTGATAAGACGTTAAAATTATATAATATATATTTTCCCGCCTGCATAAGGCGGCATTATGAATAACATTTGTATTACGCAAAAACAAGACAGGAGACACGGTTATGACAGCAAAAGAGATCTTATCACCCGGTAAAACGGTTGCGGAAAGGCAGCCGGTCCGCATGGTGGAGGCAGATATGCCTCTGCTGGAGGTATTGCCGCGTCTTCTTGACACTCCCCAAAGGGAGCTCGGGGTCAGCGACGGTGATGTCTCAATTGGAGTAATCGACCAGACATCAATGCTCGAGGGGTTGGGCAGAATGATAGCGGCACGTGATGATTGCAGCACAATCACGGTGGAATGCCGTCCGGAAGATTATAGTGCGAGCATGCTTGCCCATGCGGTGGAAGACAGCGACGCCCATTTAGTGGATATGATCACCACTCCACAGGAAGACGGCGTGATGCAGGTCACGTTGCGGGTGCGTCACAGCGACCCTTCGGCAGCAGTGCGTAGCCTTGAGAGATATGAGTTTCACGTAGTGGATGCTCATGGTAACGAAGACGGCAGTCGGGATGCGGCAATAGCCGCCGAAAGACTACTGGCCCTTCAGACACTTCTTAACGTGTGAGATGATGATTAATTTCAGACGAGGGGGTTTCCTTAATTAGAGAAATACGCATATTTCATGGACACAAGCCGGAACAATAAAATTGCGATTTACGGAAGCCGCAGGCAAGAATCCTATTTCGGGGAACTTGCCCGGCTTTTTTTGTTTTTGGAAAGTAGTGGATTCAGGGTAGTGGTTCACACTAAGCTTGCCCGCTATCTGGAAGAAAACAATGTTGATATGGGCTTTGCCGTGCCTGTGGAGAATGTGCCTGATGGCACAGGGCTTGTGCTCAGTATCGGGGGTGACGGCACTTTCCTTCGGGCTGCCCGTTGGGTCGGGGCGCGTGAAATTCCCATCCTGGGGGTAAACACAGGCCATCTCGGTTTCCTGTCGGGGTGTAAGATAGAGGAGGCGGAACAGATGATCAGCAATATATGCTCCGGCAATATTGCTGTTGAGAGGCGCATGCTTCTGAGTGTGGAGGTGAAGCATGGAATGCGTGACTTCTGGCCGTATGCCCTTAATGAAGTGGGAGTACTTAAAGACGAGAGTGCTTCCATGATTTCGGTAAAAACCAATATCAATGGCCATTATTTGGCCGACTATCGTGCTGACGGTCTGATTGTCGCCACTCCTACCGGTAGCACCGCCTATAATATGTCGGCAGGCGGACCGCTTCTGGAGCCAACCATCAATTGCATGGTGCTTTCTCCCATCGCTCCCCACACACTTACATTGCGTCCGGTGGTAGTGGGAGGTGACTCCGAACTGTCGCTGTCAGTGGAAGGCCGCACGAGTGGATTCAGACTGAGTATTGACGATCGCTCTTATCACATTCCGTTGGGAGAAAAGATAACTATACGGAGAGCCCCATTCTCCACTCTTCTCATCCGCCGGAAGGACACCACTTTTGCCACAGTGCTTCGCGACAAGCTGCTTTGGGGCACATCTTCCTTATGAAAGAAATGAGAAAAGCCGCGTTTAGTGACGCGGCTTTATACTTGTACTGAG
>CAZQSD010000023.1:20524-27213 GCA_964595885.1 uncultured Sangeribacter sp.
ATGAAAGAAATGAGAAAAGCCGCGTTTAGTGACGCGGCTTTATACTTGTACTGAGAAATTCAGTAGAGGGAGTGATTGTTATCTGAAATCATTTTGTAGTAGCGGGCACTTGGTTTGCAGGTGCATTGGCTGGAGCTGCTGCAGGAGCAGAAGTCGGGGCAACTGTCGGTTTGATTGAAGATACATTCATCGGAGTCTTGATGGCGAACGACGCGAGGATGCTCACCACGCAGATGAAGATGGCGAGGCTCCAGGTTGCCTTCTCGATGAAGTCAGTAGTCTTGCGGTAGCCAAGATACTGGTTGCCTTGTGAATAATCGGAGGCGAGACCGCCGCCTTTTGATTTCTGGATAAGCACCGCGCCAATGAGGAGCAGACATGCAATCACGATAAGAATGCTGAGAAAGATATACATTTTAAAGATTGTTTTGTTTTGACTGATTGAGGATAAGTTTCCTTAAAAAGCGTATTTGGTCTGCAAAGTAAATACTTTTTTTTGGATTATTCAAACTTAAGTGCATAATAATTTCCAAAGCGCCCTCATAGTCGTGGTTTTTTATTAATAATTGAGCGTTTGCCATTGTTTTTGGCTTGTCAGGCTCCGGAATTTCGGCTGTGGCACGCGATACAGTCTGCTCTTCCTTGCCAAAGTGTGACAGGAAGGAATCAATAGTGTCGGTGGTGGAGAGGTCAGCCTTCAGGAGGTCGGGATAAAAACGGGCAAACTCTTCCGGATCGATTCCAAGCATGATGCGGAGGGCACGCAGATCGCCAACATTAGCGGCAATTCTGCGCCTCAGCCGGGTTGCCTCAGACTCGTCGGCATAATTGTGTTGCCTGAGCGCCATCACGTCAGGATATATGAAATAAGGATATTGATTCGGATTCATGATTTTTTGTTCTTAACGGAAGACTGGCAACTGTAGAGCTACCAGTTGCCGAGGGTGGCATTGAAGATGAGGTCTACCAACTCTTCGCATATTTCCTTGCAAAGATCATCTTGCACATCAATCAGCATCAATGAGCTTGAAAATTGCCGGTAGGCGGAAAACGACTGGTCAATATCATTCGCCGAGTTTTTAGTGTCGGTATATTTGACTCTTACCGTGATGGTGAGTCGTGTCTCAGTGGCATAGGCGTCTGTGCCTACCGCCTGGGGCGACAGTGAATATCCGGTGATCTCTCCGGTCATCTCAAGGTCAGCATTCCCGTCTACTTCCTGAAGGCGTGTCTGACGGGTGATGTTGTCCATGAGTTCGTTTTCAAACGTCTGTTGCAAAGGGGGATAAACCAGTGCAGCCCGGATAGGAAACTCTGTGATATTTATTGTCTTGTAAATATCATAGTTGATCGCCGATCCATTGAGCTTATATGAAGGGATACATCCGGTCATGGTCAAGGCAAGGGGTATGATCCAGGATAGCAGGGATAGGATATGCTTCATGATTCTGATGTTTCTGAAATTACACCTTCCGATAGGTCAAGCCCGTATTCATGGATTTTCCGGTAGAGGGTGCGCTGTGAGATATTAAGCTGTTCCGCTGCTTTTTTCTTATTGCCGTTGTTCCTGCGCAGGGCGGCCGCCACAGCGTCACGCTCGGAATCTTCCAGGGTAGGCACTGCTGTTACGTCTTCAATTCCTGAAGACCTGTCGGAAGAAGACTCGAAAGACATCGGGGGCACATATTGCGTGTCAGGCTCATACTTGATAAGTGACTGGGCGGCCATATGTTTGTCGGCGGCATGGCTTTTTCCGTCAATCCGGGCGCGCAGTTCCGCTATGTCGTTGCGCAACGCATAGACAAGCTGCCATAGCATCTCGCGTTCGCTTTCATAGCTTCTGTCATGTGGATTGGCCACTAAGGAGGCGGCTCCGGAATAGTCGAGAGGAAGAGCCTCCAGGAGAGTATGCCGGCTTACCTCGGTGCCGGCTTCGAAGAGGGCGAGCTGTTCGACAATGTTTTTCAGTTGTCTGACATTCCCCGGCCACCGATAGAGGAGCATTGCTCTCTTGGCATCTTCGGCAAAGGTGATGGGTGTAGTCAGGTATTTTTCAGAAAAATCAGATGCGAATTTTCTTGCCAACAAGACAATATCTTCACCCCGGTCATGGAGGGAAGGCACATTTATCACTACGGTAGACAGACGGTAATAAAGGTCTTCACGGAATTTACCTTTCCTCACAGCCTCCAGAAGATTCACGTTGGTGGCTGCCACTACTCTGATATCGGTCTTCTGAACGGTTGATGAGCCAACTTTCAGGAACTCTCCCGTCTCAAGCACACGCAACAGGCGTGCTTGTGTGGTGAGGGGCAGTTCGGCTACTTCATCAAGGAATATGGTGCCCCCGTCGGCTTCCTCGAAATATCCCTTCCGGGCACTTATGGCACCCGTGAAAGAACCTTTCTCGTGGCCGAAAAGCTCACTGTCGATTGTGCCTTCGGGAATGGCTCCACAGTTGACCGCTATGTATTTCTTATGCTTTCTTGCTCCATAGGCATGAATTATCTTAGGGAAAAACTCCTTGCCACTGCCACTTTCGCCGGTGACGAGCACCGATAGGTCGATGGGGGCTACCTTTACGGCCCGCTCTATGGCGGCGATGAGGGCACGGGAGTTGCCTATGATGGAGAAGCGTTGCTTTACTTTTGTTATATCTTCCAAAGTGTTTTTGCGTTTTGTGTTATTCGTTTTGAGGGCTAAGAGACCTATTAAAAACAAGAGACCTAACTGTTATCTCTTAGTTTGTAAGTTTCGGCACGGAGGAATGCTCCAAGCGACTCTAGGGAATTATATCTGTTTTGTTCTTCTACGGAGATAGGGGTGCCGATTGACACATGTACCTCTTTGTTACGGGCGCGGAAAATTTCTTTTGGAAGACGCAAGGTGCGCAGTCGCCAGTCAATTATTCCGAGTATATTGAAGAAAGTCGAGTTATGTCCATGAAAGAAAATTGGAATCACGGGCACCTGCAGTTGCTTGATAAGCCTTATTATGGTTGGCTGCCAGGGGAGGTCTTCAATCCGAAGTGACTTGTTGACTTTAGAGATAGCTCCGGCAGGGAAGAAGCCGAGAGGATGTCCGTCTTTGACGTGCTTCATGGCCGTGCGTATTCCCTGCATGGTGATTTTCTTTTTCTCAGGATCATCGCTCTTGAGCGGGTCAACGGCTATGAAGTTAGGACGCATTGCCTGAAGATGGTTGAGGATAAGATTGACCATAACCTTGTAGTCTTCACGGAATGTACCTACAATATCAAGAAGCAGGATACCGTCATAACTTCCGAAAGGATGGTTGCTGACGGTGATAAACGGGCCGTCTTTGAATCCGGCCAAAGTCTCCAGATTATCAATCCGGAGCTTGAACTTGAACTCCTCATTTACGAGACGGTGGGCAAATTCTATTCCGGGGGTATCACAATATTTACCGTGCACGCGGTTCACTTCATCAAGTGACAGAAAGTGCATCACCCGTTTCACGAGCTTTTCGTGACCGTCAAGAGCGGGCACCATCTTGCGTATGTCGTCGTAGTTTAATACGTCGGGGCGTACTCCGTTAATATTATTTTCCATAGGTAAGATGTGTTGGATTGCAAAAATAGTCAATTTTATCCAATTAATAAGCCGTAATTGATAAAAAAGTAGCTTTTTTGTCAATTACATATGATAAAGTGAATAAGTCAGGAGGCGTTTTGAGTGTTGTGTCATGTAGGAAAATAGTTTTTTTGTCGGTTATGGCTTGTTAGTCAGGGAGCGGAGGAAATCTTCAAGAGACTGGTCGGTGGTCAGTCCAAGCCGTGAGCGAAGGCGCCAGCGTGACTGCTTGACACTGGCTATGCGTACATTCATGAGGTCAGCAATCTGGTGGTTGGAAAGCCCTATCAGTATGTAGGAACAAAGCCGTATGTTATTTTCAGAGATAGATGGAGAGATCTCTTTCAGGCGTTTGATGAAGTCAGGATTTACGTTCTCAAAAGTCTGCTCGAATGACTCCATTTCATTCTGTCCGGCAAAATGAAGTTTCAGGTTGCGTTCAATTTGAGCTATGTCGGTTGAAGAAATTTTTCCGTCGCGACCGATGCGTGCCACTTCCTCCTTCACATAATCCAGGATTTTGTTTGATTCTTCCTTTGACAGCGACAAGGCAAGCAGTTTGCGCTGACCACGCTCAAGTTCGAGTTGCGTCTGAACCGTTTTCATCTTCTGAATCTGACGATGATGCTGGAATATGATCACAATGACGGCTAACACGATGAGCAACCCGGCTAAGACAAGATAATAAGTAAACCTGATTCTCCCTTGTGCGTTTTTGGCTTCAATCTCCTTGATCCGCAGGGTATTGATATTCTCAAGATGAATTTTCCTTCGCGGCTGTTCTTCAGTTTCGATTGAGTCAAGCAGACTTAACGACTGTTTTAGATAGGAGAGGGCCTCTTCAGGCTTCCCGGTTTCCTCATAATAATTGGCAAAACTGGCAAAGATATTAGCTTTGAAATGTTTGGATTTCACCTCACTCAGGTGTCGTCGGCTCAGGGCAAAGTAGCGTGTAGCCGAGTCAGGCAGATTTTTACCCATGAAATAGTTACATAACAGGGCTTCGTAAAATGCGCGTATGTGGGTAACTCCTTTTGGAATGGTGTCTGCCTCCGGATTGTTAGTAGATAGGTGTTTAGGACGGATAAGGTGGTAAGCCCTGAAAAGGGATGCCGAGTCATTGAAAAACAAATAATGATTGCGTAGCACTAATTCCAACTTGCCCCCATGCCGGTTAATCAAAGGATTTGCCGCTAAGTTGTCAAGTATGGCCAATGCACTATCAGGTTGGCCTGCCCTATGGAGTAACGAGGCTTCATTTATGCGGTTTGCAAGTAAATAAGGCACAAATCGTAATGCCGAGTAAATGGAATCGGCATGTTTAAGATAGGTCATTGTCATCATCGGCTCATAAGAATCATTAAGACTATTGGAAATATGGACGGCTATATTTGCCTCCTGGGTAAGGTCTCTTATTTTTTTATAATACTCAAATCTGGAAAGCAGGAATTTGAAAAATTCTTCGGAAGCGGGATTTGATGAGAGGTATTGCAGTTCCACAATGCGTCCGAAAGTATATGGATCGCGCACCGAGTCACAAAACTGAAGCGCAAGGTTCAATTCCTTTTCCATATCTTCTAATCTGGCAGTGCGATTCAAAAATCTTCCATTCCAGTAATGATACCTTGCAAGGGCGTCAATGGCCTTTTCTCCTTTCAGCTTCATCGCAGCCTGCTCCATCTCTTTAATGGTGGCCAATATGGAGTCAAGGGAATTGTCGCGCATCCATAAAAATTCCGCCTGAAGGGTCAGGGAATCCATACGGGGATCAATTGACTGCCACTTGAAAGGCTCAAGAGTGGTAGGCTTCTGTCGGCAGGCATTCCCGATAAAGATGAGTCCTAATGAAAGTATTATAAGATGTAAAAATGTTTTCATGTCGCAAAATTAGCACAAATATGGCGGTCTACGAACTGAAAAGTAGGATGTAGACCGGATGTAGACCACATTTTTTTTGTAAAAATAAGATATGGCAATAATTTTGCCGCTGTAATTGAGCGCGGATCTTGACGTCTCATTTCCCTGAATGGCGCCGTCAGCGATTTGAAAAACGAAAAGACAGCATTCATCCGCACTAACCATCATCAAGGCAGCTTAGGATGCTGACTGCCCTTAAATCCTATTTTTCATGAACCGAAACAGACTTCAGTCATTGCTTTCACGCGGTTTCATTGGTTTCGCCGCTCGTGGATGGGCAATGATCCTTATGGCCATCTTCTCTATTCCGGCACTTTTTGCCACACACCTTCCTGAATATGTAACTGACCAGACCAAAATCCGTGACGGAAGAGTTGTACGGGATTTCTGTCATCGCACTGATCTGAAAACCCCGTTTGATTTCAAGCTCAACCCTGATGCGATAGTCACCCGTGCCAATAGCCCTATGCATAAAGATCCTGCCGCAAATAATGGTGAGAATAACAGTGGGGAAGAGGCCAACGGTTATAATGTGAAAGTAAAGTTGCGTTTTAGTGAGGATATCCGATTATTTTATAATCCTTCTATCTACATCTTTAATGAAGAGTATGCTGATGTATTCTCTCCAATGGAATCGCAACTCGACGAAGATCTAAGCTGGACATTCAATGTGCCGGAAGGTATTTATGATATTTTCGTATCCTACGAATCAGAATACTATGATAAGCCAATGCGCACACTCTGTATATCTCACTCTGATGTGGAAGTAAAGGGTGATATGGAAGAGACGATATATAGCACAGAGGCCACGCATCTTTTGGCATTGGAGAAATATCTTCCTGATGGAGAAAGAGTGGTACTTCCTAAAGTAACTTATTTAGATGAATATCCATGGTATGAGGTGGATTACAGCGAAGCTACGGCAGATGGTTACACAGGTTTTCAGAATTTACATAATCCTGTTATTGGAAATCTTTTTTGTTCTGTAATTATAGCAAGTGAGTATATAGAAAATAGTGATGAGAGATATGGCATATGGGTTAGCGATATGTCGGAGAACTATACCTATACAGAAACTATCGTTATTGAGGAGTTAAACAATTCGGTGTGTGCAGTGAGTGAAAACACCTATCTGACCCCTGCTGTGTTGAATGATGAAAATTATCGTTTTTCTAATAA
>CAZQSD010000024.1:0-27049 GCA_964595885.1 uncultured Sangeribacter sp.
CTTTGAAAAACCTCAGTTTTATTATCACAAATAGCGAATCGGCGTTTGCATAAAACTAAATAAAGAGTTAATTTTGCAGTTTGTTAACCATAGATGATCAATATATAACGCTTAACGCTAAACGACAATAACAAATGGACAAGAATTCCATCATCGGAATGGTGCTTATCATGGCACTAATCTTCGCTTTTAGCTGGTATAATAGCAAAAATCAGCCGGAAGTGACTCAAAATGAAGAGATAGAGACAGTTCAGGCGGCTCAACATGCCGCAGTGATTGACTCCCTGTCGGCCACCGAGCGCGAATGGCTCGTGAAAAATATCACCGAAAATGGTGAACCGACCATGTTGGCCGACAGCACGCGTGCCTACCATCTCAACGACGGCGTGATTAATCTCACGGCTGCCGGCAACACCGTGACAGGCACCGTTACTGTAGACGGCAAAACTCTTGACTGGGACGATGTCTGCCATGCTGACCTTAAGAAAATGTCGGTGATGGAACAGAAAAAAGCGGTAGAGGCTGTACGCAATGCGTCCCTCTCTATGGGAAGATATGGCAAATTCGCCAAATTCCTCTCCGGAAATGACTCCATCGTCAAGCTTGAAAACGATGTTATCTCTCTACAGCTCAGTTCAAAATCAGGGTCAATAACAAAGGCGGAACTTAAAAAGTATGACACTGAATACACCCCCGATGAGAGCAAGAAACGCAAGGAGAAAGTAGTGATCTTTGAAAAGGGTACCAACACTTTCGATTTCATGCTTCCTTTGCCGCAGGAGGTAAGCTCTGCAGATCTTGTCTTCACCCCGAATGTACTGAACGACACCACAGTGCTCATGTCTTTACCATTTGCTGACGGAGCTTATTGGGGTCTTGAGTACACTTTGCCGAAAGGCGACAGCTATGTTATACGAATCCGTGTCGTGCAGAAACATATGGCACCTATTGCCGAAAGCAATAACCGTAATCTCGTAATCAACTGGACTCAGGATCTGCTGCGTCAGGAGAAGGGGAAAATGTTTGAGGAACGCAACTCAGGCCTTTACTATAAGTTCGCCGGTGGGTCAGTAGAGCATCTCTCCGAGAATAAGAATGACAGTGAGGAACGTCAGGCCAAAATCTCCTGGATTGGATTTAAGAATCAGTTCTTCTCTTCAGTGATGATCTCAAAGCGTCCGTTCAACACCGCTGATTTTTCTTCAGATATTATCAAGAACAAACCTTATGAGCTGAAGCACTTCGATGCTCATGCAGTGGTCAACGATTATGACTGGAACTCTGAAGTGCCTGCGGAATTCTCTCTCTTTATCGGCCCTAACCTCTATCCTCTTCTCTCGTCTCTTGACAAGGGCAAGACCGTGTCAGATGAAAACCTGAAACTCACTAAACTGATACCCTTGGGATGGTCTCTTTTCCGTTGGATCAATACCGGTGTAGTTATACCACTCTTCAATTTCCTCGGCTCATTCATACACAACTATGGAATAATAATCCTGATTATGACTATCCTGATAAAGCTTGTGCTTTTCCCCCTCACGTATAAGAGCTACAAGAGTCAGGCAAAGATGCGTATCCTTGCTCCCGATATCAAGGAAATCAATGAAAAATATCCCGGCACGGAGAATGCAATGATCCGTCAGCAGAAGACTATGGCACTATATTCAAAGGCAGGTGCCAGTCCGATGTCGGGCTGTCTGCCGATGCTTCTGCAGATGCCTATCCTCTTTGCCATGTTCACCTTCTTCCCTTCTGCCATAGAACTGCGTGGACAGAGCTTCCTTTGGGTGCATGACCTTTCCGCTCCGGATGCTATAATCTCCTGGAGCGGCAACATACCACTGGTGACAGAGTATTTCGGCAACCACATATCTCTCTTCTGCCTATTGATGACCATCACCAATATCATATATACCCGCATCAATATGCAAAACTCTCCGGGGCAGATGCCGGGCATGAAGTGGATGATGTATCTGATGCCCGTCTTCTTCATGATTTTCTTCAATAACTATGCTGCCGGTCTGTCTTATTATTATTTCCTCTCACTGTTGATCACAATCATTCAGACCTATGCGATGCGTTTCGTGATTAAAGAAGAAGATGTAAGAAAAGCTATGGCTGAGAATGCCAAGAAACCCAAGAAGAAGAGCGGGTTTATGGCCCGTCTTGAAGAGATGCAGAAACAGCAGCAGGCTATGATGCGTGAGCAGCAGAAACGCAAACGTTGACACTGCCTATGAAGGGACTCCGCACGGTCAGGCTTATCCTGTCGATCTTTTTTTTCTTAGCTGCAGTGGCTTATCTCACGGTAAGCCCTGTGGCGCATAATCCTGCGGTCAGGATAGTAAGTGCCGTGCAGATTGTTCCTTCCGCCATCGCCTCCGGGATGGGCGCCATTCTGGTGTGGTTAGGGATCACTTTTCTCTTTGGAAGAGTCTATTGCTCATCGGTGTGTCCGATAGGCACTCTTCAGGATTTCATAATCCCTCTACGTCGATTCATACCGGCCTTTGCAAAGCCATTTCACTATCGTCGGGCTAATTTTATGCGTTATCACATTCTCATTGCATATTGCATATGCGTTGTGGTAAGTGCCGCCTTAGTCTGCATGTGGATAGAGCCTTGGGAGATTATGCGCAATATATGCGGAGTCATTGCTCCTACCGCCGCCAACGCCACTTGGCTAACACTCGGCATTGGCATGGGTGCAGGCATGGCTTCCGGGATACTCTCCGGATTATTGATAATTGTGTGTGCCCTTTTCACCGGCAGAGGATTCTGCACTGACGTATGTCCTATAGGCACAGCATTAGGCAGTTTCCACGAATACACTGTGTTTCACATTGAAATCGATCCGGACAAATGTATTAATTGCATGAAATGTGAGGAAATATGCAAATCCTCATGTGTAAAGGTAATTGGAAGGGTAGTTGATAATTCACGCTGTGTGCGTTGCTTTGACTGTCTTGATGTATGTCCCAACGATGCAATCCGTTTCCAGACTAATCATAATCGCCCCACCACTCCCCTTTTCCGACGGGTAGGACGCGATGCCGCAAAATAAAATAGAGTATAAGCATAAAAGTCTCGACCTTCACAGGTCGAGACTTTTATGCTTATACTCTATTGCAGTCTGACAGACTGCAATAGGATAATCAAGATCACATTCAACGAGCTATATATTTCACAGTCTTCCCATTCATATAACGGAGAATATATATGCCTTCGGGAAGCTGTTTGACAGCCTCGAAATTCACACCGGAAGATACCACCTTGCCGTCAACACCAATAATGTCGACAAGGCCATTGCCGGTCATAACCGCCTCAACCACGGTGGAACTTGATTTGACAGTTACATTGTCAATTGCAGCAAAGCCTGAGTTACGTCCTAAAAGACCCCAGCGGATCATCACATTCTCACCTGCGTATCTGTCAATCGGCACCGTCACCTCGCCATTTTCCACATTCCTGAGATTAAGAAGGTCTTCCCAGTAATCACCGTCGTTGGTTATGCCCAGGATAAAAGACGCAGGACCTGAAGGACCAGGAGTGTCTTCCTCGAAATACATTGTGAAGGTCAACACCAATTCATCGTCATCTTTAGGCAACGATATGACCGGAGTATAAAGATAGGTCTCAAGTCTGTTCATGGCTGCCGCCAAGGAATTAGCTGAGGCAAATCCACCATTTAGCCCACTCTCAGCAGGGATTTCAGCATCAAACCAATTATCGAAACGCCAGGCATACATGTCCTTGACACGCTCGTTCGGATCAACAAGCACTACGCTCCAGCCCAGCGGGAGATGACCGTTGTCAAAGTTCTCCTCAAATGGCAGACTGACAGCATCCGGTTCTCCTTCATCATACATAACTGAAGCGGGCAGAGACACTTCATTATCAGCATACAGAGCATGAACATTGTAATAATATACCCCGGCGGGAGCCTCAGTATCGGTAAATTCTGTGACAGTAAGATTTTCCACAAGGAGTTTGTCACCACGATATACGTTATATCCGACCGGATCAAAACCTTCAACTTCAGCCGAAGTCCATTTCAATATGACATTATTTCCCTCAGGGATAGCTGTCAGATTCTCAGGAGTGGGGACGGTACCCGGATATATTGTTGCAGACACCCGCTCTGACACGCCATCAGGAAATTCATAACATGCCTCAACTTCAAATGTATAGACTCCTTTATAAAGTCCTGTCTGACCTGCAGTGAGATTACCGTCAGGTTCTATCCAGGCGATTGTTTTCCCATTGACATACACAATGTAATATGCCGGCTCCATATCGCCCTCAGGAGCATCCCATGCTGTCTGAATAGTATATTTGCCATTCTCCTGCTGTTCCCAGCTGGCAGAGATGTTGACCGGAGCGGCAAATATCACTTCCTCAATATCCACATCTACAGAAGCAGCGTCAAATTCCTCATCCACAGCCTCCGACCATGCCATCACGCGATAGGTGTGACGTCCGGGAGTCTTGGTGGAATAGTCAGTAAAATGGCGTGCTTTCAGATAGTCAGCCACTATCTCATCATCAAGATATATGCGATAGGTCATATTGCCATTGTTAAGCCACTCGGAAGGCTCTACAATACGGGCAGTGCGGTCATGGGGGATAAACTCCCGGCGCACAGGTAAATTTGCATAGGTAGCCTCCGGATTCTTACGGGGCATCTTTTTCACAGACAGGCTACGCTGTGACATTTCCTCCGCTGTGAAGAATTCCACATCGTCTACACTCCATAGGAAGTAAAGCGACTCTTCCTCACCGCTGACAGCATGAAACGCTACAAGAGTGTCTTCATCTGTCTCGTCACCCAAGAAAAGAGAGGCCTGTTGCACTCCCTCATAAGCTCCCATATCCCAGCGGCCATCCCAAAGCTCTTCCCATGTCTCGCCATTGTCATAACTTATGTTGACGTAATAATGGTCGGGAAAATCTCTATAGCCGCCTACCTCCAATAATTCAGGATGCAGGAAATACCAAAACTCCATATAGGCCGCTCCGGCTCCCGGACGTACAATCAACCATTCATCCTGATGAGAGAGATAAGGCTCGTCAGGATCGTCAGTGCCCATCATCAGTGTGGCGGTCTGGAAACCACTATGAGCAAGGTTGACGCCCGGATCGTCTTCAAAACTATAGAGCTGCCAGTTGCCAAACTCATCAATGGAATAAGTAGTGCGCACTTCCCAATTTTCCGAAGGAAAAATATTTCCTTCAAAATCTTCTGACAGGACACATTCTCCTGCATTGCCCCATTCCCAGGTGAGGCCGACCACCATCCCGTTCACTTCAGCCTCAAGGTTTCCAGGAGCCACAGGCTCGAAAGCCCGGGCACCTATCGGCCACAAGAGAGCAGGAAGAACAATCACTCCTGATAGTAAAGTCTTAGTCATAATAAATAAAATTTATTAAGTTTGATCTGATCATATCCGTTCCATCGACCGGAGCCGATGGCCCATTATTGTTGCAAAATTATTACAAATATCTTTCATTATTAATAGCAATCCCTACGTAATTGGTCTGAAATCGGGATTTCAGACCTTTCTCACCTCGTTTTTGGCCTGTTTCACGAACTGTGTCGGGGTCAAACCGGTCACATTCTTGAACACTTTGCTGAAATATGTGCGCGACTTATAACCCACACTCTCCGCCACACTCTCCACAGTGGAAAGTTTCATTTTTTCGGGATCAGCAAGCATACGGCATGCCTCCCTCACCCGATATTCCCCCAGCAGAGTGTTGAAATTCTTATTGCCCTCAATGTTTATTGACTGACTCACTGTCTTAGGCTTCTCTCCTATCAATTCGGCAAGACGATCCACTGAGAAGTCGCAGTTGAAGATCTCACGATTAGTCTCCATTATCTTCACCACTTTCGTGAGAACCTCTTTTGCCGATTCCAAGTCGACACTTGTCTCTTTGGCGCCATCATGCCTATTGATTCCGGATTGGCAATCAGTGGTAAATGTATGCTGTCCGGTAAGCTCCATGTTGCGTCTGAAAATTTCTCGGTATGCACTCCAAAGCCTCCTGTGACTTATAAAAAGACACACCAATGCCCCCAGCAAAACCACGCCCGTAATACCCATCCACATCATACGCTGTCGCTGAGCCTCTGCATCATGAGCAGCCCTACTGACAATTTCATGCATTCCCTGCAGCTGTCCGGCAATCTCCAGATCTTTAACTGTCTCAAATCGTGAGGCAGAGAAAAGAGAGTCGCGTATGTGCATTGCCTGATATTGATAATCACGCATGGCAGTGGTGTCGCCTATTGCTTTATAGCATTCCTCCAGATCGTCATAACCCTTTTCAAGCAGATTGTAATATCCCTCATGGGAAGCTATGTCAGTCAATTTATTCAATTCTTCCGTTGCATCCTTATATTTTCCGGCAAGCATTAGAAAATGTGCCGTTATGCTATGATGAAGGGCAAGGTAGCGCTTCCTGTCGGTAGTAACGTCAAACAAAGGTAAGGCGTTCCTAAGAGTGTCAGCCGCTCCGGCGGAGTCTCCGGCAACCAGGCGTCTCAATGCGGCGTCTATGCATTTACTATATGATGCCAAAGGCGCATCATCCGAAAGCCGGTACTGAGCTGTTGCTTCTGTCGCTTCCCTGATAAGATCAAGTCGGCTATCCGCTATGGCAGCCGCTACAAAATCAATCAACGCACGCCCGAAATATCGGTCTCCTCTCTCCTGCATTATCCTCAGGAGGGTTTCATGATACAATTCAACTGCCTTCGGAAGATTATTATAATCGAAATAAATCTGACCGAGATTGGATATAACCGAGGTCTCGATATCGGGAAATTTATATTTTGAGGCAATGTCACGCGCTCGCATAAGCCAGGGATAAGCCTCTGCGGCATTCATACGCCATGAGAGCCATATGTAACCCATGTTGACATTGGCTATCGCACACCGCATCTTGTCAGCATCAGACAATGATTCTGAAAACAATGATGCCGCCACCGAATAATATGCGGCCGCAGAATCATATCGCTCGCGCCCGACGCATCCCCAGGCATTCTTTATAATTTTCTCCAACGGCTCATTACGTGTGGCCTGCAAGAAATGTCCGTAGTCAATGCCATCCCATGTGGTAGCCTGAACAGAATGTGTGAGATTCATTAAAATCAATATCACCACAATCCGCAGCGTGAAACTTCGTGCAGACCACAACAACATGCTTTTCAACTCTTTCAAACCATTAATGAGAGAGGCTAACCCACAAGAAAAATAACCGGACATATAATCATAACGTAAAAACAAATCTTTTATTTACCGGAATTACAAGTCTACTGTTTTAGTTTCTAATATCATGAAGTGCAAAACTCTCTTTAATCTGATACATTCTAATATGTTTTTGAAAAAAATACTTTGCTTTTAGTGTCACAAATTCGAGACATGCGCGTCATTATATAGAAGGAAGCTGATTTGATGATTCCTAAACAACAATAGTAAGTTTTTCAGATCTGTTTTATGACAACTAAACTAAAGATAATCCTTTTAGGCCTGGCAATTATGGCAAGCAGCGCCCTGTTTGCCGCAGGGATGAAGACTGTGCATGTCAAGACACCCGGCACGCTGGCCCGACAAGTGGGTGATAAAAACAAGTATCAGACCAAAGCCCTCAAGATAAAAGGATCACTGAATGCCGACGACGTGCGTTTTCTTAGGGATATGGCAGGGGGAGACACTCTCTTCAACAGCACTCCAGGAATCCTTACGGACATAGACTTATCTGAAGTTTCCTTTATCCCAGATAGCGGCGCATACCTTTGGGAAAAAGCTCCATATAAACTGACAGGTGCCCATACCATTCCCCCCGCATTTTTATATAAATGTCCCGTAGAAAAAATAGTATTACCCATTCAGCTTGACTCTATCGGTAATTGGGCTTTCAATTCCACATGCCTTACGGAGTTTATCGTTCCTGACGGAGTTCACATTACGCCCTATTTAATTGCAAACGACAGTTGCCTTATGGAATTACGTCTGCCGGACTCCACAAATGCAGCCCCGACACCGGGTAATCAGAATTTTCCGGCATTAAGAAAATTCAGCATTGGAGATACATACTATGTGTCTAGCAGTTCATTTGTTAACTTACCGGATATTGAGGAAATTATCTTTGAGGGGCTTATAGGTCATATCGACGGGTATGTAATTACTAACTGCCCGAAACTTAAACGTGTGGTTTTCCGAGGACCGATAGCGAGTACCGGAGGAGAACAGTTTGTGAAGGATTGCCCGGAACTTGAGGAAGTAAGATTTGAAGGACTCATATTCAGAACATATTTCGGAGAACCTATAAATTGTCCGAAATTAAATGGTTATACCCAGACGGGAATTGTGCTTCATGGCGATTCAAGCGTGTTCAACATAGGAAATCTGAAAGATGTAACTGACCATCCTAAGATGAAAGAGCAGGCTCAGAAACTTATGGACTATAAACTCCATATTTTGACAAGTTCGTCTGAGCCTATCTTGGAGAGGGTGGAAATCGACAACTTTAATGAGACAGAGCAGTTGGCGGAGGCTTTGGGTAACCAAGAATCAATCCTGGCTTTAAAAGAATTTATCGAGCCTATAAGAAACGACATGGAGAAATCCCGGCTCCAAATTCTAAAAGAATCACCGGCTTACGAAAAGGAAGACATGGAGATTAGCTGGACCTACCCATCCCCCTCCGATTCTATTCTTACGCTTGACAGAGATTATTTCAATCTTGACAGCATCGCAGGCAATGGCGACGACATTAGCCGCATCAAGAACCTTATGTATTGGATACACGATGCAATAAGACACGATGGAGGCTCCTATAACCCTGCCTCTCAATCACTGATCGACCTTTACGAGATATGTAAGAATGAGGATCGTGGGGTAAACTGCAGGATGATGGCCATAATGCTGACTGAGGCATTGTTGGCAGAGGGAATTCCCGCGCGTTATCTTACATGTGAGCCAAAATATTGGAAATATGATTCCGACTGTCATGTGATATGCATAGCCTGGTCAGATTCACTTGGCAAATGGGTATGGATTGACCCGACATTCGCTGCTTATGTCACAGATGAAAATGGACTGATGCTTCATCCCGGAGAAGTGCGTGAGCGTCTGATAGCGGATAAGGAACTTATTCTGAATCCGGATGCCAATTGGAATCATGAATCACCGCAGACAAAAGAAAACTACCTTGATTCTTACATGGCCAAGAACCTGTATTACATAACAGCCATTACAAATAATCGTCCCCGGCCGGAAGGCAAAGGAGCCACCCGGAGTGAATATGTACTGTTAGCTCCATTAGGAGCCAATCCCACTCCCAACAATAATATTACCATCTTTGATCCTGATAAATTCTGGGCAGCCCCCACACTAAACAGCAGCAAGTAAGTTAGGTCAATATACCCTGTTTTGAAATATGTGGGAAAATTAGTAATTTAGTGCCTTAAAAAGAACCGATAAACATTCCAACAACTGACAACAACCATGCGGCAATATCTTGATCTGCTACGGCATATCCTGGAAAACGGCCATGAAAAAGGCGACCGTACAGGCACCGGAACAATTTCCACTTTCGGCTATCAGATGAGGTTTGACCTCTCTGATGGCTTTCCTTTGCTCACTACCAAGAAAATCCATCTAAAAAGCGTGATCCACGAACTCCTATGGTTTCTTGCAGGCGACACCAACGTGAAATACCTGCAAGATCACGGTGTGCGCATATGGAATGAATGGGCCGACCCGGACGGGGACCTCGGTCACATCTATGGTTATCAATGGCGTTCATGGCCCGACTATAACGGCGGCTTCATCGACCAGATGGCAGAAGCAATAAAAACAATCAAGGAGAATCCCGACTCACGGCGCATAATAGTAAGCAGCTGGAATGTGGCAGACCTTGACAACATGAATCTCCCACCTTGCCATTCCCTGTTTCAGTTCTACGTAAGCGATGGAAAACTATCACTGCAACTCTATCAACGGAGTGCTGACAGTTTTTTAGGAGTGCCTTTCAATATAGCAAGCTACGCATTGCTCACCATGATGGCAGCCCAGGTATGCGGGCTTCAGCCGGGCGAGTTTATTCATACCCTCGGCGACGTGCATATCTACAAAAACCACTTGACACAGGTGCACACCCAACTGCAGCGAGAGCCGCGCAAACTTCCTGTGATGAAACTTAATCCTGAGGTAACTGATATTTTCAAATTCCGCTATGACGACTTCGCATTGGAAGGATACGATCCCTGGCCGGCAATAAAAGGCACCGTAAGCGTGTGAGGGACGGTAAGCAAGCGCATAGGAAGAGTGATAGAAAAAGAATAAAATTTAGGTCAGAACCGTCTCCCGACGTTCCTGACCCTTGCGCTTTAATTACTTTGATTGTTTCAGTTCCCTAATAAAATTTCACCTAATTATCCTTATGCGATAGTCTATTTTTAAGTTTAGTAGACCTGTTACGTGTCTGGTGAGGAGCATGACGATTGTCCGAGACCATAGCCCGGACATACGCAACAAATTATTAGGATAAAAATGCCTCCGGATGAAAGTGCGTTTTCACCTAATGAGTGCAAAATTAGGGCATATTTATTACTCGGCCAAATATTTTTAACTATTGGGAAAAGAATAACTTATCTTTTAACATTTTTTCACATTGTTTTGTTAGAAATCCGGGTCTTTAAGGCAATCTCTTTGATTTATAAAGATGCTTTTTGCTATTTCATCAATTTTTAACATTTATCATAAAGTGCCAAAAAATTACCTCTTTTCCTCCATATAAGTCTTTATTTTAAACCTTTTTTCACTGCCATTTATACGAATGTTGGCAATACAAAGTTTTTTAACTAATTTTGGCAAAATTTTCCTGAATATGAAAGTATTGAAGTTTGGAGGCACTTCGGTAGGCACCGTTGAAAGTCTCTCTAATGTAAAAAGAATTGTTGAAAGCATCCCGGGAAAGAAAGTGGTGGTGGTCTCAGCCCTTGGCGGAATAACCGACATGCTGATTTCGACTGCTAAACTTGCCGTAGCTGATGACATATCCTATCTTGACTCCTATGCAAGAATCGTAGAACGCCACAAGGCAGTGGTCAGCGGCATGGTGCCTCCGGAACGGCGTGATGCCACAGAAGCAATGGTGAAAATGATGCTTGACGAGCTCGGTAATATCTATAAGGGAGTGACATTGCTTAAAGACCTCTCCCCCCGTGCCCTCGATATAATCATAAGTTATGGCGAAAGACTGTCAAGCCTGATAGTGGCCAATATCCTGAACGGAGCAACCTACTTTGACTCCCGTTCATTCATACGCACCAACCGAGGACCGCAGGGACAAAACATACTCGACTTCCAGTTGACCGACTCACTCATTCATGAGAAAGTTTGCAATCAGGAATGGGAAACTGCTGTGATGGCAGGATTTCTTGCCACCGATGACAATGGCGACGTAACCAATCTCGGAAGAGGAGGAAGCGATTACACAGCTGCAATCCTGGCCGCCGCCCTTGATGCCGAAGTGCTTGAGATATGGACTGACGTTGACGGATTCATGACAGCAGATCCCAGGGTGATAGACAATGCTTACGTAATTGACGAACTTTCTTTTATGGAGGCCATGGAGCTGTGCAACTTCGGCGCGAAAGTGATCTATCCCCCCACAATTTACCCGGTCTACCATAAAAACATCCCCATCCTTGTAAAGAATACTTTCAACCCCCAGGCGCCGGGTACGAAGATCAGTATCCGTCCAAAAAAGGATGATAAGCCGATAAAAGGCATATCTTCCATCAATGACACCTGCCTCGTGACCATTTCGAGCCTTTGTATGGTGGGAGTGATCGGTGTCAATTCGCGGATATTCAATGCCCTGACTGCTCGTGGGGTGAGCGTGTTCCTGGTTTCCCAGGCAGCCAGTGAGAACAACACCACCATAGCTGTCAGGAACGCTGATGCCGAGTTAGCCGTTAAGACACTGCGTGAGGAGTTTGCCGCAGAACTGGCCTCAGGAATGTTTAACGATATCAAGGCTGAGCGCAATCTTGCCACAGTGGCCATCGTAGGCGAGAATATGCGCCACAACGCCGGCATGTTAGGGCAGCTTTTCAATGCCCTCGGACGAAACGGCATAAACGTGCTGGCAGTGGCCCAGGGAGCGATGGAAATCAATATCTCTTTTGTAATTGCAAAGAAAGATCTGCGCAAAGCCCTAAGCATGATTCATGACTCTTTCTTCCTGTCAGATTGCCAGGTGCTTAATGTGTTCCTTGCCGGAGTCGGCAACGTTGGAGGAAGTCTTTTGCGCCAGATAGCCAAACAGCAGGAGAAACTTTTGCGGGAGAAAAACTTGCGTCTTAATGTGGTGGGCATCGCCTCAAGCCGCAAAGCCATATTCAATCCTGACGGGATTGACATTACCCGTTGGCGCACTCTGCTGCATGAGGAAGGAATCGATGCCACTCCGGAAATCATAAGGCATGAGATTCTGAAGATGAATATCTTCAATTCCGTATTTGTAGACTGCACCGCCTCGCCGGAGGTGGCCGCTCTATATCTCGGGCTGCTTGAGCATAATGTGAATGTAGTGGCTGCCAACAAGATTGCGGCCTCAGGCGACTATGACTCCTATGTGAAGCTTAAAGACATGGCACGCCGCAAAGATGTAAAGTTCCTTTTCGAGACAAATGTAGGGGCGGGACTCCCTATAATCAGCACCATAAATTCGCTTATCAACTCCGGCGACAAGATAATAGGCATAGAAGCAGTAGTGTCAGGCACCCTCAATTACCTCTTCAATGTGCTTTCTGAAGAAGTGCCTCTCAGCAAGGCTGTGGCTATGGCAAAGGAGGCCGGCTACACAGAACCTGACCCCCGCATCGACCTGTCGGGGAAAGATGTAGTGCGTAAGATTGTGATTCTCGCACGTGAAGCAGGCTATGATCTCAGTTGCGAAGACGTGGAAAAACACCTCTTCATCCCCGACGAATTGTTTGGAAAGGATGTCGAGACCTTCATGTCTAAACTATCCGATCTTGATTCCGGTTTTGAGCAGAAGAGGTCGGAGGCTGAGAATGCGAATGAAAGATTCCGCTTTGTGGCTTCTCTTAAAGACGGCAAACTGTCGGTAGGGCTGCGCGCTGTGGATGCCTCC
Source organism: uncultured Sangeribacter sp. (assembly GCA_964595885.1). Classification (GTDB taxonomy): domain Bacteria; phylum Bacteroidota; class Bacteroidia; order Bacteroidales; family Muribaculaceae; genus Lepagella. The sequence goes on from CAZQSD010000024.1 coordinate 13,177, forward strand.
TCTCCTTTCTATAATCTGGAGGGAAGCAATAACGTGATCCTGCTCACTACTGACCGCTACATGGACTACCCTCTTGTAATAAAAGGTTACGGTGCCGGCGCCGAGGTAACTGCGGCCGGAGTCTTTGCCGACATCATAAGCATTGCCAACATAAGGTAAAGAATTTTCACATGTGTTAATTAATATTAATAAATAGCCACATTATTAAGCGAAAAACAATTTTTTACTACTTTTGTAGGAGAATTGGTTTTTCGCTTTCTTTTTTCAGTAAAAAACCAACCCTGAGAAACACAATCACATTAATCTATAACCCTTATCAGAATGAAAAAACTCCTACTCTGCTTATCATTGGCATCTTGCGCCTTCATCCCTGCAATGAATGCCGAAACAAAGTATTATGCGGCTGACCCTGTCGAGGTGATGGGCATGTTGAACGGCATCTCGGCAAACGGACAATATGCTGTGGCAGCCGATGATGAAGACAACATGGCATATATGTGGAATATCAATTCCCCGGAAGACTTTGAATTAGTGGCCGACAAGGCGCTCCTGTATGATGTCGCCAATAACGGCATGGCCGTTGGCGCAATCTTCACCGGCACCAAATTCCGGGCTGCCATCTATCAGGATAATGAATGGCTCCAACTTCCCGACCACCCAAGCGTGATGAATGAACAATATGCCAACTGCGTTACTGCCGATGGTAAAGTCATTGCCGGTTTTGAGTTCGATTCAGCTGAAGACGCAGAAATGGGAGGAAGATATTACCCTGTTGTGTGGACTCTCAATGAAACCACAGGAGAGTATGAGAGAATCCCTTTTAATGATCTGGAGCTTCCTGACCATCAAGGATTCATCACCGAGTGTATGACTCCCGACGGGAAATATCTCGGTGGGCGTCTGTATTGCGCTGCCATGTCGGAGATCCCTGCCATGATTGATATCGATAAACATGAGATCATTTATTGGAACACTCTTGAAACCCGTATTGAACCGTTTGAATATAAAGGAGAAATTCTCGGTTATTTCGAAGAGTATTATATCGACGGCTATCATGACACCAGAAGCGACAATACTTTCTCCGGTGAGTTCATGGCTTGTGATAAATATGGTAATTTCTACGGCCATCGCACAGTGGCACTCAGCGTAAGTGAGGACGGACAGGATGCTGATCTGGCACATTATGCCTGTGTTTATAACTACCACTCAGGCGAATGGCTTGACATGAGTGCCCTGTCGGCATTCTCGCTCGGTTATGATGACGCCACCACATTGTTTGCCGACAATGCCAAGATGGTTGTCATATCTGAAACCGGTGAGGTTGCGGTAAAATCAATCTTTGACGGGCTTGGATTTACCTCTTCCGATGATATATCGGCCATTACAAAGGGTTCTGCCGACGGCAAGGTGCTCGGTGGCATCTACGGCATCTTCAATGCTGCCAAAGGAGTACCTGACTATTTCCCTTTCATGATTGTACTTGACAACCCGTTGGCAGGGATTTCCGACATCACGATCGACCACACTTCTGATATCATGATTCTCGTGGCAAAGGGTCAGATTGAGGTGGCCGGCGCAAAATCTGTAGCAGTCTACGACCTGAACGGCAGATTGGTTTCCACATCCGCATCAACCACCTTGATTCCGGGTTCATACGTAGTCAAAGCAGATAATGTCAGCAAAAAAGTTATGGTAAAATGATCACCAGATATTTGACCTCATTGCTAATGGTGCCGGTGTGGGTTTCCGCATCGGCCACCGTTTATTTCAGTTCAGGACCGGCCAGCAAGAAATTTCCGGCAGACCTGACAACTGAAAATGCCAATGGCCTCATCCCTTATGAGCAGGTCTATAAACATGGCTATACTGCTGACGGCTGGACAGTGGAAGCTGTTGATGAAACCTCTTATTCATTCGTTGCGCCATCTTTTTCCGGCACATCCGATGCACAAGATTCATGGCTCACCACCGCTCCTTTCACCGTGGGAAAAGCCACCTCGTGGATTCGTTGGAATGCAAAGTCGGTGCTTCCGGGCTTCCCGGAAGATTATGATGTGGTTGTAACCGACACCGGATCACAGGAGAAAGTGACTGTAACCAGTGTCGTGGGAGAATATTCGGAATGGCAGACAAGGGCTGTTTCTTTAGCTGACTTTGAAGGGAAAGAGATAACCGTGTCGTTCGTATGCAAGAGCATAAACAAATATATGCTTGCTGTCAGGAATATTTTTGCCGGAGAATTTGACACGCCGGAATGGATCATTGATGACCGCAGTCCGCGTTATGTGGCAGTCTCAGAAGGGGCTACTGCAGTTGGCACCATAACCAATATGGGGGCTGATGCGAAAGAAGCAACGATCGTGTGCCGTGTCGGAGATCTGGAGATGACTTCTGAAACCAGAGCATCCTGGGAAACTACAGACACGTATGAATTCAGTTTTGATCTCCCCGTCTCCCTGGACGAAGCCACTGCCTACACAATAGGCATCAGTGATAAAGAAGGCAACTTCACCCCTCTCACTTCTTCGTCTGTATTCGCATCCCACTTTGCCAGAAATCTCGTTGTTGACGAAGGCACCGGAATGTGGTGTAATAATTGTCCCGACGGTATTTTAGAATTGGATAAGCTGAAAAGCGAGTATGGAGAGCAGATCATCGAACTGTCGTGCCATGTCAATGATCTGCTCGCGATGGACCACTATTGGTCTAATCTGAAATTCTATGCTGTGCCTTACATGATGCTTAACCGCAATCATGACACGGCAGGAAGCACTTCCAAAAACTTTAAAAAGGAATACGAGATTCCGACAATCGCCGGTATCACAATGCCACTGTGGGTTATAAATGTAAAAAATGGCATTGCTGAAGTGACTGTGACGTCACGTTTTGCCGAAACCCTTGATAACTCTGACGGAAGATACAGAATAGGCTATACCGTGACAGCTGATATTTTCTCACCGGAAACCCCGGAATACTATCAGGCAAATAGTCTTGTATATTCCAAAGGGAAACAGTATTATATTCTTCCATCGGCCATTCCGTGTATGCTTGCCCGTTTTGAGAATGCAGTGATTCATGAAGAGTTCGCATTCACCGGCATTGAGGGGAGTCTGCCTGTAAACATTGAAGCAGGAGAAGACTACTCCACTTCTTTCACCATTACCTTTCCTGAAATCGCTGAGAAGGCTGAGAAGTTGAGAGTGGTGGCTTATATCCTCGACACAACCACCGGCACCATTCTGAACGCAGCTTCTTTACTGGCTTCTACTGTCAACAGTATTGACTGCATACCTGATGGCAATGGAAACAATAGTGTCTCCTTAAGAGTGTTGCCCTCCGGGAAATGCCTTATTCAAGGCGTAAGCGATGATGAAATTGTAACTATTACAGTGACAGACGCAGCCGGTAGAACCACTGACAAGGTGAAAGCCACGAAAGCCCGCATTGAGGAGATGGTTTTGAACATGCCAAAAGGCGTGGCAATCATAAGCATCATGACATCCACAGGTAAGGCAGTGGTAAAAGCTATCGGCTGATCCTGCCTTTCATCCCTTTAGTCAATAATTACTTATTTCAGATCAATTGCTCATGATATTAAAGAAGACATTCATAACCCTGCTTGGTCTCACGGCGTTCTCGCTGGGAGCGGAAGCACACTCTGTGGCTTTCGAAGAAAACTTCGACAATGACTACACTGCCAACTTCCCTATCCTGCTTGAGCTTGACCATCAGAACCCGACATCGCAAATACGCACTTTGTTTCTTGACGGATCAGGTGTGGCTCGTCCCTGGTGGCATCTTAAAGATGAGTCATCATCTTCTGACTGTTTCCTTGCAAGCCATTCTTGCTACACCCCGGCAGGAACCAGCAATGACTGGATAGGCTCGCGGGCAATAGATATTCCCTCGGAAGGTTATACACTGACCTTCGGCGCTCAGAGTGCATCGCTTTCTGGCAACACCAAACTCAGTGATCTGTGGGTCTATATAACGGAGACTCCCCTTTCGGAAGACAACCTCCCGGCAGAACCCACCCTACTTCTTCAGGAAGTGCCTGTCGGTGAATCGGAAGCTGTGGTAGAAGGAGATTTCACACAATATTCTCTCAGTCTTGACGACTATGCCGGGAAAACCATTTACATTAATTTTGCCAATCTAAACACTGACAAAGACCTTCTGGTCATAGATAATATCCTTGTGCAACGTCTCGACATAGCTGAAGTGACTGTCTCCGCTCCCCGTTATGTTGAGGCAGGAGAATATACGGTTGATGTGTCAATTACTTCCACTGATCCCAAAGGACTTGCAGAATGGTCGTTTGACTTCATTGAGGAAGGGATAGGTGGCCTTACATTTGAAGGTGATTTCTCAATTGCATATGGCGAGACCATAACATATCCCGTCACCAGCCATGTTGGGAAAGACCAGACCATCAGCTATAAAGTAAATCTTTATGCAGACGGTTCGCCGGCTATTACGGCAGTCGGTACGGTGTCAGGACTTGCGTTTACGCCCTGGCATAGTGTTCTTGTAGAGGAGTCCACAGGTCTATGGTGTGGCAACTGCCCCGGTGCAATATATGTAATGGAGTGTATGACGTCCGATGAAGAGATGAAGGAATATGTTGTGCCGGTATCTGTGCATATCCCCGGCTCCGGCAACGATATGATGGTCAATGAGGAGTATGCCTACCTTTTCGGCGTAACCTCGGCTCCTGCCTTCAGATTCGACCGTAGTTCGCAAGTGACTTACCTGTCGCTGGAACAAGACACGAGTTTTGATCCTTCAAATCCCAAATCACTCGCCGGGAAAGTAAAAGGGCTTCATGAAGAGACCGCCCTTCTTGAGGTCAGCATGGAAGCCGCTTTCACAGATCCGGAACGTAATCAGATTGAATGCACTGTCAATGTGCGTCCTGCGCTGACTCTTGACTGTTCTGACTATGCCATCGGCATCGTTCTGACTGAAAACAATGTGGGTCTTGACCAGAATCCTTTCTGGATTCAGACAAACTACTATAGTGGGCTTCCCTATGAATCCGAACTCGGCGGCTGGACTCTCCTGCCGGAGGCGGTTCTGAATGCCCGTTATCAGGATGTGGCACGCGCCGTATGGGGCTATCACGGCCTTGATGACAGCATGCCTAAAGAGATCAAATGTGAGGACACACACTCATTTACCTACAAGATCGAGGTGCCCGACACATATCAGGAAACCATGAATGGCGGACAGACGCTCGTGACATCTCCAGCCATTAATCCGGACTATCTTACGGTGATTGCATACGTGTTTGACAGAGCCACCTCTACCGTAGTCAACTCTGCACGCTTCCCGATGACCGAACTGACGGAACAGAAATTTACTACCCGCGACCTTGTGGAACAGAATGGTGTCGAGACCATCGACAGCGACTATACCCACACTCCTGTGTATTATAATATGCAGGGTGTCAGGATTTCCAATCCTTCAAATGGTTTGTATATCGTGCGTCGTGGAAATAAGACCACCAAGGAATTTATACGTTAACCTGAACTTATGGAGGCTGTATTATAATTGACAGACAAATTGTAGTGACAATTATGATACAGCCTCCCATTATTAATCATCTAATTTATTTATTATGAAGAAATTCTTTTCTTTCTGCCTGATGTCAATGGCAGCCGTAACAATGTCTGCGGCAGAAGTGCCCTTCACGGTTACTCCGGCTTCCGGCTCAGTTGTGGAGCAGATCAGTTCAGTGATTTTCGAGCTTGATCCCGACTCCGGTTATGTAGAATTGGAAGTTACATCAAAAGATGACATCCACTTCTATTTCAATGGTGAAGAATTCTGCGGTATCAATAGACCTATGTATGGAGATGCCTCTATGGAACTCACCCCTCAGATACCTATTCTCCAACCCGGCGAATACGAGCTTGTAATACCGGCGTACAGCATATGCTGGTATGATGACGCTTTTATGCCGTTTGATAACGAAGAGGATCTTGTGTTCAATTACACAATTGACGACGGTGGAGGTATTATCGGTGGTGACCTTCCTTTCAATGTTACTCCGGCTGCCGGTTCAGTGGTAGAACAAATCAGTTCAGTTATCCTTGCACTTGATCCCAACTCCGGTTATGTAGAGTTTGATGTCAACACAAAGGATGATATCTACTTCAATTTCAATGGCGAGTTCTTCTGTGGAACTAAGAGCACTCCTTTTGATGACGCACTTGAGATCATACCTCAGATACCAATTCTACAACCGGGTGAATATGAACTCGTAATTGAGCCATATGCCATTTGTTGGGCAAACGAAGATTGGTCGGATGTGGTTGACAACTTTGATCAACTCGTGTTCACCTACACAATTGACGGTGGTGGCACAGTTATCGGTGGAGATCTTCCTTTCAATGTTTACCCTGCTCCGGATTCAGAGGTAGAGAGTCTGGAAGTTATAACTCTGACCCTTAATTTCGAAGATGGCCCATACGTATGGATGTCTATTGACTTTCCTGAGGAGATGTATTTCATGAGCAATGGAGAAAGACTCCCCATAGCTATTAACGCTGAGACATTGGATGAAGTGTCATGGGATATCATACCGGAGGCTCCGATTACCGAAGCTGGCACTTACGAGCTACACATTCCGGCGGGCTGCATGCTTTATATGGATGATGCTGAAGAATTCTATGATAATCCGGAGGAGATAGTATTGAGCTATATCGTACTCGGTGTGCCTGAACCTGCTGAACCGGTAGTGTATGACGTGGTGCCCACCGGCTATAACCCAAAGGACGGTTCTGAAATCGACTTCTCGGAACGTGACTTTGACGGCGTTACAATCTCTGTTGAGGAAGGCATACTTCCGGCTGAAGATGCAATGGTTACTGTAGTGCCTGTAGGTTATGAGGATGAGGCTATCGAGGCTCCTCTGGCCAAGGTAAAATATATGAACCAGCTTAGAGCTGAATGGACAGCAATGGAATATAACGGTGAATATCTTGTTATCATTCCCAAAGGCTCATTCGGCGATGAGAACTGGCTCAATGATCCTGAGACCGGTCACGCCAATGATGCGATCACACTTACCTATACCATCATCAACGCAAAGGATCGCGCAAGCTTGGTTGAATACACACTTGAACCGGAAGTTACCTACACTGACGAACTCACTTCATTCACTCTCGAATTCCCTGAAGGCGTTCAGATGATCAGCAATGCATATGCTACCCTTGACAACACTGAGGCAAGATATTATGAGTATGCTGTCTTCACTGATAATGGTGACAACACCTTCACTGTAGAATTCAATGAGGCTCCGGTTGAACCGGGCAATTACACATTCCTCGTTGCTGAGGGCCTGTTTGGCGATCAGGAATTTATTGAGTCTGATGGCCACAAGGGTGTGGCAAACGCTGCTGTGGAAATGGTGATCGAGTTTACATCCAGCGGTGTCAAGGCTGTCATCAACAATGCTTATGTTGAAGGTGTCTACAACCTCAACGGCGTTAAGGTTGCTGACTCAACTGACCACCTCCCCGCAGGCATCTACATTGTAAACGGTAAGAAAGTTACTGTAAAATAAGCCATCTATTTTTAAAGAGATTGTTTTCTTAAACAGGGGAAGGCTCCGTGTAGAGTCTTCCCCTATTCATTTTATATGTTCATTTTTATAGTAGCGAAATTTGGAGTATCAGTAAAAAATATATACTTTTGCGTATGAAGTGGATTTTACGTATTTTTATACTGTTGGCAGTGATAACTGCCGGAGGATGCTCAAGAAATGAGTTTACCATAGATTTTGAACTTCCCGAAGACGTGACTCTAAACGTCAGCGCATCTTATCACGCCACCGACAAAAGAGGGGGCATGCAGATAGAGGCTGTTGCACCCGTCACTCATGGCAAGGGCACCCTGAAGTGTGTGACCCGCTATCCCGTGCTGGTTTACTTGCGCATTGGGTCCGCGAAGCAGCCGACAGTTATTTATGCTGAAAGAGACAATAAAATAATGGCTACCGGCGAAAACAACCGAATGGAGACCTGGACATTTAACGGAAACAAGATAAATGAGAGATGGAGCGAATGGCGCAACACCTATGCTGACACCATAGCCTCCGGAGATCCACAAACGATCAATATAGCCGTCGCCAAATACGTGTATGCCAACCCTTCTGACCCATTGTCTACTTTGTTGCTGCTCACTTCATTTTCAAGAAAGGATGATGAGAAACTTTTTCGCTCCCTATGGTTTAAGTTAGAAGGCGAGGCCCGTGAGAAAAAATGGGTTGAACTAGTAAGCCGTGCCGATCAGCCTACAATGGCTATCTCAAAGCCTGGTAGACTTATCTCTGCTATCTTCCGCTCAGCCGGAAACGGGGTTGACACTTTGCGCACCAACTCTGTAAAAGCCTCATTACTTTTCTTTTGGAACTCAGGACTATCAAAAAGGAAAGAGTATATTGATTCCATAAAAACACTTGCCAAAGCGTATCCCGATTCAGCGACAAGGATAATAGCTGATGTCTGTATGGAACCTGACTCAATGGCATGGCGCTCGCCATTGAGATCAGACTCCTTGAAAAAGGTAACACGACTGTGGGTACCTGCAGGAATGGCTGACCGTCGTCTTATGGATCTGGAGGTCAGACAATCGCCGTTCTTCATCGTATTCTCTCCCGATGGTAGTCAGACATATCGCGGCGGCGATATATCTGAAGCAATTAAGGAATTCCGCAGCTTAATGAAATAACCCTTCCTTATACTGACCTTCAATATCACCGCTGCCATATGCTCACTAAAGTCTACTCAGCTGCTATACAAGGAATTGACGCTTTTCCGGTCACAATAGAGACCGACAGCGGCTCCGGTTCCATTTTCACCATCGTGGGGCTTCCTGACACTGCCGTCAAGGAGAGCCACCAGAGAATGGTGTCGGCCATTACACACAGTGGCATAAAGTTTCCACGCAAGGGTATCACCATCAACCTTGCTCCTGCCGACATAAAGAAAGAAGGAGCGGCTTTTGATCTCCCGATGGCTATTGGTGTGTTGTCTTCCAATAGCCTGATTCCATCAGATAACCTATATGACTACATGATGATGGGGGAACTGAGTCTCGATGGATCAGTATTGCCTGTTAAAGGCGCACTACCTATGGCAATCAAGGCACGGGAGTTGGGTTTTAAACGTCTCATCGTTCCGGAAGGAAATGTGACGGAAGCGGCTGTTGTCAATAAAGTGGAAGTATTCGGAGTCAAGAATCTTAGTGAGGCAGTGGCCTTGGTAGGTGGGGAATCCGACATGCAGCCTGTCGTCATCAACACGCGTGAAATCTTCGCGGCGCAGGCAGCTAACTTTGACTTCGATTTCTCAGAAGTAAAAGGTCAGGATGGCGTCAAAAGGGCATTGGAAGTGGCATGTGCAGGAGGACATAATATTCTCCTTATCGGTCCTCCGGGAGCCGGCAAATCAATGCTTGCCAAGCGCATCCCATCAATTCTTCCGCCCCTCAGTCTTGGGGAAGCACTGGAAACTACCAAAATACATTCCGTTGCCGGGAAATTGTCGCGTGGCTCAATGCTCATGACCCAACGGCCATTCCGCACCCCGCATCACACTGTCTCTCCCGTCGCGCTCGTAGGAGGTGGCTCCAATCCAATGCCGGGCGAGATCTCCCTCGCCCATAATGGGGTCCTTTTCCTCGATGAATTTCCGGAATTTCCGCGTCAGGTCCTGGAGGTAATGAGACAACCTATAGAAGACCGCGTGATAACAGTGGCCCGCGCTAAATACACCGTCAACTACCCTGCATCCTTTATGCTGGTGGCATCCATGAATCCATGCCCCTGTGGATATTACGGACATCCTACAAAACGATGTACATGTGCCCCCGGAGCTGTCAACCGCTACATGAACCGTATTTCCGGCCCACTCCTTGACCGTATAGACCTGCAGATAGAGATTCAGCCGGTAAGTTTTGATGACATGGCAAACACCACGCCGGCTGAAAGCAGCGAGTCAATCCGCCGCAGGGTGATTGAGGCACGCGCCATACAGCAACTGCGCTTCCAAGGGGAGAAAGGCATTTACTGCAACGCACAGATGAATTCCCGCCTACTCCACAAATACGCTTGGCCCGACGAGCAAGGGCTGGCCAAGCTGAAAGACCGTATGACCAAGCTCAACATGAGTGCCCGCGCCTTTGACCGCATCCTGCGTGTGGCACGCACAATCGCCGACCTCGAATATATAGCGACAATGCCCCCACAGGAAGCAATTAAAGCACCGGTCATGAGCCGCCACATCGCCGAAGCCATCGGCTATCGCTCCCTCGACCGCGCCAACTACGGCTCCACCTTCTGAATCTCCATCTGATAGCGGCCCCTAAGCCTGATAAATGATATTAAAAAAATTAAAAACAACGTTTTTTCATATTACAATCATAACTTTTTGTCATTTTTTCATATTTAAGTTTTTTCAAAGTAAAAAGATTTGCTAACTTTGCGGCAGATTAATCAAAACATTCAATTTGCAAGCAGTCGTAGGCTAAAAACGAGTGTCGGCAGATTGAATAAATACCTAAATCAACAAAATACCATGCTACAGTCTACAAATGTAAAGACAATCGAGAATGTAGTGATTCGCTTCTCAGGCGACTCCGGCGACGGAATGCAGCTTGCCGGAAACATTTTCTCCAATGTCTCTGCCGGCGAAGGCAACCTTATCTCCACCTTCCCCGATTATCCGGCTGAGATCCGTGCCCCGCAAGGCTCCCTTAGCGGTGTGTCCGGCTATCAGGTGAGTGTCGGCAAGAACGTACACACCCCCGGCGACCACGCCGACGTGCTGGTGGCGATGAATCCCGCTGCCCTAAAAACCAATCTTCAGTATCTGAAGCCGGGTGGCATCATCATCTGCGATGTTGACTCATTTACCCCTGCCAACCTGAAGAAAGCTCTCTATAAAACCGAAGACCCCGTGACTGAGCTTGGCATCGACCCACAGAGAATAATGCTCGTGCCGATGACCACTCTCCTTAAACATACCCTCGCCGACTCCGGAATGGACGCCAAGGGCATCATGAAGTGTAAGAATATGCTTGCACTTGGTCTTGTGTGCTGGCTCTTTGACCGTCCGGTAGATAAGGTGCTCGCCAAACTGAAAGCCAAGTTTGCAAAGAAGCCCGCCATCTATGAGGCAAACGAAAAGGTAATCCACGCCGGTTGGGATTACGGTCACAACACCCACGCCTCAATGCCAACCTACCGCATTGAGACCGAGGCTGCTATTCCCGGCACATATACAGACGTCAACGGCAACACTGCCACTGCCTGGGGCCTTATCATGGCTTCCGAGAAGAGCGGTCGCCCGTTATTCCTCGGCTCATATCCTATCACTCCCGCCACTGACATCCTCCATGAACTGGCAAAGCGCAAAGACCTGGGAGTAAAGGCATGTCAGATGGAAGATGAGATAGCAGGTGTCTGCTCCGCCATCGGCGCATCTTACGGCGGTCAGCTCGCCGTGACTTCAACTTCAGGCCCCGGTCTTGCTCTCAAAAGCGAGGCGATCGGTCTCGCAGTGATGGCTGAGTTACCACTTGTGGTGATCGACGTTCAGCGCGGTGGCCCGTCAACCGGTCTTCCCACGAAGACTGAGCAAACCGACCTCATGCAGGCTCTCTACGGACGTAACGGTGAAAGCCCCCTCTGCGTAGTGGCTGCTGCAAGTCCTACCGACTGCTTCACAATGGCTTTTGAGGCTGCCCGCATCGCCATCGAGCACATGACTCCTGTAATTCTCCTTACCGATGCATTTATCGCCAACGGCTCTTCTGCCTGGAGAATACCGGAGGAAAAGGATTTCCCCGAAATCAAGCCCAACTTCGTAACTAAAGAACAGCTTGAAAAGGGCTGGAAACCATTTAACCGTGACGAGGACACATATGCACGCTTCTGGGCCGTTCCCGGCACTGAGGGCGCAATGCACCGTGTAGGCGGTCTGGAGAAAGATTTCAACACATCAGTTATCTCCACCGATGGTCCGAACCATGAGCATATGGTAAATGTGCGTCGTGAGAAAATTGCCCGCATAGCCAACGACATTCCGGAGATTAAGATTGGCGGCGCAAAAGAAGCCGACACTATCCTTGTCGGCTGGGGTGGCACCTACGGCCATATCCTGACAGCTTGCGAGACTCTCAACGCAGAAGGCACTCCGGTTGCAATGGCTCATTTCAGATATATCAATCCGCTGCCGAAGAATGCCCTTGATGAGCTCAAGAAATACAAGAACATCATCGTGGCTGAGCTCAACACCGGCATGTTTGCCGACTATCTCCAGCAGCACATGCCCAACAAGGAAATTCTCCGCATAAATAAAATAGAAGGCCAGCCCTTCTTGGTAGAAGAGATCGTAGAAGGAGTAAAGAAACACATAGCTGAAGCATAACCTCATGGAAGAGAACAAGACACAGACTTTCGCGGCAGGCGATTTCAAGAATGAACAGACAGCCCGCTGGTGCCCGGGATGCGGCGACCACGCTATCCTGAACGTGCTCCACAAGGCTATGGCTGAGGTTGGTGTAGCCCCAAAAGACACAGCCGTTATCTCAGGTATCGGCTGCTCCTCACGCCTCCCCTATTATATGAACACCTACGGCATGCACACCATCCACGGACGTGCAGCAGCCATCGCCACAGGTCTTAAGACAGCGCGTCCTGACCTTATGGTATGGCAGGTATCCGGCGACGGCGACGGCCTTGCAATCGGTGGCAATCACTTTATCCACGCTCTGCGCCGCAACATCGACATAAACATCCTCCTTTTCAACAATAAGATTTACGGTCTGACTAAGGGACAGTACTCCCCTACATCCGATCGTGGGTTCGTATCAAAGTCATCTCCTTACGGCACAACCGAGGATCCGTTTATTCCCGCTGAACTCGTATTCGGCGCACGCGGCAAGTTCTTTGCACGTGGCTTCGATATCAGTCTCGACACTACAAAGGAAATCATGGTGGCTGCAGCGCGTCATAAAGGCACATCAGTAGTTGAGGTGCTCCAGAACTGCGTGATCTTCAACCAGGGTATCCACAGCTGGCTTTCTGACAAGGAAGTGCGTGAAGAACGCACAATCCATCTGAAACAGGGTGAGAAAATGCTTTTCGGAAAGGACAATAAGAGAGGCCTGGTGCGTGATGGTTTCCTCTTGAAAGCAGTAACTGTTGGAGAAGACGGCTATACTATTGACGATGTGCTCGTGCATGACGCCCACACCGTCGATGATGTGCTCCACCGTCAGCTCGCTCTCATGGATGGTCATGAGTTACCACTCGCAATCGGCGTTATCCGTGATGTGGATGACATTACTTATGACCAGGCAGTACAGTCACAGGTAGAGGAGATCAAGGCAAAGAAAGGCTTTTCTTCACTCCGCGACATGATCATCAAGACCGCAGAAACCTGGACTGTCTAAAGTCTTCAGCAGTTGTTTCTGCGGCCTATTAAAACGAATCCGATTTAATCCAGCAGATCAACTGCTATCCCCCGTCAGAATCAAAATCAGGGTCCATCTTCAATCCGTGTGAATGAAGATGGACCCTTTATTTACGACATGCAGTTTTCATACTTTCTCAATAAACACTCCCCGTCGGAATAATAAGGGTTAGAGGCCTAACTGCTCTGAGCATCCTCACACGTGTATGCACAAAAAAAGACTTCCGGACTGATCTCTCAATCCGGAAGCCCTAAGGCGGCGATCACCTACTCTCCCGCTTTCCCAAGGTTTACAATCACCATCGGCGAGACAAGGCCTAACTTCCCTGACCATCCTTACACGCGTATGCACAAAAAAAGACTTCCGGACTGATCTCTCAATCCGGAAG
>CAZQSD010000025.1:0-26919 GCA_964595885.1 uncultured Sangeribacter sp.
TTTAAGAAGATAGTGTTTCAAAATTACAGTAATCATTATCTTTTTAGGAACTGGCGCGGTATTATCTGAAAAATTGAAGTGAACATATCGCGGTAAACATAAAGATGCTTGCTTAATCAGGATAGAACCAATATAATTTTTGGTAAGATTCTTTTTTCATACTATGGATATGGTTGTTCATCGGACTATTAAGTGGCTTCGTCGGAAATTACTTGCAGATTCTTTAATTCAGCTATAATTTTGGATGTGAATTTAAACAACATCAAGTTATGAATAAAATTTTATTACAGGCATTACTTATGACGGGAAGCCTGAGCTGTATGGCCCAGATGCCCTACACTCCAACCCAACCAGAAGGAGAAACAACTCTCTATTCAAAGAACTCTCATTCATATTATGTGTTATGGGGATTCCTTCAGGAAACGTTTGACAAAGGTCTCGTTGTAAAAAGCGTTGAGGCACCCAATGGCAAAGTTTACCTCAACAATCAGATCTCACAATATTATTCCAACAGTTGGCTTGAGTTTGAGAATGATGGACAGCATCTCATTTTTCAAGGTCCACAGCTACTTAAAGGCGATCTGGATGATCCCACCAATTGCGATTATGCAATGGTATTCAGATTTGATGCTGCTGAGAAAGCATATCTCCCTACTGATGACCAGACATTCTCATATAAAATCACAACTTCCGGACTGGAAGTTGAGGATGACAATCTAATCATCGGACTTGGCCATTACAGACTGGCTGACGAGGAATCGCCCGAAGATTATTATTTCTGGAATGGCTACGGCGACTGTGAACTTGAAATTACACTTCAGACTGATGCCCCGGTAGTTATTCCTCAAGAAGTAGTCATGGAAGAGTGGAATCTTGTGACGGCTGACGGGGTAGGAATGAATATAAAGCTCGGCCAGGATGATGACAAGGTATATGTGCAGGGAATGTATAAGGGTCTTCCGGAAAGTGCTATGGTGGGCACAATTAACGGTGGGCATGTTGATTTCGGCGCTGCTACTTACTTAGGCATAGATGATACTAACAATCATTTCGTATACGCAATGGGGGGTGAGGTACGTCCGGTATGGGATGAAGCAAATCAGACATATATAGATCAGGTGACAGCACTGTTGCCTAATCTTGAGATGAACTATGATAGCGATGCCAAAGTGTTTGATTGTATCGAATCCATAGCCTACAACTCAACCTCGGATCAGCTCTATGAAATCAGTCTTTGGAAAGAGCCATTACTGAAAGTATGCCACCACAACTATGGTGTATGCCCTGCTGATCCAAACACCTTGCGATTCATTGTGCTGGATCCAAATCTCGGTTGGGGCACTTACTGCCTACGTTGTAAAATTCCTATGATTGACGTGGAAGATAACATTCTTGACACATCTCGCTTGAGTTATGTGTTCTGGCTTGACGGTGAGGAATTGACACTCGATCCGGCGCAATATCCGATGTGTCCTGAACCAATGACCTATATACCCTTCAACTACACTGAGAACTGGAATATCTATATTATTGATGAGGTAAGCCATCTGGTCTATTTCTTCTTTGAGTCATTTGACTCTTTCGCTGTGCAGAGTATATATACCGAGGAAGACGGTAAAGAATTTCGTTCCAATATAATGTGTGTAGGCGAATCTGGCGTAGAGCAGATATATTCTTCTTCCTCCGAGGTAATAACTACCGAATATTATTCCCTTACAGGAGAACGCCTGACACATCCTAACGGAATAGTGATTAAAATCGAAACTCTATCTGACGGAACATGCAGAACGTCCAAAGAATTAATCCTCAGATAAAAAAACAATTGTTTTCTTACTCATCTTAAACCATCTATTCATGGAGGAGGGTGTATCATAACCGATACGCCCTCAACTGGCATATAGGGTCAATAACTCTCCTCTCAGCATAATGAATTTAAGTATATTAGTCAGTGGTTGGGAGGTCAAAGATCGACACAAAAGAGGCTGTCTCAAACAACTCATCCAAAGAGAAATCGGTTAAAAACGCAATCGCTTCCTCTATGGTGTCAAACTTCATGGTTTTGACCTCTCCTTTTGTTGTATGAATCTCGACTATAATCCGCTTTACATATCTGGGTGTAGTATCATCAAGCACGTTTGTCAACAGATTGAATAAATTATCCTTAATGGAATAAACCATCTCTCGTGCGATCTCATATTTTTCCTCTTCGGGAAGACTATCATAGTGTTGCCAAGCCGCCATTGCCTTCGAATATTCTTTTTCCTGCCATTCGAAATCAATGTCTTTCTTCTTTAACAATTTAGATATTAATGAGAAATCAATAAGAAAGACGTTTATGTCATAGCTTTGTATCATTGCCAATGAAGTCTTGCTCCAGTTTCCGGCCAATACCGCTATCGAGGCCCGAATACTGGGATACCTTTTTCTTATGGCTGAATGGGCATTACAAATCCAGCTGCCCTTGTCCCTGTTATGTTTTTTGTATCTGATATATTTACTCTCTAATAACACCAACGGCTGCATCGACTCATTAGTGATAATTCCGTCAATATTATAGTCATTACCAAAGTTGTCGTAGAGCAGTAATTTCTTACTGGTTTTACCCGTAATTTCATTATATCCTGTCTCCTTCAAAAAATGGCAAGGATAATTTTCTACAAATTTGCTTATCTCGTCCTGGATAACCAATTCCATATAATGGCCTATAGCTTCTCCTATCGCACTACCACCGTTAATTACCCTCTTATAACCTGTTTTCTCTGCCATATTGCATATTATTTTTTCTTGAATAATGTTATTATTGACTCTCTAAGTTTAATATTGTGACGCTGTGGGTTTTCTTTCCATTTATCCCCACGCGATCTCAGGATGTCTATCTTATAACTGTCAAAACCGATGTTGCAACCTATTTTAGCAATAAGTTCATCAGTTGGAATATGAACGCCATATGGAGCAGAATCCCCTAATATATACTTGGCGGTAGTATTAGGTTTTAAAATCCTGTAATTGTCTTTTAGAATTTTATATAAGTCATTAAAATATCCCAATACTAAAAAATCATAACTCTTTTTCCCACCCTTTGTCAGTCTTAATTCACCTAACTTTTTTATCGCCTCACTTAAAAACCTATATTCATCGGGATTATCTTTAATGAAATCCTCAGTAAACCGCCATTTTTCATCTTTTCTGTTTATTTGTGTCGTAGCGCTGGTAATAAGCTTCGTCCTGACACTGTTGCAGATATCGGCCCAGCAGTTTGCATCACCCATAAAATACATTTCCAACCGTGTCCTGTCAGCATAATCAAAATTATTCAGATAGGGAGGGGAAGTAAAAATATGGTCTGCCACTTCATCCGGAATGATTTCTGTAGTGTCTCTGCTGTCGCCAAGAAAAATATGATGCTCCGAAACAAGATCATTATATAAAAATCTAAAAGACTGCACATCTTCTATCATCTTAGTTACAAAATTAATGTAACTGTTAAGTCCGTCTTTTGATAAAGATGTTATTTTAATTTTATTAGGGGCAATATAAGGCCAGCCGGTGGCCGCTATTGACACTTCTCTCAAACAGCAGATTAACCCTGTGTTTAAGAAAAGCCTGGTGTCTTCATCCTCTACATTACGTATGTAGTCGCGTATTATTAATAACTCAAATAAAGTGTTTGGCAGAAAGCACTTTAAAACTAATTCCGGAAATGCCTGTTCAACAATTTCTTTCTTTTCAGAGTCTGAAGTCTGGCGGTCAGCAATTACTTTAATCTTAATATTGTGGAGTTCCCGATTCACCTCCTCAACATTCACATCCCAGTTTAGTTTACATCTTGTAATAGGAAATACGAAAGGATGGGCCTCCACACCATATGAATTGATTCCCAATGTTTTAGCTGCCAAATTAGTGGTTCCACTACCCATAAAAGGATCGTAAACGGTATATCCGGCTGACATTTTTTCTTGATTAAAGCTATATACGGCTGCTTTAAAAGAGAAACCCGCGGGATAAGTAAACCATCTGTAGATCGGTGCCTTCAAACAATCTTTGAAGGTGCCCCATTCTTGCATATCTATATTATTCATTAAGCTAAACTGTCAAAATTACTTTGCAAAGATACAAAAAAACTTTTAAGTAGAGGATTATCTTTTTCCCTGCCATGCCTTTCTCTTCGATTTACTGTCGAGCATGCTTTAGATAATCACACCACATTACAATAATCCACAGTTTTGTCCGTTATATTAATCCAAAACTAATGCGGCCCAACAAGCCGACCCCCGCCATAATCAACACCGGCTAATTTAAAACCATTACACAATGCCTATAGGACAATCTCTGCAGAAAGAAAAATCTCGTGCCGACTATCACGAGCCACGAAAATTCACCGTCTATTTCCATAATGATGATTTCACCACTATGGACTTCGTGGTCTACATACTTATGGAGGTGTTTTACAAAAGTGAAAATGACGCATTCGAACTGATGATGCAGGTCCACCACTCCGACAAAGCGCCTGCCGGAACATATTCATATGACATCGCAAAGTCAAAGATCGACAAGTCTACACGTCTTGCCAGGGAAAATGGGTTTCCTCTCCGCCTGTCGATGGAACCGGAAAACACCTATTCCGATGAGCTACCATTTTGACTATAACACCAGGCAATACTATCTAAATTATCATTAAAAGCAATATGTCGCAACGAATCGAATACTCACCTGATCTCACCGCTGCTTTCAAAAAAATGTTTGAGACAGCCAGAAGCTATAGGAATGAATATGTCACACCTGAGCATCTGCTTCTCTCCCTTGCCTCACAAAAGGAAGTAAGCAACTCTGTAAAAGCATGCGGAGGCAACCTTTCAACCCTGAAAGATAATTTGACGGCATATATCGGGGGTCTTGACCAGCTTCCTGACACTGTCGATATGGAACACTTCTCCCCTGAAGTTTCTTTCCAACTCCAGCAACTTCTCGGGGTTGCTTTCGAAATGATGCATTCAGCAAATGCCCCCCAGCTGACCGTGCCGCATATTCTTCGGGCAATGCTTATGATGCCCGACTCTAATGCGGCTTTCCAACTGAGCAATTCAATCGGTCATAATGATGGAGAGTTTTTTGCAAGCCTCCTTGATAACTATGAAAGAACCGATCCGGAGGAGGATTTATTTGTAAATCAGATATTTGATGATGATTCAGAAGTGGTGGAGCTTTCCGGCAACGGCTCCGCTTCACGTTCTTCTTCCGAGTCCTGGAAAAATATGGTGACCTGTGTCAATGATAATGTGGCCAATCATAATCCGCTCATCGGACGGGAAACCGAACTGGAGAGAACCATGCAGGTGCTTTGCCGGAAAGATAAAAACAATCCCCTCCATATAGGCGAACCGGGAGTCGGGAAAACCGCCTTGGTGTATGGGCTTGCACAGAAGATTAATAGTGGCAATGTGCCCGAACGTCTAAAAGGAGCAAAGATTTATCAGATGGATCTCGGCCACCTTATCGCAGGCACACAGTTCAGAGGAGATTTCGAGCGTAAAATAAAAGAGATAATGGAAGGAGTGGAAGCAGAAGCCAATCCTATCATCTACATAGATGAGATCCACAGTCTGGTCGGGGCAGGTGCGGTAGGCGAGAGTTCTCTCGATGCCTCCAATATGCTTAAACCTTATCTTGAGGCAGGAAAGATACGCTTCATCGGCTCCACAACCTACGAAGAATATAAGAAGCATTTCGCCCGCAGCAAGGGAATAGTGAGACGCTTCCAACAGATTGATATCCTTGAGCCAAGTGTGGAGGAGACAATCAATATTCTCAAACAACTCAAAAAAGGATATGAGACCTTTCACGGTGTCTATTATGCTGACAAGGCAATAGAGTTTGCCGCCAAAGGAGCTGCCAAACATATCACAGGCAGATTTCTACCCGACAAGGCGATTGACCTTATTGATGAGGCGGGAGCCTATAGGGAAATGCATCCTCTTCCACAGAAGCGACAGACAGTTGACACAAAACTCATCTCACAGGTGCTTGCCAAAATTGCTAAGGTAGAAGCTTTGGCTATTGATGAGAAAGAATCTTCCGCACTCGATAATCTTGAGGCCAGAATCTCTGCCAAAGTCTTCGGTCAGGACGAGGCTGTGCGTCAGGTATCCGAGGCTGTCCTGATAGCAAAAGCCGGAATTGAGGATGACACCAAACCCCTCGCCTCACTGCTGTTTGTCGGTCCCACAGGGGTTGGCAAGACAGAGGTGGCGAAAGTGCTGGCTGAGGAGTTGTCCATACCGCTTGTGCGCTTCGACATGAGCGAATATACAGAGAAACACGCTGTGGCAAAACTGATAGGGTCTCCCGCCGGATATGTGGGCTATGAAGATGGAGGCCTGCTTACTGACGCCATAAGGAAGACCCCTAACTGCGTGTTGCTCCTCGATGAGATTGAGAAAGCCCACGAAGACATTTACAACATCCTGCTACAGGTGATGGACTATGCGAGCCTTACCGACAATAAAGGGAATAAGGCTGATTTCCGTAATGTGATTCTTATAATGACCTCAAATGCAGGCGCACAGTTTGCCAATCAGGCGAAAGTCGGGTTCGGTAACTCAATCACTTCCGGGGAAGCCATGATGAAACAGGTTAAAAAAGTGTTTAAGCCTGAGTTTATCAACCGTCTGTCAGCCACTGTCATCTTCAATGATATGAGCCGCGAGATGGCCTCGTTGATACTTGACAAGAAATTACGCCGTCTTGCTGACAGACTGGCAACAAAGAAAGTCACCCTCGATCTTTCATCTGAGGCAAGAGACCACATCATCAGGCGGGCTTTCTCGAAAGAGTACGGTGCCAGAGAGATTGACCGAGTGATCTCTTCCGCGCTTAAACCTCTTCTTATGAGAGAAATCCTCTTCGGATCACTCAAGAAAGGTGGCAACGCCATTGTTAATCTTTCCGATGGCCATCTAAAAGTAAATTAAATCACATTCAATCACCTCGACAATATGGTATATCTGCTTCCAGACGATGAATTAATATTTCCGGATCCACATGATGGCGAAGAGAGCGGCCTCTTTGCAGTGGGAGGTGACCTCTCCACCGAACGCCTTCTTTTAGCTTATTCTCATGGCATCTTCCCTTGGTTCTCTTTCCGGGACTCAGATCTTCCCCATTGGTATTGCCCTATGGAAAGATTCGTAATTTTTCCGGAAGAGATCCATATCTCCCACTCCATGCGTCAGCTTATTAAAAAAGGGAGATATAAGGTAACATTTAACAAAAACTTCAAGGGTGTAATACACGGTTGTTCGGAGGCTAATTCACGTATTGACATGTTGGGAGCATGGCTTGGACCGGACATGATAGCGGCTTACACCGACCTACACCGCCGAGGCTATGCTGTAAGCGTAGAGGTATGGGATGGTGAAGAGCTGGTGGGAGGCCTGTATGGTGTTGCAATTGGCAGAGCATTCTGTGGTGAGAGTATGTTTTCAAAAGTGCCCGATGCAAGCAAACTCGCCCTTATAACTCTTGCCCGACAACTGCAGGGCAAAGGCATAATAATCGATTGTCAGTTCGAAACTCCTCACTTGCGTTCGATGGGAGGCCGACATATTCCCTACTCCCAATATATGGATATTCTCAAAGGCAATTCAAAGTAAAAAGAGTGGAGGAACATTTGATGGTCCTCCACCCTTTTTTATGATCAGCTGCAACATTTTGCAGCTCCAAATTAATCAACTAATCCTTTTCTTCATTGTCTCTGTTTTTCTGGCGGTCATGAGATTTCGACTGATTACTGTTGAAATCACTCTCTTCTTTAAGGTCAATCTCTTTCTTCATGTCGTCTATCACACGGTATTGCAGATACGCAAGCGATTCATCAGGAAGGATCTTGAAACTTCTTCCAAACCTACGGCGCCATTTTCCATAAAGGGAGAACATTCCCTTTTTTATGTATGCATCAACATAGGGATGGACATACATGACGAATTTCTTGATTTGCAGGTGATCAACCAGATATTCGAGCTTCTCGCCCAACTTATCGGTAAACAGCAGCGAGGGTTGGATCTCCCCTTTGCCAAAACATGACGGACATGATTCACTTGTGGTGATATCCAAAGCCGGGCGCACTCGTTGGCGGGTGATCTGCATGAGTCCGAATTTACTTAGGGGCAGAATATTATGTCTTGCCCTGTCATTGGCCATCACTTCTCTCATGTGTTCAAAAAGGGTCTGGCGATGTTCGGCATTATTCATGTCAATGAAATCAATAACAATGATTCCACCCATGTCTCTGAGGCGCAGCTGGCGTGCAATTTCATCGGCAGCTTTCAGATTGACGTCGAGCGCATTCGACTCCTGATCAGGACTGGCCTTGCTGCGATTGCCTGAATTGACATCTATGACATGGAGCGCCTCTGTATGCTCGATAATAATGTAGGCACCACTTTTAAATGAAACAGTCTTCCCGAAGGAGCTCTTGATCTGGCGTGTGATATTAAAATGGTCGAAAATAGGCACATCTTTTGAATATAGCTTTACGATGTCCTTATTCTCGGGAGCTATCAAACCTACATAATTCTGGATCTGGGTAAAAGTTTCCAATTCATTGACATGGATAGCCTCAAAATTCGGGCTAAAGATGTCTCTGATCACACTTACCGCTCTGGAATCTTCTTCATATATTAGAATAGGAGGCTGGCTACGCTGCATTTTTGCAATAGATTCTTCCCAGGCTTTTACGAGAGTGCGCATCTCATTGTTGAGTTCTGCCACTCTCTTATTCTCTGCTGAAGTGCGCACGATGACGCTGAATCCTTTAGGTTTGATGCTGCCTATAAGTTGCCGGAGACGGATCTTTTCCTCGGTTGACTTAATTTTCTGAGAGATTGAAATCTTGTCGCCAAAAGGCATAAGCACCATAAAACGGCCCGTGAAAGAAATTTCTGTCGTAAGCCTTGGTCCTTTTGAAGATATAGGT
This sequence comes from uncultured Sangeribacter sp., assembly GCA_964595885.1. Classification (GTDB taxonomy): domain Bacteria; phylum Bacteroidota; class Bacteroidia; order Bacteroidales; family Muribaculaceae; genus Lepagella. Next base: position 8,972 of record CAZQSD010000025.1, read on the forward strand.
TCCTTGGCAATCTGCACAAGAAGCTGCTGCCCTGGCTGAAGCACATCCTGAATTGTGCCCTGCTTAGGAATGTCGGGCTGAAATTTAAATTTGGAAATGTTTGGCACCTTCTTTTTATCAGTCAGGGCTTCCTGAATGAAGCTATTGTAGGTGCTGAACTGTGGCCCGAGATCAAGATAATGAAGAAAAGCATCCTTGTCATAGCCCACATCAACAAACGCAGCATTAAGACCCGGCATAATTTTTTTGACCTTTGCAAGATAAAGATCACCGACCGCATAAGCTATATTGCGGCTCTCCTTCTGAAGAGATACGAGGCGCGTGTCTTCAAGCAGTGCGATTGATATTTCCTTTTGCTGGACGTCAACTACTAATTCGCTTTTCATCTTTCTGATTAGAAATAAAACCGGAGCATGATTGCAACATCATGCCACACGGCCATAATAAAAAAGAACAAACTGATGGGTGAGGCAAGCCTTCACCCATGTTCCGTTTGTTCCTGTGGGACGTGTCAGGCCTCCGACGGAGTGTCGGAGCATGATGATTCCCTAAGACTGTCAGTCAAAAAACGGAATAAATCCGAAGGCTGAAATCGCCTTCGGGTTTATTTCTTCTTATGACGATTCTTTCTCAGTCTTTTTTTACGCTTGTGAGTGGCCATCTTATGACCTTTTCTTTTCTTTCCGCTTGGCATAATAGTTTAAATTTTTATTTATAATTAGTGTCGAGACGCTGCACGAGTCAGCTTTACCCTACTGAGGGCAATTGACATTACTTCACATCCTCAAGGAAAACCTTTGATGGTTTGAAAGCGGGCACCTTGTGCTCCGGAATCTTGATGGTGGTGTTCTTGGAAATGTTACGTGCTGTCTTCTCTTTTCTTGTCTTGACGATGAAGCTGCCAAAACCACGAAGATAGACATTCTGTCCATTCGCCATAGAATCTTTCACCACCTCCATAAACTTCTCAACGGTTGTGAGCACTGCGGCTTTCTCAAGACCTGTGGTGCGAGAAATCTCATTTACTATCTCAGCTTTTGTCATTGTTAGATAAAAATAGATGTTGTGTTTGTCTTGTTTGCTTGCCAAAAATCATCTTACAGAATTATCTTTGAACCTAATTATTTACGATTATTTATGCCCTTATAATCCGTAAAATCAAATTTGGCAGTGCAAATATCGGAATTTTTTTTCATTCTATAAACGCTTCTCAAAAAAAATCCCTCTTTTTTGTTTAATTTTGTACTTAAATTCACTGTTTTACCCATTTACTCATGGTTTTTTCTAATTTTTCACGTCCTCAATGGCTGTTTTTTGACCTTGATGATACACTTTGGGATTTCAATAAAAATTCCAATGAGAGTCTCCATCACGTGTATGAGGTTTTCCCTCTAATCAATCAAACTTTTGAATCGTTTGACGTCTTCAGTGATAATTACCATCTTCATAATTCCTCCCTCTGGAAAGACTTCGCAGCCGGAAGGATAAGTTCCGGATCTCTTAAATCCGAGAGGTGGCGTCGCACTCTCTTTCCTAAATCAGATCCTGGGCTTACACCCAAAGTATGCCATGTTATTGATCAGGAGTATCTCAGGTTTTTATCTTCACAGACTGCCCTTGTTGAAGGAGCCACTGAAATGCTAAACGTGCTCTCCAAATCTTTCCTGTTAGCTGTACTTTCTAACGGTTTTATCGACACTCAATATCGTAAACTTAAATATTCAGGACTTTGGAAATACATTACCCGAACCATAGTAAGTGATGAAGCCGGATTTCAAAAACCAGACACACGTCTATATGACTACGCAATACAAGAAACCGGCGCAACAGGTATTCCTATCATGATAGGTGACAATCCTCATACCGATATAATAGGAGCTTTAAAGGCGGGGTGGAAAGCAATATGGTTTAATCCTAAAAATGAAAGTTTCCCCTATTCCGTCAAAGATCTTATCGACAACGGAATTGATCCTGTTAGATTTATGGGGAAAGCACAAAATACGGATGAGATCATACAAATTTTACAGCATCCATAACAAAAAATAAGCAATGGGTGCATAAATATCATTCGAAAAGCGTGACCCCATCAAGAGACAAGAGTTTACCTCTTATTTCTGATGACTTGTCTTTGCGAAAAGATAAGGTCATGCTACATGTGTTGTCGAAAGTGCGGTCTGTCACTTCCACCTCTCCCCCTTTCACAATCCGCATCACGCCGTCAGCAGCCATATAGGGAAAAGTGATTGTAACGGTCTCCATGTCATGCATCTCTAATCTTCCTGATTCTTCCAGCGCAAGTCGGGCCGCTTCCCTATAGGCAGCGATAAGACCCGGAGTGCCTAATTTTATTCCCCCGAAATATCTTACCACCACTACCAATACATCCGTCAGCTCCTTGCTGTTGATTTGGCCAAGTATAGGCTTACCCGCAGTGCCTGATGGCTCTCCGTTGTCGTTAAGCTGCCATTCTTTCCTTTCCGGCCCAAGCATATAGGCCCAGCATACATGACGCGCATCATGATACTCATTTTGAAAGCTCTTGACAATTGCCTTTGCTGCATCCGCATCTTTCACCTTTCGTGCAAAAGCTAAGAAACGGCTCATTTTTTCTTTATATTGTGCCTCCCCCTCCTTCTCAATAGTATAGAAAATGTCACTCATGACCGGAATAATTCAACGACAATTACTGATAATAGAAAATAATAAGCAAACAGGGACGTGAATGATCACGTCCCGTCAATTTTCAACCGAAATAATTAACTACATCAGTCTCTGATTTTGGATAGACAAGCATGCCATTAGCCACTTGTGTGGCAATATTAGCACCTTTAGCCTCTTTTACGATTGTCAAAGCCCACTCAAGTGCATTCGCAGGACCGTTCCCAAGAACAAATTTACCGTCTACTACGACCGGAGCATTTACAAACTCAGCTCCTGCCAGAAGTTCTTCAAACCCCGGATAGCATGTGGCCTTGTGGCCTTTTAAAAGACCAAGTTGTCCAAGCACCACTGCCGGGGCAGCACATATGGCCGCAATCCTTCCTGTCTCAGATTCCGCCTGACGTCGAAGAAGGCCCTTCAGGCGAGCGAAATTATATAGATTGGTGGCACCGGGCATTCCTCCGGGAAGGATAAGCCATTCAGGCGAGCTAAAAAGAGTGTTATCAAACAATAAATCGGCAGTCACTATGATGCCGTGTGCGCCTTTCACTTGCAATGCTGAAGTGATTGACACTGTCTTTACCGGAATGCCCCCCCTGCGCAATACATCTACTGCTGTAAGGGCCTCTATCTCCTCAAAACCTTCTGCAAGGAATAAAAATGATTCGTTCATATATGAGATTTTTTAGATAAATCGGTTAATTAATGTGACTTATGTTTACTCTTAATCCGAAATAGGTTGTAAATCATCGTCAAAATTAGTCAAATTTATCGGATTTTGCTAACTTTGCGTAATATTTTTATTCTTTTTTCATAATTATTTTTCAAAAATCATGAGAAAACTTCTCTATCCTTCCATATTTTCAGTTTTTTCCCTGATTCTCCCTTCTTGTGTCCAATCTTCCTATGAGAAGGTAGAAGGTATGATTTGGAACACATTATATCATGTGACCTATCAAGGGGATAAAGCTTTGACCGACTCAATAACAGCCGTGCTTGACGAGGTAAGTAAAAGTCTGTCAGTTTTTGACAAGGCATCCCTTGTCAGCCACGTCAACCAATCGCTGGAGACTGATGTAGACCGTCATTTCATAGCAGTGTATAACACTTCGAAACTAATAAATAGTGTCAGTGAGAAAATGTTTGATCCAACTTTATCTCCTCTGATCACAGCCTGGGGATTCGGACCGGGCCATAAGATCAGTAGCGACACTTTACGCATTGATAGTATTCTTGAGTTTACGGGCATCGGGAAAACAAGCCTTAAAGCCACCACAATCGTTAAGGAAGACATCCGGACCCAATTTAATTTTTCCGCTGTGGCGAAAGGATATGGATGCGACATGGTGGCAGAGATGTTCAGACGTAATGGTGTGGAAAATTTTTTGATTGAAATTGGAGGTGAAATCACAGCCGGGGGAGTCAGTCCTACACACGAAACATGGCGAATATCAATCGACCGGCCTGTAGAAACTAAAAGAGAAGTGATTCATGATGCATGCGCGGTGTTGAATTTTACCGACGCGGGGGTCGCCACATCTGGAAATTACCGCAATTATCATAAAGTGGGAACCGAATCACTCGGTCATACTATCTCACCGGTTACCGGCCGGCCTGTCACTACAGATGTCATAAGTGCAACTGTGATAGCACCTACATGTATGGAGGCTGATGCCGCCGCCACCGCCTGCATGGCCGCCGGCTCAGACGTGGCAAAAAATATGCTTGACTCACTCCATTATGATGCCATGCTTATTCTTAATGATACTACTGTCTTTATGACTGAAGGGTTTAAAGCGCTTATAAAATAAGGCGTCTAACAAAATACGGTGCCGATTAAAACTCATTTAACCGGCACCGTTAACTTTTATGATAACCCTCTATCTATAAATAATATAGTTTAGCGAAGGAGACGCGGAGCCTGGAAATACAGGCCGAAATTTATGCCGAAGTTCCAATTATGTTTTGGTGAACTGAGATAATTGATGTAAAGGCTCAGGCTCGCAAAGGGAAAATTATACACACCGGCCACCTCTCCTATAAACTGTGGTTTGCTGAACCAGTCTCCATAACGTGCTATACCGTCTTTTGACGGCTCGATATTGCGTATCGGACAATATCCATAAAAATCACCTCTAAGTTGCAGATGGCTCATAGGCACCCACACTGGGCTTACACCTATAGCGCCATAATTGTTGGAACGGAAAGCCGGATTAAAGTAATTACGTGTAGAAGGAGTTGGAGCGAAGGCTGAGGCATGAATCAAAGTGGCCGTATAATCCTGATTGAGATGTTCGATTGTGGCTATACCGTTGACTATTCCACCCACTTTAAAATTCTTGTGGACATCAAAATAATGTCTCCATAACAGTTCGAGCGACCCTCTCAGATGATTCCTCCAAGGATTGCTGTAGGCAGCATTTTCGCCACATATGAATTCGCTTCGTTCATGACTTATCAGCACATTAGCTTTCCATTCCCTTCCTACACTTGGATAGAGTTGGTCATTAAGTGTGTTAAGCTCCACACCTGCTCTGAACGCACCTATCCTGTACTTGCTCTTATCTTTCTTCATATCTGAGAAAGATCCTTCATTGTATGGGAAATAATTATCGGTTGTAGTGCCGTAGGAGATATTTGCATATCCTTTTGCCATCCTTCCCAAAGCAAAACAATAATTCAATCGCAGAAAACCCTCAATCTCAGTAATAAATGAAGGAGTAGCACTCTGATAAAAAAGCAGCTCTGAATCATAATACTTCTGTCGGCTCACTACTGCGTCAAGCTGCATATACGATGGCAAGGAAGAACGAAGTGCAAACTTGGCACTCAACTGCCCTGCATAATAAGATTGACCTATCCAGGCCCCTAAGTCAACGTCAAGACTGTTGAAACTTAGGGTGTGGTAGCCAAAAGTCAGATAAAGCATGCTATTGGTGGATGAAGTGATCCATCCTCCCATTCCGATGCTCCAGGGATTCTTGACATTAGCTTTCAAAAGAAGGGTGTCGTTGCCATTTTTACCCAATTCAGCTTGTGGCAGAAGATCAGATAATTTACCATCAGTAACAGCACGGTAATAAGCATTCTGCACTTGCTCCATACCAAATTTCTTACCTTTTTCCGGTCCTTGGAATAGATATTCCAGATAACGGGATTGACCTGGTGTAGCCCCTGTAACCTCTACCGCATCAAACTCTATCACAGGGGTCTTTTCGGCAAATGCCTTTCGTCTGTCTGCCAATATCTCCGGAGCTTCCCTCGCCGAGACACGCTTCTTTATGGAATCTACCATCGCAAGACCTGTCTTGTAACCTATAGAATAAATCTCTTGCGCTGCCGGAAAATCAAGCACTCCGAAATTCAACACCGGCACCTGAATTTTTATACCATTTTTCGAAGGGACAGTATAGTTGTTGTTCTGTATGATCATGTCTTCCAATTGGCTGTATATATCGCCCCTTATTGGTTTCTGATCCGGCGAGGACACTGACACTCCGATAATAAAATCCGGATTAAAATCCTCCTGCATGACATCTACGGGGAAATTATCGTAAATTCCACCGTCATAGACCAATACCCCATCCATCTCAATAGGCTTGAATACTAACGGGAAACTCATTGAAGCCCTCACAGCGTCACCTAATGAACCCGACTTACATACAATCTTGTGCTTATGATAAATATCACTGGTAACACAGCGGAAAGGCACGAAAAGATTATTGAAGTTCTCGTCACACTGGGCTGTGTAAGGAGTATAGAGTCTCAAGAACTCCATATTCATAGGCAACGGACTTATGAGACACGAGGGGATGATCTGATTCGCTATATTCGTACTGTCCTTGAAGCTGATATTAAGTGACACCCACTTGGGAGTTGGCTGGGGAGTCGTAAAATAATAGACCAAATTGCGATCGATTGTACCGGTGCTCCAATAGGAGAAGTCCTTTGATGTAAACATGGCCATCATCTTCTCAGGAGACCACCCACAGCTATAGAGACTGCCGACAATAGCTCCCATTGAAGTTCCGGTTACATAATCTACCGGTATACCATTTTCTTCCAGGGCTTTGATTACGCCTACATGAGCAATGCCCTTCGCGCCACCCCCGCTTAAAACGAGACCCACAGTCTGACGTTTATTCTGCCGGCGACTGTCCGGGATACTGTCGGGAGCAATAGTTGCACGTGTAAGGTTAAAACCCAGACACAATGCCACCAATAAAATCAAGGACTTCTTCATATGGTTTAGAGTTTAGGATATTTATATTTATTTGCAAAATTACATAAAAATAGTTTATGAATCAACATAAAAGTTAGTATCCGAAATCACATAATTGGATTGGATATAGTTTTCAGTAATTCAAAATTCAAGAGTTTTAGCGTCCTTATTAGAATAGTTTATTGCAGCATATTGAACAAAATTACAGTCTATACGTTGAAATATAAGAATATCAATCTATAAAACATTTAAATAGTATAAAGCTATTCAATAATATGAAAACATTTAAAGAAGTTATCAAAAGCAGTGTCCCCTCTTTGGTTGTATTTATCCATGCGGGACAACAGGATGCAGTAGACATCAAATATGACATGGAAGAGCTGCGCAAGAAATATGGCGAGCGAATCAATATCCTTAGGGTCGATAGTTCGTATGACCAACGTGTGGCCCGTGAATACAATCTCAGTAAGTTCCCAACCTATGTGCTTATCAAGGAAGGTCAGGAACTTATGAGAGAAAGTGGTGATAAGACAGTTTCTGAACTTTCAGAGATGATAGAGCGAGCTTTCTAAAATGCACTCCAAATCTTTCTGTAGGCTTAGACTCAACCTCTAAGATAAAGACGATGTAAGCCACTGTGGCTTACATCGTCTTTATCTTAACATAATGCTTCATCATATGGAAAAGCGTCACGCAAGCAAATCAGCCACTATAAATGTGGATCCTCCTACAAAGACAATATCTTCCGGGATGGCATCCCTGATGGCGGCAGAATAGGCCTCTTTAACATTGGGATAGGAACTGCCTGTTAACCCGGCTGCCTCAAAACGTTCTTTCAACTGATCAACCGGCAACGCACGTGGAATTTGTGCATTGGTCAGGTAATAATCAGCATCAGCAGGCAAAAGCTTCAGGATTTTGTCAATTGTCTTATCCGCCACAAACCCTATTACAATTCTCAATCTACCTCCTTTACGCTCTGCCAAAAGACGCCTAAGTTGGGAAATGTTATATGTTATGCCCGCAATATTGTGACCAGTATCCGCAATCACCAGAGGATTGTCGCTTAACTTGGTCCATCTGCCTTTAAATCCGGTAAGACTGTCGACATGGCCAAGACCGTTTAACACTGACTCATTGTCAATCTTAATTCCAGCTTCTCTCATGGCATCAACTGCGTGTAGCACAGTGTTTATATTTTTCTTTTGGTAGTCGCCACCCAAAGGAACCCTAACCTCCCCCTCTTTTATCAGGCATCGCCAACCACCTTTGACCGTGTCTGCCGAGATGGCAGACAAACGTGAGCGTTCTTCCGCAAAAATAATCGGCGCGTCGACCTCTCTTGCTTTTGATTCAAACACTTCCCGAATCTCACCCTCAGCCTCGCCGATAACGACCGGGATAGCCCGTTTTATTATTCCGGCCTTTTCAGTTGCAATCTTAGTAAGCGTGTCGCCTAAGAACTGGGTATGATCATTGGATATGTTGGTGATCACACACACTTCCGGTGATATGATATTGGTAGAGTCAAGCCTTCCACCCATACCCACCTCAATTATGGCATAATCAACTTTTTCCTTCGCAAACCAGTCAAAAGCCATCATCATGGTAAGCTCAAAGAATGAAGGGTGACCATCATAATCCGTAGCCTGCCATTTCTCTACGAATTCTATCACCTTTTCCGTGGGGATCATCTTTCCGTTGATGCGCATGCGTTCCCGGAAATCAACGAGATGTGGGGATGTATAAAGTCCTGTTTTATAACCTTGTGAGTGTAAGACAGCAGCCAACATGTGGGAAGTGCTTCCTTTTCCGTTAGTGCCTCCGACATGAATAGTCTTGAACTGACGATGGGGATGACCGAATTGCCTGTCGATCGCGAGGCTCGTGTCAAGCCCCGGTTTATAGGCCGCCGCTCCCACTCGAGAGAACATAGGGAGCTGACTGAAAAGATAGGATAATGCTTCTTGATAATCCATAGTTAAGATTATATGCCATATAGCAGGAATCCTGCAATCCCCGCCATTATGATGACAAGGATCGGGTGAAGCTTAATGGTTTTTTGTTTGAATTTTATTGGGAAATAGACCAGACAGAATGCAATTATGCAGATAGCGATATTTGTCCAAAGCTGCCATTGGATTCCGTTAGGATTGAAATTTGCCGCGTTCATAAGCATGATGGCGGCAGAGGCAATCATGCCTACCACCACCGGGCGCAACCCAGAGAATATCGCCTTTATGACTCCACTCTCGCTATGGCGACGAATGAAATGTGAACTGTAGAGAACAAGTATAAAACTTGGCACTACTACTGCGAGCGTAGCAAGACATGATCCTAAGAGTCCCCAACCAAGCCCACTGAGTTCCGGATTCACACTCCCTGGTGCCACAAATCCAATATAGGTGGCAGAATTGATGCCGATGGGTCCGGGGGTCATCTGGGAAATTGCCACAATGTCGGTAAACATGGTTTCTGAAATCCATCCCGGTCCGACCACAGCTTTTTCCACAAGAGACAGCATAGCATATCCTCCACCAAATCCGAAAATGCCGATTTTGATATATGCCCAGATTAATTGCCAATATATAGTCATAATAGGTTGCTTATAAAAGGTTACCTGTTATCATTTGTTATGCCTCGCCTTACGTTGAGGAAGCCACCACACAAAGAATCCACCCAGACCGCCCAATACTATGTAAAGGATTGGATTGGAAATTACCCCCATGTCGATTGAAATCATAAGCGCTACCACAAATGGTATCCATACCGTTTTCCATTTGAGGTTGGCCGCTTTGGCAGAGGTAATGACCGGAGCTACTATTAGAGCTACAACAGCCGGACGGATCCCCATAAATATGGAGGAAATGACACGGTTATTTTTAATCATGTCGGGAGTCAGGAAGATAGCTATTAGCAGAATTATGAGAAAAGAGGGAAGAATAGTGCCCATAGCAGCTACTATGCTGCCTTTCCCACCTTTAATCCGGTCACCTACGGAGGCAGCGATATTGACGGCAAGGATGCCTGGAAGCGACTGGGCAATGGCAAGAAGATCAAGAAACTCATCCTTCTCAATCCAATGGTGTTTATCAACTATCTCCCTCTCTATGATTGAGATCATTGCCCATCCACCACCAAAGGTGAAAGCCCCTATCTTGAAAAAAGTAGTAAACAAATCAAGATAACTGCCGGTACTGTTCGATTGCTTGGTTTCAGACATAATTTTCATTGAAAGGAGGATACTGGACAAATCCCGGCATCCCCCTTGCATTCAAGCTTGATAATTAAAGTTCTCAAATTAATATTTATGTTCTGTTGACTTGAGTTCTGAGGGAGTAAGCTTCTTGCGATCCATTGAATACCACACAAAAGCTATGTAAGCAAGCACAACTGGAATGACTATTGATACATAGCTCATGCATGTGAGCGTAAATTCAGACGAAGATGCGTTACGTATAGTCAGTGAAGACTGGGGGTCAAGAAGGGAGGGATAAAAAGCCGTGTCACCATATCCAGCAACCCAGAACAAAGACAGCACAGCAAGCACAGTGCCTATGCCTGTGAAGTAAATGCCTTTTGTCCAATGTTTGCTGAAGCATGATTTGATAAGGCCATAAAGCACTGCCACGACACCTACAAGCAAGGTAACTCCGGCCCACCATAAATCAACAAAATTGAAGAAATATTTAAATGGGGTTTCAGTGACATTGACAGTATAACCGTTTTCTGAGACAACAGTATAGCCGGTGGTTGTGCAAAGCATTGCAAGGAACCACAAAAAGAACACTACAAAAATCGCCCCATTGACAAACGCACGTTTTTTCAACGACTCAAAGAAATTGTTGTCTTGGGCAATATTATTCATCATATAGACAGCAGCCTGCATTCTGGCAAGGAAGAGCACCGCTACACCAAGAATCAGATTCTTCCAGTTGAATATTGCCTCAAATCCATGAGTGGGAGCCCACCGTGAGATTACAGGATTTCCTCCGTCAAGCAAATTGCCTCGGCTGACAGTGAACTCTGCCCCAAAGAAGAACATGGAGACAGCCACTCCAAGCAGGATGCACCCTACACAGCCGTTAAGGAAAAGGAATACGTCATAAGTGCCACGTGTATAGAGATTACCCGGCTTGTTACGGTATTCATAGCTGACCGCTTGCACCACAAAGCTGAAAAGAATCAGCATCCATAGCCAATATGCACCACCGAAACTTGTAGAATAGAATAACGGGAAGGATGCGAAAAACGCACCGCCGAATGTCACAAGTGTTGTGAAAGTAAGTTCCCATTTCCTACCCATGGAGTTAACAATCAATTCGCGGCGTTCTTGTTTTGCCACACCAAAGAGCATGGTCTGACCACCCTGCACAAAAAGCAGGAACACGAGTAAGGCACCTAATACCGAGATTAGCAGCCACCAGTAATTTTGAAGAATATCAAGTGTCATAGCTTAATGTGCATTATCAGTTTCTAAATTAGTGAATGATCTCTTGCTTATCTGATTGAACATGATGCTCACTTCTGCAATAAGCAAAACAGTGAAGATAGCGGCAAACAACCAGAAAGTAGTAATAACAGATGTAGATGATATTTCAGAGATAGCAGCTTTTGTTGGCAGAAGATCCTGCACAGTCCAGGGCTGACGACCTACCTCAGCCACAATCCACCCTGCCTCTGAACATACCCACATCAATGGAACGGAGAAGATTGCAATCCACTGTAACCAACGGAAACGCTGCAACCAGTCCTTCTGATAGACGGCAAACAGCACCACGATATAAAACAGCATGAAATAACTTCCTAAAATAACCATCACACGGAAAGAATAGAAAGTCATCCCAACCGGTGGAATAGCCTCATCAACCGAATCAAAATATCCATATCCGAAATAAGGATAGTACTTCCGCAGCTCTTTCTCTGCTGCTGCCATTGCCTCCCGGTTGTTTTGGGTGCGTGCGATGTCATAGGCACGCAACGCTTCATGCGACAATTTTCCTTGACGTATTCTCTCAGCATATGACACAGTGTTAACAGTGTCACCGTTCTGATTGATTTCAATACCCTCGATAATATCCGTTATGCCGGGCACAAAAGCTTTGGGATCATGTTTTGCAAGAATTGAAAGCCCATATGGAATTTCAATATCGAATAGGTATTCATCTTCATCATTATCCCATGTCTTATTAGGATTAACAAGCCCCATAGCCACAATGCCTTGCGATTGCTGACCTTTGTAAAGGCCTTCCATAGCGGCAAGTTTCATGGGCTGATGCTTGGTGACCTCCACTGCAGAACCGTCACCACTCCACATTGTAAGCAGGAGGCCTATAAAACCAACCCAGCCACCAACTTTGATAGAACGTGTGGCAAAATGTGGATTACGTTTCTTGTTAAGGAACCAACAGCTTACTCCAATAACAAATACGCCTGAAAGTGCCCAGCCGCTAAAGACTGCATGCATGTATTTGTTAACAGCAATGCCGGAAAACAGCTCCCAGAAATTGTCCATTACATTACGCATCTGTGCTGGATCAAACTCCATGCCCGTAGGATATTGCATCCACGCATTTGCCACAAGAATCCAAAGCGCGGAGATTGATGCACCAAGCCATGTTAGCCATGTGGAAAGGAGATGGAATCCGGGACTGACCCGTCCCCAGCCAAAGAACATCACTGCCACAAAGGTTGCCTCCATAAAGAAAGCCACAAGTCCTTCGATTGCAAGCGGCGCACCAAATATATCGCCGACAAACCAGGAATAGTTACTCCAATTCGTTCCGAATTCAAATTCAAGGATCAGACCGGTGGCAACTCCTATGGCAAAGTTGATGCCAAAGAGGGTCATCCAGAATTTGGTGGTAGCGAGCCACTTTTCAGATTTTGTTTTCAGATAGAGGCTTTCCATAATAGCCACCATCAGCGACAGTCCGAGCGTGAGGGGCACAAACAGCCAGTGATATATGGCTGTCAATGCGAATTGCCATCGCGACCAGTCGACTACTGTCATCAGATCATTCATATTGCTTTATGTTTGTAGGTTAGATTATTTCCTTTCGATAAGCTCTTTACGCACGTGATCTGCACGATCTTCGTCATTGTCAAAATTTTTCTGGAGAAGATTAGGAAAGAAGAGGAGCTTGATAACAACAAAAAACAGAAATAGTTTGACAAGGATAATTACCCATAGGGTTTTCCCCACGGTCATGCTCCGGAAACCGTCGTAATAAAGCAACCAGACTTTCCGGGCGGTATCAGATATGGTGGTTGACACACCTCGTAGTTGCGTAATCATGCGCAAATTTAACAAATATTCTTGATAAGCAACATATTTTTTAAAATAATCTTGATTTTAAGTTAAATTCTATTATAAAAATCATCTTCCCATAGGTATGGGAAGATGATTTTTATGTTTCAACTGTATCAAAGCCTTATTTCCATCATTCTTGTGTAGCAGTAGTTTCTTTAGAATCCGGAAGTCTGAAAGTAACCGGAATGGTAAACCATGATGCCACTGGTTTCCCCCCATTCTCTGCCGGGATCCAATCGGGCATCGAACTTACTACTCTTATAGCCTCAGCATCAAGTTCCGGATCTACTCCCTTTACAATTTTGGGACTCTCGATTTTTCCATTCTTGGTAATGATGAATTTAACAATAACTCTCCCCTGAATGCCTTTTTTGAAAGCGGCTTCAGGATACTTTATATTATCTTGCATGAATTTCATCAATTCCATTTGACCACCTGGAAATTCACCCATCTTACCAACTGCTAAATATGGACCATCTCCATTGTCCTCCTCCTCAGTCACCTCACTTGATACCTCTTGAGAGGGTTGAAATAAAGTCTCGCTATCACCCTCTGAATCATAGGACTTAACTGAGGATGATTCTATGGAATAAGGTGTATCGGTTGGCTCAGCAACTTTTTCAGGTTCATCAGAAAAACCAGAAGAAATAATCTTTTGAGACATTTTATTGTCCGTATCTCCTGAAAAAGTTGTAACTTTGTCAATAGTCTCTGCGCTATATACCTGGCTCTTATTGACAGTTTCAGTCGCGGGAAGATATTCCGGGGTGTTAGAGAACACGGTTGCACTTTTCACTTCAGAAAGTACAGAGGCAACGGCTGAGGTGTTCACTAAGGCAATCCCGGCAAAAAGAGCAGGGACGGTAGCAAATGCTGCCACACGGCGCAATGTGCTCGGTTTAGTTTTGTACATCATGGTTACACGTTTTTTAAGTTTACTATGATTCAGGCTGTTGGCAGGTGACGGCAATCTCTCGCCAACAGCCTTTTCTATTAATAAATATTGATATTTCTTAATGTCTGTCCCTGAGCATATCACCGACGCATCTGCTTGATATTCATGAATGGTCTTAAACTCTTCAATCATAAGCCAGGCAGCAGGATTATACCACTGGAAAATGGCTACAATGTTTGCAATAATGAGGTCTGCCCAATGATTTTTTCGCAGATGCGTTAATTCATGTGTCATTATTATCCTTGCTTCTGAATGATAATCAGTCTCTGAAATCACCATATATTTGAAGAAACTGAAAGGAGCCAAATTCGGATCAGCAACGACTATTACATTATATGAATCATTTTTAGCGACAAGATGCCCTGATTTAATGACACAGAATAATTTTACAAGAGAATAGATAAACCTAACGAAAGTTACGCCAACCCCAAGGATATATATCCACAATAATGTATCCATCCACACTGGTGCCTCTTCTGTTATTATGCCTGTTGTCATTTCAGATAAATCAACCGTTATAGTCGAATGTCCCACCGTTTTAACTCCTGCATCCGCATGGGTAATCACGGCGTAGGCATTTGGAGAAATAAATGCCAAAAGATATATGACATATAGCATTACCCGGTTTAACCTAAACTGTCTTTCATTTGCCATTGTCCATCTGTAAGCCAGATAAAGACATGCAAGGATAATGCTTGAGGCGATGGAATAAGAGAAAAGTATGCCCATACTCATATTGTTTTCATCAAGTTTTATTTTTCTTCTCAATCATCTCGAGAATGTCACGCAGATCAGCCGCAGATATTTTTTCTTCTTCAGCAAGAGCCGACACCACATTCTTATATGAGTTCCCAAAATAGTTTTTTATGACGTCAGCAAGTGATCGCTCGCGGAAGTCTTCCTGACGGACAGTGGCATAAAATCTGTGGCTACTGCCTATTTCTTCATGTGCCACATATCCTTTCGTCTCAAGTATCCTTACAGTCGTGGCAACAGTATTGAAGTGAGGTTGTGGCTCTGGATAAAGCGACAGTATTTCCCTCACAAACAATGGCCCCTTATTCCATAAGGCATTCATTATGAATGCTTCTT
Organism: uncultured Sangeribacter sp.; assembly: GCA_964595885.1. Classification (GTDB taxonomy): domain Bacteria; phylum Bacteroidota; class Bacteroidia; order Bacteroidales; family Muribaculaceae; genus Lepagella. Next base: position 24,215 of record CAZQSD010000025.1, read on the forward strand.
TCTCTGTAAGCAATTTCTGTTTTCTTCCTGCCTGCATAATAACCTTGTTAATAAGTGTAATTATAATTCACCCAACAGATGTCAGAATATCACAACTCGGATTAATTTTCAAGCCGAATTTCCAATACCTGTCAAGTACTTACCTATTTAATACTGCAAAGGTATAACTAATTTCTTAGTTATACAACTAAATATTTAGTTTATATTATTAAAAATTGTTAAAGATTATTTTCAAAGCAATCTTATCCGCAGCCCTACTTCTCCGGCAGCTCATTTATAAAAAAATTTTATTAAATTTGCACTAATCTTTAACAGTAAAACTTATGAGCAGACGCAAAAAAAATAAAAGCATGAACGGAGTTGCGGCTCTTGTTCTTTCAATAAGCATAGTCCTCGTGACTGTTGGTGTGATAATGGCAGTCAATTCTTGCTCTCCAACAGATGAACCGGATATGCCGAAACTTGACAATCCCACTGATAATAATGGGAACCAAACGAGTGGAAATAGTTCCGGAGTACAACATTATCCCGCCTTGGAAACAGTTACACTGCCAGACCAACTCCCCTCACAAGTTAAAGAATATATAGGTTTCACCGTCTCATTCAATAAAGACAACAAAACTCCTAACTATGTGGCATGGGAATTGCTTGGACATGAGGCATCCGGTGATCACGACCGTACAAACACCTTTTGGACTGATAACGAAATAGAAGGATGCCCCTCTACAAAAGATTACACCAAATCCGGTTATGATCGGGGACACATGTGTCCGGCGGCTGATCAGAAATGGAGTGCAGAGGCAATGGCTGACTGCTTCGTCATGGCTAATATATGTCCGCAGACTCATGAACTGAATGCCGGAGCCTGGAACACACTTGAAAACAAGGAGCGCCAATGGGCACGCCGTGACTCAGCGGTTATGATTATTTGCGGGCCTATCTATGAAAAAACAGACACTCAAACTATAGGCAATGCCAAAGTAAGGGTGCCAAGCGCATTCTTTAAAGTGCTTCTTGCCCCTTATGTCAATGAACCGCGAGGGATTGCGTTCGTCTATCCCAACATGACTTCCCCGGGAAATATGCAGGACTACGCTATGAGTATCGATGAATTAGAAAAGTTACTCGGTTATGACTTCTTTCCTGCCCTACCTGACGACATAGAAAAAAAAGTTGAAGCTAACTACTCTTTTAAAGAATGGAACAGTTCGAAGTGACCGCCTCTACCGATACCATTGCGGCCATCTCTACTCCTGCGGGAAGTGGTGGAATAGCCGTTATCAGAGTGTCGGGACCTCTCGCCATACCCATTGTTGACTCTGCGTGGAAAGGGAAATCCCTGCTAAAAGCAGATTCCCATACTGCACATTTCGGTACATATCATAATGTCGATGGCAACCTACTTGATGAATGTATCGCCACCGTTTTCCGCGCACCACATACTTTTACTGGTGAGGATGTGGTGGAATTGTCTGTGCATGGGTCAAAATGGATTCAGAGAGAGACACTGGCCGATCTGATTCATCGAGGCGCACGAGTTGCCGAACCGGGAGAATTTACCCGCCGTGCATTCCTAAACGGCAAACTTGATCTCGCTCAAGCCGAAGGGGTGGCCGATCTCATCGCAGCATCCTCAAAAGCTGCACACACCCTGGCCGTGTCACAGACACGTGGCAACTTTTCAAAAGAAATTGAAGTATTACGTGATAAGTTGATTGAATTCGCATCACTTCTCGAACTGGAACTTGATTTCTCGGAGGAAGATGTGGAATTTGCTGACCGCCAGAAACTACTTGATCTCTCACATACAATTCTTACTAAAGTCAATCGTCTTAGTTCCTCCTATTCATCAGGAGCTGTTTTAAAAGAGGGTGTTCCAGTTGTTATCGCTGGCATACCAAATGCCGGAAAATCTTCTCTACTTAATCTTCTTCTTAATGATGATAAGGCAATTGTGAGCGACATACCTGGCACAACTCGCGACTCAATTGAAGACACTGTTGAAATCAATGGTGTGCTATATCGATTTATAGATACGGCCGGCCTGCGTAACTCAACCGACACTGTAGAAAAAATTGGTATTGACAGAGCACGCACACTAATGAAAAAGGCATCAATAGTAATTTGGCTTATTGATCCCACCTCCCCACTCCCCCCTCAGGAAGATGAGCTTACAACGTTCCTTTCTGAAAATCCTGATGCTCGTTTAATCCTCCTACATAATAAATCTGATCTCACCCCGCTCCTGCCAACAGCCTCTTTATTCACTCTCCTTTCTCAATTCCCCTCCTCTCGCTGTCTTCCCTCTTCTCCAACGACTTCCATGCAGTTATTCCCAACTTCTGAACTACACCCTGTTAGTATCATTGCCTTCAGTACAAAAACAAGTGAGGGTCTCCCCGAGCTTATCGAAAGGTTAACAACCCTTTCAACTGGTTCCTACAATCCTGAAACTGAACTAATAGTAACAAATATCCGGCACTATGAAGCACTGAAAAAAGGTTCCGAATCCCTTCATCGAGCTGTTGAAGGCATCAAAAATGGTATAAGTGGCGACTTCATAGCCCAAGACGTACGTGAGGCCCTCCACCACCTCGGCACCATTACCGGCACAATCACCACTCCCACCCTCCTCCACTCCATCTTCTCCCGCTTCTGCATCGGGAAATAGATAAAAGACTGAAAATCACATAATTAGCTAACAA
>CAZQSD010000026.1:0-26755 GCA_964595885.1 uncultured Sangeribacter sp.
CGGCGGCAGTCACTTCCATATGCTTTGTGGCGATTACCGGATTCACCTTGTAACCGAGGACTATGAACTGATTGTTTTTCTTAATCAGCTCTAATTCTAAATAAATCATAATACTGGTAGTTTTTGATGCTACCACCTTTGATATAATTTCTGATGATGCAAGAATGTGTCATCAATTGTGTAACTAATTAAAATAATTGGCAAAATGAAGGAACTTGAACTTGTTCCCATCCGGGAATTCGAACAATTTGACGACGAGATGCTGGCTCTCATCATGGGAGGAGAAAATTCAGGTTTTGAGCAGCCCTGTACAACTAAAGTATGTACAACTAACCTGTGCATTACTAATTCAGGTACGTGTGATACAAATGATTGTGGCTCAAATGACGCAAACTGCGGTGTAAACACTTGCAAGATTAATAAGGCAGTAAAGCCAAATGGGTAAATACACTTTAAAAGGTAGATGACTGACAAATTGTATTGAATGCCTTTACTAACTAAGAGCATTCAATACAATTATCGTCGGTACCAATATTAATCACTCATAAGGCGATTCACCATTTATGACAATAAGATGATTTCAAGATACGTATATATTTTTTGTAAAGACAAAAATAAATTTCTCTATAATTCACGCACTAATTCCTTCTATACACTCTCAGACATGGCGTATGACGTATTGTCGGGAATAAAGGCAGGACAAGGGGATATGTGCATTCCAGAAGATTTTCTGCATCTTATGCGTCAAAAGAAGATTTTTGTTACTAAGGAGGAGGATGATAGTTATTATGAGTACCTGAAGCTGGTATATCTAAAAAGCTATTTTGGACAAGGTTGTCTTAGCCTTACTGTGGTGCCGACAGTTATGTGTAATCTGCGGTGTCCGTATTGTTTTGAGGTGACTAAGCCCAAAGGAATGATGAATGATGGAACTATTAATAAGCTGATAGAGTTTATCAAGGCAAATGCCGTAGCAAAAAAATACAGTATAACGTGGTTTGGTGGTGAGCCTCTGCTGGGAATTAATGTGATTGAGAAAATACTTACAACGCTCGAAAATGAGAGAGACCTTGAAAGAGTAGGCCATTCCATAGTGACTAATGGTACCCTACTAAATAAAAAAGCGAGAGAACTATTCAATCGCTTTAAACTTGGCCATATACAAATAACGCTTGACGGATTGTGCGAAACACATAATTCAAAACGATTTTTTGAATCCGGTAAGGGTTCATTTGACCTCATTCTTAAAAATGTAGAAAAGTTTCTGGAAGCAAATCCTGATACACGGATCGACTTTAGGGTAAATGTTGACAATACCAATAAAGGTGAGTACATAGAAGTTCACAGTATGCTGCATGAGAGGTTTAAAGGATATTCCATCTCTGTCTATCCGGGCATACTGCGTGCAAATAAGGGATGTGAGAATGAGACATTCCTGACGTCAGCCGAGCACCTTGAATTTAGTAAGATGCTATGGAAGGATAAAGTTCAGGACTTCTATCCGGCACACTGCTCCAAAGGATGCTGCGCCACCTCATTGTCAAGTTATGTGATAGGTCCATCCGGAGAGCTGTACCCATGTTGGGAGCATGTGGGAAATATGGAGAAGTGCATGGGATATATTGATGGTAAAGGAGGTCCTGCTACAAGGCTGTATGCCCGATACAAACTTCATGGCCACTGTTTTGATGATGATAAATGTTTGGCATGTGGGCTATTGCCTGTATGCAGTGGGGGATGTCCTGACAAGAGGGTAGCCAATATGTTTGAGAGTGGTGACTATAACTTGTGTTCCATATATCATGAACAAGATAACAAAGCACTTGAAGATGCCCTCTATGAATACTATAGACTTGTTTCATCCGTTACAGAATTATAGACTCAACCATTAATTTTTTGGATGATTACTAAATAACATAACAACATTAATAGTATGATGCCATGAAAATGACGACTCTCTTAGCTTATAGCTTTCAACTTCTCCCACGTATTGTCATGACTGTTTTTGTGGCGGGGGCTGCGACAACCGGTTATGCATCCCATAGACACTCCCAATGGAGTGTGCCACAGTCTACGGACAGTATTACGGTTCAGCCTCAGGATACAGTCAATGTAACTGATACGGCAGCTTACAATATTCTGCCTGATCTCAACGTGTCAGCCTCCAGGGAGTTTCACACTTCGGGACAATCCACCTACATCCCTACCAGGCGTGAGAAGAATGCCTCTCGTGATGCACTCTCATTGCTGGATAAGATGAACATACCCCAGATTTCAAAGAATCCGGATGGGAAATATACCGCATTCAATGGCACTGAGGTGATATATTATATCAATGGCCATCCAGCCCAGTCGCAGGATCTCGAGAGCATGAATCTTAGTGATGTCAGGAAAGTCTGCTTTCTTGACCATCCGGCCGGTGCAGAGTATCTTGGGGCACAGTACGTTGTAGAGTTTATTACCCAGCAATATGAGTATGGAGGCTACACACGTGTCGGGGAGGATGCCTATTTTGTCGGGATGGCAGGCTTCACGGAATCGGTAGCCTCCAAGTTCTCTTACAAAAGAATGATATATGATCTTTATGCCAATGTGGTGAATTCTAACTATCTCCGCAATGCCCTGGAAGGGGAGTCTACCTTCCATCTGCCTTCTGCCACTGTCATCAGGGAGGATCGGGTTAAACATTCCAACTATCGAAATGAAGAATATCCGGTTCAGTTCAGGGCGGCTTACAGCCATGGCGATACGTACATATCAAACGATGTTGGCTTCCAATACACTTCGCTAAGTCGGGCACACGTAGATGGGACTATTGGCCTTACCAAAGTGGGGCGGCCGGGTGAAGAGTCGGAATATGCCTACACCGGCGACAGTCCCTCCGGTGAGCACTCTGTGGCGTGGAATGGCTTCGCGTTGTTTGAACTTGGACGCGGTTGGTCGCTATCGGCAAAAGGCAATGCCTATTATACGCACCTTAAGCAGCATTATAGCTATGTCACAGATCAGCCCTTCTCAATTGACCGCCGTGTAAGGGAGAACTCCCTTTATGCCAAGTTAAATGTCATGGCCAGCAAGCGTATAAGCGCTACAAGTAGCCTGAGCCTTGATCTTACGGGCATCAGTCAGACATCACGTTCCAGCTATTCCGGAGACAGTAATTTCAAAAACAGGTTCAGTTTCCCGACTATATTTGGCAAACTGACCTATTCTTACTCTACCACTCGTTTTTCTGCCACTGCGTATGCGGGTCTTGCAGGGGAACGTCAGACACTTAACGGCTACACAGTCAAGACCATCTATCCTTTTGGTGTGGTTAATCTGGCCTATTCACCGCATCGCCGGAGTCAATTGTCACTGTGGATGCAATATTCCACCTTTTCTCCGACTTCCAACATGAAGAACCCTACCCCTGTAGAGCAGTCAGAGCTTCTTTGGAAGATTGGAAACCCTGATTTGAAATCATACCCTAAATTTGAGGTGGGTCCTTCATATACCTGGAGTCCTACCGGAATCTTCACTCTCGGCGCATCAGCAATGTACACTCATCTGCACGACATGATGACTACTGTTTATTCTGTGATGCCTGACGGAGGAGGGGTGATGGAGAGCTATGCCAACAAGGGGAGTTCCAATGTGGTAGCCGGCGGCGTGGTGGCAAACCTCCGGCTGTTCAACGGGCGTCTCACATTGTCGGCACGCCCAACGTTGACTCTCTACCGAGGGTCTGGAATTGATATGCCTGATCTCAATGCCTTCGGGCTTAGTTCCTCTGCTATCGTGTATGTGGGCAATTTCTATGCACAGGCAGCTGTCTCTATAGCCAACAAGGATTATGACGGATATACTATGTCGGTAATCAGGAGGAAGAAGCCGTTTTACTACTTCTCATTTGGATGGGGAAACGGAAACTGGAGGGTCGCAGCGGACCTGTATAAAATATTTAACACCTCATGGGTGTCTTCAAAGAGTCAAGTATGGTCTCCAGTATATTCCAATAATCTCACCAAGTATGGTATCGGGTCACGCCAGCTTGTCTATGTCAGCGTCTCCTACACTTTCAGTTATGGCAAGAAGATAGGTATGGGCAACGAATTGAACGGCAGTGTCGGTTCTGCCCCTTCCTCAGTACTCAAATAATCTTCCTCAATACTTATATAGTTATGAGACGACGGGACTTTGTGAGGCAAGAGGATTCGATGCAATGTGGAATTGCATGCCTAACGATGGTCTGCCGTCACTTGGGCGCCTCTTATTCCCAAAAATTAGTGGACGGGGTCTGTCATGCCACTACGCAGGGGGTGTCGATGAAGGGGATCTCCGATGGCGCCCGCGCACTTGGGCTGGACTCTTTGGCAGGGAAACTGACCACCGGGCAGCTTGTCGGCAGCCCCCTTCCGGCGATTCTGCATTGGGACCAGCGACACTTCGTGGTGCTTCATAAGATCTCACGGGATGGGAAGATGTTCCATATTGCTGATCCGGGGAAGGGCTTCCTCAAGCTGAACAGGGAGGAATTTGACAGTCACTGGGTCAGTATAGGCTCCGGCAACGAGGGGAAGGGAGTAGCGATGTTTTTCAGTCTGACGGATAAGTTCGGCAGCCTAAGCGAAACTCCGGCCGGCGAGAGGCGTTCCTTCCGTTTCCTGATGGGTTATGTGCTGCAATACAGGAGATATTTCCTGCAGATTGTACTGGGGCTCCTGTTAGGGTGCGTACTCCAGCTCGTAATGCCATTTCTGACGCAGTGGATTGTGGATATAGGGATAAGGCACAAAGACATAAAGCTCATATGGCTGATACTGCTCGGGGAGCTTATGATTATGGCCGGGAGAACAGCCACCGACTTCATACGCCGGTGGCTGCTCCTGCATATCTCAATGCGTGTCAATATATCGCTATTGAGTGACTTCTTCATAAAACTCCTCAGGCTCCCCATGTCGTTTTTCGACACGAAGCTTACCGGCGACCTGATGCAGAGGATGGGCGACCACGCCCGCGTCCAGTCGTTTCTTACGGGGCAGCTTCTGTCTCTCATATTTACTACGTTGAGCTTTATCGTATTTGGAGTGGTACTGCTTATTTATGACCCCCTGATATTCGCCATCTTCCTCGCCGGGAGCATCATTTACGGGGTGTGGATAGCCTCCTTCCTTGACAGGAGGAAAGTGATTGACTATGAGCTTTTCGAACAGCAGGCAATAAACCAGAACCGCACCTGGCAGTTCATCACCTCAATGCAGGAGATAAAGCTTCAGGATTGTGAGCGCAGGCGGCGGTGGGAGTGGGAGGACACGCAGGCCGATCTGTTTGCGGTGCAGATGAAATCGCTCAGACTCCAGCAGACGCAAGAGGCTGGATCAGTCTTCATCAACGAGGTGAAGAACATACTCATCACCGTAGTGGCTGCCACGGCGGTCATCAACGGTCAGATAACACTCGGAGCGATGCTCGCTGTGCAGTATATTGTAGGGCAACTGAACTCCCCGGTGGAGCAACTGATGCAGTTCATATACTCAATTCAGGACGTGAGGATCTCACTTGAGAGGATAAACGAGATTCACGGCGGCAGGAATGAGGAGACTCCGGAGAACAATGCCACTGATTTCAGATCCGGGAAATCAATAATGTTAAACTCCGTTGACTTCAAGTATGACCCACATGCACTTAAAGATACACTTTCCGACATTTCGTTTGAGATTCCGGAGGGGAAAGTGACGGCAATAGTCGGGGCCTCAGGGAGTGGAAAGACAACCCTGATCAAGCTGATGCTCGGGTATTATCCCGTCTCGGCAGGCTCCATATCCATAGCCGGACGGGATATAAGCGAATACAATCTCAAATGGTGGCGGCAGCACTGTGGGGTAGTGATGCAGGAGGGGGTTATATTCTCGGAGTCAATAGCCCGCAACATAGCGGTCGGTGACGGTGAAATAGATATGGAAAGGCTTGAGTGGGCAGCCAGGACGGCATGCATACATGACTATGTCATGGGTCTTCCACTGGGGTATGACACGAAAGTGGGGCGTGACGGGGTAGGATTGAGCCAGGGACAGAAACAGCGCATACTGATCGCCCGTGCCGTCTACAGGGATCCGGCTTTCATATTCCTTGACGAGGCGACAAACTCGCTTGACGCGAACAACGAGCGTGAAATCGTGGAAAACCTCAATGAGTTTTACCGGGGAAAGACAGTGGTTGTCGTCGCCCATCGTCTTTCCACAGTGAGGGATGCTGACCGGATAATAGTGCTTGACAAGGGTAAGGTGGTGGAGACAGGCGATCATGACACACTGATCGCACAGAAAGGAGCCTACTATAATCTGATTAGAAACCAACTTGAGTTAGGAAACTGACATGAGGAAAAATAAATGTAGTGACAATACGAAGCCGGGAAAGACCACGCACGACGGGATAGAGACGCGTTCGGAGAAAGTTAAGAAACTTCTGGGTGAGGTGCCCCCGTCGCTCGTGCGGTGGGGCACCGCAATCATTATCACGGTGTTCGCAGCCCTCATTGCGGCCGTCTGTCTGTTGCCCTACCCCTATTCCGGCGGGGAGTCAATCCTTCGCCACATTCTCGGGACATAATTTGCCAACTTATAATACCACTAACAAAAGCGGCGCTGTGCCGACTGATGAGCCAGTCGGCACAGCCTTTTTCGCCTATACTCGTAAACTTTTCCATCACACCCGCAAAGGTTGCAGTCTTCTGTGTCTACTTTTCGTAGGGGCAGTGCAATTAGAAAGTTTTTTCGTCCATAAAATGTGATTATAATTAGCTTATTCGTCCATAAAAGGTGATTATAATCTTGTTTTTCGTCCATAAAATGTGTAAATTTGTGAGTATTTTCGTCCATAAAATGTGATTAAAATGAATCGGAGTGCTATAAATGAACTGATTAGATGGAAAAGTTCTACAAGAAGAAAACCACTTATAATTAATGGGGCGCGTCAAGTTGGAAAAACCTGGCTGGTAAAACAGTTTGCCTCCCAACATTATAAAAATATTGCTTATGTAAATTTTGAGGAGCAGATTTTCTTACGTAATTTGTTTGAAGCGGATTTTAATGTATCAAGGATCATTGATGCGATAACAGCTTTGACCCATGAGAGATGTGTCCCCGGGGAAACGCTAATATTTTTTGATGAGATTCAGGAAGCAAAAAACGGGTTAACGGCTCTTAAATATTTTAGAGAGAATTTGCCTGAGCAACATGTGATTGCCGCCGGCTCACTTCTTGGGTTGGAGCTTCATAAACAGCAATCATTCCCGGTAGGAAAAGTTCAGTTTATGCCACTCTATCCTATGAGTTTTACCGAATTCCTTGAAGCTATGAACGAATCATATCTGGCAAAATTTATTATGAATCAGGATTGGATGAATATTAATCTATTTGCATCAAAATATAAGGAACTATTGAAGCAATATTATTATGTAGGCGGTATGCCGGAGGCGGTGCTGTCGTTCAGTAAATCGCGTGATTGGAATGAGGTAAGAGAGATTCAAAACGAAATTCTTGAAAGCTATGACCGTGATTTCTCGAAACATGCACCCCAAGAAATAGTGCCGAGAATACGAATGTTATGGAATTCGCTTCCTTCGCAATTGAGTAAAGAGAATCGCAAATTTATTTATGGTTTGATAAAGGAAGGTGCCCGTGCAAGAGAATATGAGATCGCGTTGCAGTGGCTGTTTGACGGGGGATTGATTCATAAAGTGTCCAATGTCACAGCCCCCAGAATTCCTTTGAAAAGCTATGAGGATAGTTCGGCTTTCAAAATATTCACTTTAGACATCGGCTTATTGGGGGCTATGTCAGGACTCGATTCAGCAACAATAGTCAACGGTAACAAAATATTTACTGAGTTTAAGGGTGCATTGACAGAACAATATGTGCTCCAACAATTGATATTGAATAATAAACCATTTTATTATTCCAAGGCAAATTCTCAACAGGAGATTGATTTTCTTCTTCAAATAGAAGGGCACATTGTGCCAATTGAGGTGAAAGCCGAAGAGAATTTAAAATCCAAGAGTTTGCGGCAGTTTGTAATGGATAATAATATCACCACTGCTTATAGAACTTCAATGTCAAATTATCGTAAAGAGGATTGGATGACTAACATACCGTTATGGAGCATTCAATTGGATTTTCCAACCGTTATTAAGGAGAGATAAAAGGTAATTAACAAGGGGAGATAGTGTTGTGGCGGGTTTCAGCATCATAACCTCTCACATCATAACCTCTCATATGAGGGATACGGTTTGGGGGAGCCAACAAAATGGATTGCTCGTGCGTTATACTTATGTATAACCCAAAGGCCATGTTGCCAAAGGGCGGCATGGCTTATTTTTTAAACAATTATAAAAATGGACAAACTTAGTTACGCATGGGGCATGGCCCTTGGTCAGCAGCTCCGTGCAATGGGAGTAGAGAACATAAATAGAGAAGATTTTGACGAAGCTGTTCACGCAGCATTCGAAGGTAAGGAAACCAAGCTTACGCCTGAGGAGGCCAACAAGTTGATTCAGGAATACCTTCAGGAACTCACAGCAAAGAAGGCCGCTGAGATCCGTGAGGTAGGCGAGAGATTCCTTTCAGAAAACAGCAAGAAGGAGGGAGTCAAGGTTACAGCCTCCGGTCTGCAATATATCGTAGACAAAGAAGGCGAGGGCGCTCAGCCTACAGCCGATGACGAGGTGACTGTTCATTATACAGGCCGACTCCTTGACGGCACTGTATTCGACAGCTCAGTTAGCCGTGGCGAACCTGCCACATTCCCTCTTAACCGAGTAATTCCGGGCTGGACAGAGGGCGTTCAGCTTATGAAGGAGGGTGGAAAATACACCTTCTTCATCCCTTCCGACCTTGCATACGGTCCGCAGGGTGTGCCTAATGCAATTCCGCCACACTCCACACTTATCTTTGATGTGGAACTTATTAAGGTTGTAAAAAAATAAGCTCGGGATTTTAACGTTATTAAGGTTAGGGGCAATTTTTGCCGCTAACCTTTTTTTGTATATATTCAAAATCATACATAATAACAGAAAGATGAGAAAGAATCTTTTGCCTGCGGGGTTTGCAGCCGCCGCAGTAGTGCTTGCCGCCGGAATGGCATCTTGTGGTGGCAATAAGGCAGAGAAGCATGAGGACACTGTTGCAGTTGAGGAAATGGTCGCTGCCGTTGAGCAGGCTTCCCTCGACACAACGCTCCGCGCATATGATGCAGCATTTTTCAACAATCCTGACAAAAAGAGCCTGAGCGCTTCTACCGACTCCACTTATCAGGTGACTGAATCAGGATTGAAATACACTGTGGTTAAAGAGGGTAAAGGCGCACGTCCGTCAGCCTCTGACAATGTGACAGTGCATTACACCGGACGACTTACCGACGGCACAGTGTTCGACAGCTCCGTTGAGCGTGGTGAACCCACCTCCTTCCCCCTTAACCGCGTTATCCCCGGCTGGACAGAAGGTCTTCAGCTTATGCAGGAGGGTGGCGTAACGGTGTTCTACATCCCGTCAGAACTCGGTTATGGCGAAATGGGCACTCCCGGCGGTCCTATCCCACCGAACGCTCCCCTTATTTTTGAAGTTGAGCTGATCAAGGTTAACTGATAACCTATGGCTGACAGAATCAGGCTGCCGCGTGTCGCCGTCATGGCGACCTCGGCAACGATGCTTATGCTGGTATCCTGCCAGGGGCGCACCGCAGACAACATGGTGCCGAAAGGCGAAACCGTAGAGGTAGCGATCAATGAACCTACAGATACCGGTGCATCTGATAACATTTCAAACCAAACAGATTCATTACAAAATGAAAATTAAATCAATCATTACAATGGCTGCCGCCGGACTGATGCTCGCCTCCTGTCAGGGTGGCGCTTCTTCCGATGGTCAGGCTTCTTCGGGAGATCTCAAGAATGCCACTCCCGCTGACTCGCTCATATATTATTTCGGCCAGATGAGAGGCGCGGAATACCGCCGCCAGGCAGAGCGCGACACTACTCTTGCGGATGCCCAGGCAAAGAAGGCTTATCTTCAGGGAGTCCAGGCCGGCATGAATGCCGTGAAGAGTGCCGACGAGGCATATAACCAGGGTCTTTTCTTAGGCATGCAGATGGCAATGAACATCCAGCAGTTTAAGGACGACTATGGAGTGGATCTCAACAAACGCATATTCATGACGAGCCTCTCAGAGGCTGTCAACGCCGATTCAATTGCCAATCCTCAGGATATGCAGCGTGAGTTCTATAAAATCATAGGCAAGTTTAATGAAGAGAAAGAGGCCCGCGAGAAAGCGGCTGCCGGCGAGTCGCTCAGCCAGGAGGCAAAGAAGTTGAATCTTGCCAAGATTTCAGATGATGTCTATGGCACAGTGACCGTGAAGACCGACAGCGTTGCCCTGAAGGAAGGCGACAACGTGGAGATGGAATATCAGATCACCAATGCTGCCGGCAAAGAGATAGAGGCACCCCTTCCCAAAAAAGGCAAAATCGGGGCGCGTAACCTCGTGGCTCCTATCAATGATATGCTCAAAACGCTGAAGAACGGCGAGACAGGGAAGTTCATCACTTCCGCACGCGCGTTGTTCGGCCCGCGTGTCAGCCAGCTTGGTCTTGAGCCTTCCGAAGTGGTGACAGTCACTCTCAAGGCTTCCATAATAACCGAAGACACAGAAGCTCCGCAGGGTCCGAAAGTGGGACAGCCTAAAATCCGTGCCCCGAGATAAGAGCTTTGACAATACAGACAGATTGACCCCCGGACCTGTAGCTACGGATCCGGGGGTCTGCGTGTTTATAAAATATAATACTAACTAATGAGAATCAGCCGTAAGTTACGGAAAAATATTATTCAAGCACGAAAGGCACTGCAACCTCTGCAGGCGCATCCACCGGGGTGCCGTCTTTGTCAGCGGGAGTCCATGCCGGCATATTCTTCACCAGGCGTATGGCTTCCTGCTCCAGATCGGGGTCAACCATGCGGATAATCTTTATTGAACCGATGCTGCCGTCTGTCTTTACAATAAAACCGACGTTTACGATTGCTTCCACTCCATTGGCTTTCGAGGCCTCAGGATATTTAAGATTGTCGGAGATATACTTATCCAGAGCCTTCTGGCCGCCCGGGAAAGTGGGCTGCTCGGCGGCGGTCATTGAGAAAGTCATCCCTGCCAGCATCAGCAGAACGGTAAAAAACTTTTTCATAACAATATCTTTTAATAGTTGACAATGGTTTTTCAAAAAGGATTAAGCGCTCTTAAAAAATAAATTGCCTGCCGGAGCAAAAAGCACTCATGCCAGGAGGTCAAGCATGTTGCGGCATCCGTCTTCCAACAGATCGAGCACCAGTTCGAATCCCTCAGCCCCCTCATAGTAGGGATCGGGCACACAGTCATATTGCGGGAAGCCACCGACAAAGTCAATCATCCTTACCACTTTCCTTTCATCTTCCAATGTGGGGGCAAAACCGCGCAGACGCTGGAAGTTGCTGTCGTCCATAGCCACTATGAGGTCAAAGTCTTCGAAATCGGTAGTCTTTACCGGGCGGCTGTGGTGAAGCAGGCTGTAGCCTCGCTGGAAGGCATGCACGCGCATCCTGCGGTCAGGCAATTCCCCTGCATGACCGCCATATAGCCCTGCCGAATCTATCTCGAACTTAGACGCGACCCCACGCTCTTCAGCCATGCTCCTGAATACTCCCTCGGCTGCCGGAGAGCGGCATATGTTGCCCAGACACACAAACAGGATCCGTAGCTTATTTTTCTCTGACAGACGTTTCGCTAATTCAGTTATCTCTTTATTTCTCATAATGATTTGATGGTTGTAGGGTGCAAAATTAAACAATTTTATTGAAATTACACATCTTTTAGGGAATAGCCTTGTTATAAAGATACGATGATTAATTGAGGAATCATCATTTGCGTTATGGAAAAGGCTAAAGATAAAACTATTCAAGATTTTAATCATAGGAGTGGAAATAAGCATATTATGTCTGACAAAACCAACCGCCGGATAATTCTGACGGCCGGGGGGATAGTGCTGGCAATCATACTTATATTTACAGGCATCTCACTCTATCTTACTCCCTCGCGTCTGCAACGCATCATCAATGAGGAGGCAAGCAGCCGTCTGGCTGCTGATGTCAGGGTCAGCGACGTGAAGTATAGCCTATGGTCGTCCTTCCCTAATCTCCGGGTGTCGATAGGGTCGGTCATTGTTGATTCCCGTTCGCTCGACGGATTGCCTCACGAGACGATGTCAAAACTGCCTGAAGACAGCAAGCGATTGTTCACCAGCGGCAGGATAAGCGGATCAGTCAACATCCTGAAAGCACTACGGGGCGATATTGAGTTGCGCGATGTCGAGATTGTCAAGCCGTCATGCAATCTGGTGGCTGTCAACGATTCAATCAATAACTACAATATATTCCCTCCCCTTAAGAAAAAACTCAAGATTCCTCATCTGTCGTTCATCACCATCAAGATAGGCTCACCGGTGACGGTCAGATGGTTTGATGCGGAGTCGCGGATGAGTGCGGACGCAGTGGTTGACCATGCCGCTCTGGAGGTGTTGAAGGATAAGAAAGACAACTATAAAGTGAGTCTTTCCGGCGGAATAGATGTGAAATCGGAGGATATTTCCACATTGAGATCAGTGCCGTTGAAAATAGATGCCGACATTGCCTTAGGATTCACGCCGTTCACTTTGACCGTGACCGGTTGTCAGGCCAATGTGGCTGACCTGAAAACCCTTTCTGATCTGACTGTAATTGCTGATGACAATATCGTGATCGGCAAACTTAATCTCGATGTGTCGTGCCCGGATGTCATGGCGGTGACTGATTTTTTTGCTTTCCCGGATGAAAGCAGTCTGAACGGTATCGACGGCATGCTCCCGCTTTTCGCCACCCTTAAGCTTGATGCGCCTTATGAGGTGGCCACCCGCAGTGAGGGCCGTCCTGAACTGCCGGCTTTCTCTCTTTCGGTCAATGTGCCGCAGGGCAATGTCAGTTATCCTGTCAAACCCGGAAATCCAATCCACATGAATGCCATCGCCCTTCAGGCTGATGTGAATATAGATCCTTCCAATCCGTCAGCGTCAAGCCTGTTGATTCCGGTGGCAAGACTGGAGGCTGAAGGCGCTGATGTGGAGGTGAGCGGAAGGGTGACAGAACTCATGTCGGGCGACCCATATCTTGATGCCATGATAAAGTGTAATGCCGATCTGGCGCAGTCGCTCTCCAAAATCATGCCTGCCAACAAGATGAAAATTGAGGGCATCATTGAGGGTGCAACTTCTGTCTCCTGTCATTTGTCAGGGCTGAAGGAGAAGGCCCTGAGAGATGTGAACATGAATGGTGATTTCAAGATTGCCTCGCTGAAGATAAATGACGCGGTGACAAGAATGACCGCAGCCCTACAGGATCTTTCACTGAAGCTACGTGGCTCGATTCCGCAGCTTTCATCTTCCGGCATCGGCGATTCCAAACTGAATCTTATCGTGTCTTCCGGAAAAGGAAGCATTGCCAACGGAAGCGATACAACCGTCATAAAATATAAGGACCTTAGCTTTTCAGGCCAATTCGGAGCCAAAGGAAGCGTAGGCAATCCCACTTTGGGCGGAAATATGACCGCTTCGGCAGGGCAGCTTTATACGTCAGCACCGGGCATCAAATTTACTGCCAGAGGAATTGACCTTAATTTAGCAGCCGCCATGCGTCATGTGCCCTGGTCAGCATCAGCCTCATATTCCACTGCCCCTTCGTCGGCCGACGACTCCATCCTTTCCCACCGTGTTGACCATACCCCCATATATCTGATCCCCTCCGTGCCTTATATGCTACAGACCGGACTGAGCCTTATCAATATGAAAGCGGATGTGAAGATTAAGTCAGGCGAACTGTTGGCGGAGGGGTATCCTGTGCATAATGAGTTCTCGGATGTGGATATGTCTACAAATCTTGACGAGCTGAAAATAAAGAGCATGAATATATCCACACGGGGAGCGGACGCCAGATTGAGCGGCAAGGTAAGCGGCCTGAGGAATTTCCTGATGTCGTCGTCGGCGGTGCCGTTGAAGATAGACATGGACGCCAGATTCAGCAATGTTGATATCAACCGTCTGTCGGGCAACTATTATGCGGGCCAATCATTGCTGAGCGGTAAGCCGGCTGACTATCATGTGGACCCCCCGGGAGCCTACACTGCTGCCGATTCACTTTGTGTGCTGATTCCCCGCAATCTATATGCCGATGTGCGGCTCCGGTCAGACAGGGCGGAGTATATGGGATGGCAGTTCTCTCCTTTGTCAACCGACATCACCCTGCATGACGGTGTGGCTACGCTGGGCGATCTCTGCATAGGGTCAGGATTTGGTGCGGTAAATATTGACTGGACTTACTCCACTTCCGATCTCAACGATATCTTCATGCAGCTCAACGTCGGGGTCAAGGATTTCGACATGTCACGGTTCTTCAAGACTTTCCCGACGATAGTTGAGTCAACCCCTGAGCTTGAGAATCTGTCAGGCAACCTGTCGGCTGAGATAGACGGCAAGGCACTCATGTTTCCTGACATGTTTGTCAATGCCCCGTCAATGACTGCCAAAGTTGATGTGCACAGTTCCGGGCTCGAATTCAAGAGGGAAGGGAAGATGAAAAGAATCACCAACCTGATGCTTTTCAAAGGGGATGCTCCCATCGCTACAGACACATTTGACATACATGGCTCTTTCCATAACAACATGCTTCAGTTAGATCCGTTTGTGATTGGCTGCGGACCCTATAAGCTCGGCGTGGCCGGGGTTAATAATCTGCAAGGGGAGATGTATTATCATTTAGGGCTTCATGGCTCGCCCTTCCATATGCCGTTTGGAGTGAACCTGGTTGGCAACTGGAAGCATCCGCAACTGCGTTTCGGGGGTGCCGGGGTGAAAGACGGCCGGGAAAGGGAGATTGCCTCTGATTTGAGAGACAATGTAAATGTCAATATCATGCGTCAGCTTAAATACGGATGGCTGCTTTTTGTTGAGGCAGCTGCAAAATATGATGCCGAAAACAATCATGAATACGTATTCAACGTTTATTAATCATGAAATCAACGTTTCCAAAAAATCTGCGCGCCGCCCTTATCGACATGGACGGCGTGCTTTATGACTCAATGCCTCATCATGCCAGGGCATGGCAGCAGATGTTTTCTGAAAGAGGCATTCCCACAGTGGAAGATGAATTCTTTCTATATGAAGGTATGACCGGAGGGGCCACCATCAATCATATAATCAGACGGGAGCTGGGGCGCGATGCCACTGACGATGAGAAAAAGGAACTATATGCCCGTAAGGCGGAACTGTTTGTGCAATCGGGACAGAAACGTCCTATGCCGGGAGCTGCCCGTATGCTGAAGACATTCATGGAGCGCGGCCTTGACAGGGTGCTTGTCACCGGGTCTGCCCAAAGCAGCCTGCTCAACAGTCTTGACACTGATTATCCGGGAGCTTTCCGGAAAGACAAGCGTGTGACGGCCCTTGACGTAAAGCACGGCAAGCCTGATCCTGAGCCCTATCTGCGAGGAGCTGAGAAAGCCGGGGTGGGGGCGGAGAATATAATGGTGGTTGAAAACGCTCCGCTGGGCGTGAGAGCCGGAAAGGCAGCCGGATTTTTCACGGTGGCGGTGACCACCGGCCCCATACCGCGAGAAGAGTTTGTGAAGGAAGGAGCCGACATGATCTTTTCCTCTATGGAGGAGTTTGCAGACTGTCTTGAGCGTGATTTGGACGGCATCCTGGCTCCTGTGCTTGATGAAGTTGTGATGAAGCAAAGGGCGGCCACCACCACAGTGGTGACCGATAGCAACGTTGAGGCTGCCGTGTTGCCATTGTTCAAGAACTCCAAGACATTGGAGGAGGGGAATAAGGTTGTGATACAGCCGGGCGAGGATCACAAAAACATAGACTCTGTGGCACGTATATGGGATGCATTGGAGGAGGCCGGAGCCACACGGAAAAGCCTCATTGTAAATATCGGAGGAGGTCTCGTCACCGATTTGGGAGGCTTTGCAGCCGCCACATTCAAACGGGGCATACGTTTCGTGAACGTACCGACCACTCTGCTTGGAGCTGTTGATGCCGCTACCGGAGGGAAGACCGGGATTAACTACAGGGGTCTGAAAAACGAGGTGGGCGCTTTCCACCATCCTTCAGATGTGGTTATCTCGTCGTTGCCGCTGCGAACGCTGCCGGAAAAGGAGATCATGTCGGGTTATGCGGAGATGATCAAGACGGGGCTTATAGCCGATGCCGGGCTTTATGAAAGGTTGCTTGACGTGGAAAAGGTGATCGGTGATGACCAGGTGCTTGAGCAGCTTGTCAGCAGATGTGTGGAGATCAAGCAAGAGGTGGTGGAGCAGGATCCTGATGAAAAGGGATTGAGGAAAATATTGAATTTCGGCCACACAGCCGGTCACGCCTTTGAGAGCCTTTCGTTCAGACGTGGTGTGGCAGTGCCGCATGGTGTGGCGGTGGCTCACGGAATGCTTGTGGAAATGCTGATCAGCCATATGCGGTGTGGATTCGCCACGAAAGAACTGCAACGTTATGCCGTGATCCTCAGGGAATTTTATCCGCAGATCAAGATCAAATGCGAGGATGTGGCGGCACTTATGGAGCTTATGGCGCATGATAAAAAGAATGGGGTGTCCGGATGTCCCAACTTCACCCTACTTAAAGAGCCGGGGTGTCCTGTGTTGGACTGTGTCCCCCCTCTCAAGGACATAGAGACAGCTCTGGAAATCTACATGGACATGATGGGATAGGTTTTTCCCGATAATTTTTAAGAAAAAAATTAAACAGGAGTAAACCTTCTGCGTCAGCCGGATGTTATAATAACGTGAAGCGGCTGATAAGGCTGCCACCAAGATAAAAACAGAGTAAAAAATCTCGGAAGAGGTTAAAAAGATATACTGCTATAAGCGTTCTGAAAAAGTTGTTATTGTTGTTTTAATTGAAGGAAACATGGCTGACGTGAGTCAGCCTTTTTCTTTATCCGCTTGTTTTGCAGTTGGTTTTTTATTAACTTTGCAGCAGATTAGGAGGCATGTGAAATATTTGCCTTCTCATGGCCGGCCTGAGGAAATGAAATCAGTTGTTTTTTTGAGGCCTGTCAGGCCATCCGGATTCAGAATAATTACGTAATTAACAACTTATATATGAAAATTAGGCGCGTTGTAGCATCCCTGCTGATGTTTTGCACAATGTCAGCTTTCGCCTTGACCGACCAGCAGGTGATAGATTACATTGATCAAATGAAGGCTGCCGGCAAAACGGAGCAGCAGATTCGTGATGAGTTGCTTGCAAAGGGTGTCACTCCCGAACAGGCCAAGAGACTCAAGGCAAGGTTTGATGCCCAGAATAAGGACACCCAGGCCAATGGTCAGACCGGTCGAGGGGATAGGACTGACCGCCGTCATGAAACCATCAACCCTGAGGACCGTGACAAAATGACCGGCCAGACTACCGAGGAGGATGAATATAATCAGAACAATCGGTTTTATCTGGATGAGGAGCAGCCCGGCCGTGAGATATATGGCCACAAGGTGTTTAACTCCAAATCGTTGACTTTTGAACCCAGTGATAACCTCGCCACACCTCAGAACTACCGTCTTGGTCCCGGAGATGAGGTTATCATTGACATATGGGGCACATCCGAAGACCATATCCGTCAGACCATCTCCCCCGAGGGGAGCATCATGATCACACAGCTTGGCCCTGTCTATCTCAACGGCATGACCATAAATGATGCCAACAAGCATATCAAGAGTGCCTTCTCACGCAAATATGCCGGCATGGATGATGCTGAGACCGACATTCAGGTCACATTGGGCCAGGTGCGTACGATACAGGTGGATATAATGGGAGAGGTTGCCACTCCCGGCACATTCCGCATGTCGCCATTCTCCTCAGTGTTCCATGCCCTTTATCGTGCAGGCGGTATCAACGACATCGGTTCTCTGCGTAATGTCCAGGTGCTCCGCAATGGCAAGAAAGTGGCCGGCCTGGATATCTATGACTATCTTTTCAGGGGGAAGACCACCGGCAACATCCGCCTTCAGGAGGGCGACGTGATCATCGTGCCTCCATATGAGCAGCTTGTGAGCATTGAAGGCAATGTGAAACGTCCGATGTATTATGAGATAAAGCCGGATGAGTCAGTGGAGGCTATTCTTGAATACGCCGGCGGATTCACCGGAGATGCTTATTCGGGAATGGTGCGCCTGGAGCGTCAGTCGGGCACGGAGAATGAGCTTTACAACATTGACCGAGGCGAGTTTTCATCTTATCGGCTGAAAGACGGCGACATCATCACTGTGGGTACTATTGTTGACCGTTATGCCAACCGTGTGGAGGTGAAAGGATCGGTATATCGTCCCGGCATGTATGCCATTAACAAGGACCTGCGAACGGTGGGCACCCTGATCCGGAAAGCAGACGGACTGACGGAAGATGCCTATACGGGCCGCGTGCTTCTTTACAGGGAAGGTCCGGATCTTCAGTTGCAGATCCTCTCTTTTGACATCAACGACATCCTGGAGGGAAGGACACCGGACATCGAACTGAAACGAAACGATATAATTGAAATTTTAAATATCAATGAGATAGAAGACAGGGGCACATTGTCGATCACAGGCCGTGTGGCTAACCCGGGCACATATCCCTATGCTGCCAACACCACTGTGGAAGATCTTATCCTTCAGGCAGGCGGTTTGCTTCAGGGTGCCTCTACCGCGAAAGTGGACGTGGCACGCCGAATCATCGACCCGGCTTCTGTAGAACAGACCCAGCAGCTCTCCACAGTCTACACCGTCTCGATTGAAAACGGATTTCAGGCAGGCAGAGGTGATGAGTTCAAACTGGAGCCTTATGACCATGTCATAGTGCGCACAAGCCCCGGATATGAGGAGCAGAAATTTGTTACGGTAGGCGGCGAAGTGCTGTTTGCAGGTGAATACACCCTTGAGAAGCGCAACGAAAGGATGTCAGACATCGTGCGTCGTGCCGGAGGTGTGCTCGACGGAGCCTATGTGAAAGGTGCCCATCTGGAGCGTGCGCTGACCGAGGATGAATATGAGGCCCGTAAGGAGACCCTTCGCCTGGCTATGTCGCAGAGTTCCGAAGGTCAGTCAGACTCTATCGCCCTGAGCAAAATAGATGTTGCAAAGACTTATAACGTAGGTATTGATCTGGAAAAAGCCATGATGTATCCCGGCAGCACCTATGATGTTGTGCTCAAGCCGGGCGACAAACTCTTTATCCCGGAAGAGCAGAGCACCGTCAAGATCTCCGGAGATGTGCTGCTGCCCAACACTGTGGTCTATATCCCCGGCAAGAATCTTGACTACTATGTTGATCAGGCGGGCGGCTACGGCCAGAGGGCCAAGAAGGGCAAGGCATTCATAGTATATCCTAATGGTTCTGTGGCAAGGCTGAAGCGCAAGACTCCCATTGAGCCGGGCAGCCAGATCATCGTGCCTTCCAAGCCGGAATCAAGCGGAAACGACTGGACCAAGATTCTGGCATTTGCCACCAGTTTCTCTTCTGTGGCTGCAATGGCGGCTACCATTACCAACATCTTCAAGAAGTAAGAGATATGCAGCACGAACAGGATTTGAGGCAGCATGAGGGCGAGGACAAGGAGATAGACCTTCTCGAACTTGCTGCAAAGTTATGGGCACAACGCAAGAAGCTGATCATGTGGAGCATCTGCGGTGCTATTGTCGGACTGATAGTGGCGTTCAGCATCCCTAAGGAATACAGCACCACTGTCAAGCTTGCTCCGGAGGCGACCGACGGGAAGAGTGTCTCCGGCAATCTCGGTGCGCTCGCCTCTATGGCAGGCATTTCTATGGGTTCGTCAGGCGGGGCTGATGCCGTCTATCCGCAGCTCTATCCCGATGTGGTCAGCTCTGTGCCGTTTGCCACAAGCCTTTTCGATGTGGTCGTCACCACCGATAAAGATTCTCAGAAGTTTACCGTGGCCCAGTATCTGGAAGACGAGACGAAAGCACCCTGGTGGAGTGCCGTGTTAGGACTGCCGGGCAAGCTGATAGGGTCGATGAGGTCAAATGACGAGGAAGTAGCCGGTGATCACAAGCTGGACAACTTTAAACTGACCAAGGAAGAGAACAGGCTTGTGGAGGCCCTTACGAAACGCGTGACGGCAAGCGTTGACCAGAAAACCAACGTCATCACGATCAACGTCACCATGCAGGATCCGCTTGTGTCGGCTGTGCTTGCCGATACGGTCGTGGCGCGGCTAAGTGAATACATCACGAATTATCGCACCAACAAGGCTCGCAAGGACCTTGCATATGCGGAGGAGCTGAACAATAAGGCTAAGGAAGATTATTACAAGGCACAGCAGACATATGCCGATTATCTTGACCGCAATCAGGGGATTGCACTCCACTCCGCACAGACCGTGCGGGAGAGGCTCCAGAATGAAGCGCAGCTGGCCTTTAACCTGTATAACCAGACCGCCCAGCAGGTGCAGACGTGTCAGGCCAAGGTGCAGGAGACCACCCCTGTCTATACGACGGTCACTCCGGCCACAGTGCCCATCAAGCCGGCATCACCCAGGAAGATGCTCATCCTGATCGGGTTCACTTTCCTGGCATTTGTAGGGTGTGCGGCGTGGATTCTCTTCCTGTCTCCACTGATTGAGGAGCAGAAGGCAAAAAATGATCTGTTGCTTGCAGAGCATCTGGCTGAGGAGAAACAGAAAAAATGATACCGATTTCTGATGAATTTGAGTAGACTTTCAATAATTATATTGATCATTTTTGTCGGAGCCTCGGTCTGTGCCGGGGCTTCGGCTCATAATGACGAGGACGATTCGATTATGGATCTTGTCAAGACTGTCGTGGGAGGCACCTCAAAGACAGAGGAACTTAATGCGCTTTCTCCGGAAGTCGATGGCATCCTTTCGGATCTTTGCACGATAAGTGCTTTGAATTCCTTGATAGATGCATATGAGTCGGCTGACTTCTATGCATCAGGCAACTGGGGAGCTGACGGGAAAACCTATACCTCCATGTCGTATGCAGGCCGACTCCCTTCCTACACTATGGCAGATTTCTGTTGCCCGACAGAGGGAAAAATAACGTCGCTCTACGGCTATCGTGAGTCGTTCCACCGTATGCACAAGGGGGTTGACATTGCCCTTAAGGTGGGCGATCCGGTTGTTGCGGCTCTGCCGGGCGTAGTGGGGCGCATAGGCTACGAGCCGGGTGGCTATGGCCATTTCGTCATCCTGGTGCATAGTGACGGCCTGGAGACGCGCTATGCCCATCTGCACGGCGTCACAGCCGCATTGGGGCAGACTGTCGCTGCGGGCGACCGTATAGCCATTGGAGGCAACACTGGAAATTCCACCGGACCCCATCTCCATTTTGAGGTCAGGAAACAGGGGAAGGCACTGGATCCGCTTCTTGTGTTCCAACAGTTGTTGTCGCTCTGAGCCTCCGAGCTTGTGACAATAACCCCTCAACATAATTTTAAATGCGGGCAAACAGTGTTCAGAAGCTGTTTGCCCGCATTTTAATGTATGGGTAATACCTTTCCTTGGGTCAGGCGTCGATGTTGGCGTAGGTGGCGTGTGCCTCGATAAATTCGCGGCGCGGGCCCACTTCCTCACCCATAAGGATGGAGAATGTGCGGTCGGCCTCAGAAGCATTGGTGAGTGTCACCTGCTTCAGCATACGGTTCTCCGGATCCATTGTGGTCTCCCACAGCTGCTCCGGGTTCATCTCGCCGAGACCTTTGTAGCGCTGGAGCACCATGCGGTCGCGGTTTCCCTCGCAATAAGTGTCAACGAAACGCTGCACCTGTTGCTCATCCCATGCATACTCCTGGGTCTTCTTGTTCTTGGTGGAACACTTGTAGAGTGGGGGAGTGGCGATATAAAGATAGCCGTTCTCGATTATGGGTCGGATCTTGCGGAAGAAGAAAGTCATCAGGAGGGTGGCGATGTGTGCGCCGTCGACGTCGGCATCGGTCATGATGATGATCTTGTGATAGCGCAGTTTGGACATGTTGGGTTCCTTGGAATCCTCCTCAGTGCCTATGGTGACGCCCAATGCCTTGAACATGTTGACAATTTCCTCGCTTTCAAACACTTTATGGTCTAAAGCCTTCTCCACGTTCAGGATCTTTCCGCGCAGGGGCAATATGGCCTGATAATTCGGGTTGCGGCCCTGTTTTGCCGATCCTCCTGCCGAGTCACCCTCGACAAGGAATATCTCGCAAACGGCGGCATCACGGCTCTTGCAGTCGGCGAGCTTGCCGGGGAGCCCGGCGCCCGAAAGGGGCGACTTGCGCTGCACTTTCATGCGGGCATTGTAGGCGGCCTGACGCGCCTGGGCGGCAAGCACCACCTTGTCAACAATCACCCTTGCCTGCTTCGGATTCTCCTCAAGGAAGTTGCGCAAAGCCTCGCTGACAGCCACCTGCACCACGCCTGCCACCTCATTGTTGCCAAGCTTGGTCTTTGTCTGTCCTTCAAACTGCGGTTCGGCCACCTTTACCGAGACAACGGCTGTGAGGCCGTTGAGGAAGTCTTCTTTTGAAAGCTCAATCTTCAGCTTGTCGAGGAGCTTGTTTTCTTCGGCATATTTCTTGAGGGTGAAAGTGAGTCCGCGACGGAAGCCCGTGAGATGGGTGCCCCCCTCAATGGTGTTGATGTTGTTTACGTAAGAGAAGATGCTCTCGCTGAAAGATGTGTTGTAGGTGAACGCCACTTCGACGGGCACATCGTTCTTCACCGTGTTGAGGTGTATTATGTCGTTGATGAGCGATTCTTTTCCCTGGTCGATATAGCGCACGAACTGTTTGAGACCTTCATCGCTGTGGAACACGTCTTTACGGTATTCCCCTTTTTCGTTCATCTCGCGTTCGTCAGTGAGGGTCAGCGTGATTCCGGCGTTGAGGAAAGCGAGGTCACGCAAGCGGCTGGCAAGCGTCTCGTAGTCGTAGACGGTCTCCGTGAAGATGGATGCGTCGGGATGGAATATGATGGTAGTGCCTGTGTGGTCGGTCTCTCCGATCACGGTGAGGTCGCATGTCGGTTTGCCGAAGGCATATTCCTGCATGTGCACCTTGCCGTCGCGATGGATCTCCGCACGCAGATAGTCGCTGAGCGCATTTACGCAGCTCACACCCACACCGTGCAGACCGCCCGACACTTTATAAGAACCCTTGTCGAACTTACCGCCGGCATGAAGCACCGTGAGCACCACCTCCAGGGCGGGCTTGTGCATTTTCTCATGCATGTCTACAGGGATGCCACGACCGTTATCCACCACCTTTATCGAGTTGTCGCTCTGTATTGTCACTTCGATATTGTTGGCGAATCCGGCAAGGGCCTCATCGATGGAGTTGTCAACCACCTCATATACAAGGTGGTGGAGTCCACGAGAGGAAATATCGCCGATATACATTGCCGGGCGTTTGCGCACCGCCTCCAGACCTTCGAGCACCTGGATATTGTCAGCCACATAATCTTTCGCACGGATTTCCTGCAGTTCTGTTTCTTCTGCCATATCTATTTAAGAATCAAGTGTATGCAATTTAATCAAATATCGGCTTCCAAAACGCCGTATTTTGTTACAAAATTACAAAAAAAACTTCACATTTCAAAAAACTGCAGCCAGGATAGCAGGATAATCAAGTGATAAGGTAAGAAATCAGCAGAGAGCCGCCCCGGAATCGCTGGGGCGGCTCTCTGATAATTCTGATAATAATGTATTATTCGATGTGCCTATGTGTCTGTATGCATCATAACTTGTTCACTTTCCCCATGTAAAGGATCAGGTCAGTTGAGGTCTCCTTGATAAAGAAGAGGAAAGGCCTGTCAAGTGAAAAATCAATTATCCTTATCTCATGAGCGCCTCCGCTATCCATGAGCATGCCTGAATAGGTTGCGGCTCCTGCCTCGGCCCCCCTCTCATTGACTTTGACGGCAGCCGAATGAAGGAATGTGTTTATAGATAGAGGCTGGTCTTTTGCAATCCCGTCCAGTCCTATTGCCGCAAGCTTTTTCAGACCCAGTGCGTCTAACATTGGATACAGATTCCAGTTGCTTTGGAAATCAAATTTCGGCAGGTATAGGTTTACACACTCAGTGTTTGCCTTATTGGAGAGAGCTTGGAGATTGTCCAATGAGACACCATTCATGGAATTGGCGTCGTCGTCGGCTGGAAGCAGAGCACAGAATTTGTAGTTTCCATATCCGTAATCAACCTCTATGTAGCTTCCAGCCTCCGTCTCGGCATATTTTGTGAAGAACTCCAGGTGCATGAAAGGAGTCTGTGTCACGGAGCCGTCATTGTTCTCGAACTCCCTGAGCTCGTTGTCTTCCTCATTGAACGGGAGTGCCCACTGTGCCTTGAAGTATGCGGCGTTTAGAATTGCAATCTGATCCATGAGAGGGGATTTGAGGAACTCCGGGATCATCCCGTTTGTTTTCTCGTTAACCCATGCATTCACGGCCTCCATGCCGTCTGTTCCTGCGGGAGCCTGCGGGATATCCTCGGCATTATACTTTAGGGAGACAGCGGAGAGGAAGTCGTCGCGGAGTCTTGTTGAAGGGTCGTGCATTACTGCGTTTGCGAAATAGCATACAGACCTGTTGTCGAGTTTGGGAAGGTAATCGAGGAGGAGCCGGTTGAGGCTGTTGAGCTGACTGAGGCCCTCTGGTCCGGCTGAGGGGGCGCATAGGCCGAGGATCTCGTCCCTGACCTCACCGGCCATGTCGCCGTTGGCGAGCATTGAGAGATTGCTTAACACCGACATGGGGGAGATAACGGCGTTGTCAGCGGGGGTCTCCTTTGAGACCACGTCAAATAGCCTGAATGCGAAATCGTTTGCCTTCTGACATCCCACCCTGTCACTATCAGAGAGTGGGATCCGGGTTTTTCCCTCAGGCCCCTCGGCCAGTAGGTCATCAAGGTTAACCTGCTGGTTTGTGGAAGGCAGGTTGGGTTGGTTAGATCCATTGGCGGGATCATTGCTCGAGGAGCATGAGGCCAGTGCCAATGCACATGTGAGCATGAATGATAGTTTCTTCATAATACTTGAAAATTTGTTAGGATATTAGACATGTTGTCATCTTGTTATAATTCAATAACGTGCTGGTTAGTCAGTTAGTGCGTGAAGTCATATATAATATCCAAATTAAAAAACTTGGGGGCTTCCGCTTGATTTTCTTGATTTCCACCTAAAGGATTTTTCGATGTGCCTCCGATCCTGTTGTCATCATTATAGTAGAAATAGCCGTTTCCGGTGCCTCCCCAGCCCCATACGCAGTGATAGTATCTGGATGTCCTCACATCCGGGTTGCTGGGGTCGAAAGTCGGTGTGATTATTGAGGATATGTATGCCCCATCAATGACCCAGATATGTCCGATCCGTTTTGCCCCTTCAATAGTTGACCCGCTACACAATACCGGATTACCCTTGGCCAGGCTTCTTTCTATGATATCAGTGTCAAATGATGATGACTTGACTGCAGTGTAACCAAGGCTCCTTAATGCTGGTTTGATCATGGATGGGGCAGTGCCTGTGGCATCCTCACCATAGCTGGCGTTAAGTAATGAAGGGGTGCCCAACACTTCAAACAGTCTCGGCCAGCCATTGTGTGTGGAATCGTTCTTCATTGTTGTCCAGTAGAATGTATAGCCAAGTATTTTCTGTGGGAACTCGTAAAATCCCACAATTGTGCCTACGGCGAGGGGGGCACACCCGACCGCTGCCCGCTTGCCCTCGTTAGTGAGACAGTATTTGTTATATGGGGATTCCTGATGGAATCTGCTCATGAAGCCACTTAAATGGGCTTTTGATAATATTTCAATTGAGCCAATGGGCATCCCCCCACCGGGATTTGGTGTGATTGTGTCGATCGGAGGGGTTGGAGGGGTGATCACACCCTGTGTGGCGGCATAGTCGTTGATATACCAGCTGAGTCCCTTGTTCCTGATGGTGTCGGCGAGATGCAGTGAGCCTTCATCGGATATTGCATACACGGCCTCACGGCGACGGTCTGCCGACAGCATGGCGAATCCGCCGTCGTTGTCGTAGTTCACGATGTAGAAGCCGAACACCTCGTCGTCATCGGCTGAACGGGTCTGGTTGGGGCTACGGAATGTCTCCACATCCCTGACCTTGCGCTCCGCACGTGTCCTGGGTCCGAACACAGCGGCAAAGTGCTCGTCGGCGCTGCGGAGGGCCTCCTCGACGCTCACGAAGTTAGGGTTGTCGATCTCGGGAGTCTCATTGAATGAGATTAGGTCCGGCTCGGATGATGTGCATGCGCCCATCAGGAGCAACGGCAGCAGTGCTGCCGAAAATTTTGTCTTCATATTAGAAAAAATTTAAGAGAAAAAATTTATAAATAAAGTTAGTGTTGAGCATGGCTGCTCATTTATGATCGGATATTCAGATTCAGATATAGAGAGTTCCGGAGAAAGTCTCGCCGTCGTCGGTTGTGCAGACGATGACATTATTTCCGGGGGCCATAGGTATTATGGCTACGGGATCTGATGAGAACACCTCATCGTAGAGGGTGAATCCTGTCTGCTCACAGATCACCTCGACAGACACATGGTCAATGCCGTCTGGAAGTCCGAAGAGACATTCCTGAGTGAGGGGATTGAAGACAATGTGGATTGACACATGACTGGGTGCCTTTGGTCGGAAAGGTTG
>CAZQSD010000027.1:0-26094 GCA_964595885.1 uncultured Sangeribacter sp.
GTCAGATCTGGATCCGCATCTTCCCCGACAAGCCCATCACCAAGAAGCCTGCCGAGGTCCGCATGGGTAAAGGTAAAGGTAACCCCGAAGGCTTCGTGGCACCTGTCACCCCCGGACGTATCCTCATCGAGGTGGAGGGTGTAAGCTACGACATCGCCAAGGAGGCACTCCGTCTCGCAGCCCAGAAACTTCCCGTCATCACGAAGTTTGTGGTGCGTCGTGACTACGATCCGAGCCAGAACGTCTAATAAAACAAGGTAAATCGCGTTATATTTCCGGGGAGTGATTTCCCCGGAAATCACGCGCCTGCCAAAAGACAATAAATAACAGTATGAAAAAGGAAGAAATCAAGGAATTAAGCATTCAGGAACTGAAGGCCGCCATCGAGGCCGCAGAGAAGGCTTATCGTGAATTGAAAGTAGCGCACGCGATATCTCCCGTAAGCGACCCCTCGAAGATCACCAAAGATCGTCGCGAGATCGCCCGCATGAAGACTGTGTTGCGCCAGAAGGAACTCGCCGCTAAGGCAGAAGCTCCCGTAGTAAACAACTAATCCCAAAAAGTATTTAAGAAAAATGGAAGAGAAACGTCATTTGAGAAAAGAAAGAATTGGGGTTGTTTCGAGCAACAAGTGTGACAAGACCATCACGGTCGAGATCAAGTGGAAAGAGAAGCACCCGATCTATGGAAAATTTGTCAACAAGACAAAGAAGTATCATGCTCATGATGAGAACAACGAGTGCTCTATAGGCGATACCGTACGTCTTATGGAGACCCGTCCACTGAGCAAGACGAAGAGATGGAGACTTGTGGAAATCATTGAAAAAGTTAAGTAATTATGATACAGACCGAATCACGTCTTACAGTAGCAGACAACAGTGGTGCTAAGGAAGCACTCTGTATCCATGTGCTCGGCGGCACAGGCCGTCGCTATGCCTCGGTAGGCGACATCATTGTTGTCACCGTGAAGAGCACTATCCCCTCTTCAGATGTGAAGAAAGGCACAGTATCAAAGGCTGTGGTTGTCCGCACGAAGAAGGAGATCCGTCGTCCCGACGGCAGTTACATCCGTTTTGACGACAATGCATGCGTATTGCTTAACAATGCCGGTGAAATCCGCGGCACCCGAATCTTCGGCCCCGTGGCACGTGAGCTCCGCGCAACCAACATGAAGATTGTGTCGCTCGCGCCCGAGGTGCTTTAATGTCAATTCAAATAACAGAAAAAGTAATGGCAAAATTCCATATAAAGAAGGGCGATATAGTCTATGTCAATGCCGGTGATGATAAAGGCAAGACAGGACGTGTGCTCGAAGTGTTGGTCAAAAAGCACCGTGCACTCGTTGAAGGCATCAATATTGTCTCCAAGAGCATGAAGCCCAATGCAAAATATCCTCAGGGAGGAATAGTGAAAATGGAGGCACCTGTTGAGATTTCCAACCTCAATGTGGTTGACCCCAAGACCGGCAAGCCCACACGCGTGGGCCGCAGACGTAATGAGGCCGGAAAACTGGTACGTTATTCTAAGAAATCAGGAGAGGAGATTAAGTAATGAGCGAGACAACACTTGGTAAAGACTATAAGGAGAGAATAGTGCCCGAACTTCAGAAGGAGTTTAACTATTCTACAGTGATGCAGGTGCCACGCCTTGAGAAGATCGTGATCAATCAGGGTCTCGGAGCGGCCACTCAAGACAAGAAACTCATTGAGACAGCCATCAACGAGATCACAGCTATCACAGGCCAGAAAGCGGTTCCTACCCTTTCAAGGAAAGACATCTCTAACTTCAAGCTCCGTAAGAAAATGCCTATCGGCGTGATGGTGACTTTGAGAAGAGAGAAGATGTATGAGTTCCTTGAGAGACTTGTGAAGGTGGCCCTTCCGCGTATCCGTGACTTCAAGGGAATCAACTCCAAGCTCGATGGCCGAGGCAACTATACTCTCGGCATCTCTGAGCAGATCATATTCCCGGAGATTAACATAGACAATGTGCCGAAACTTCAGGGCATGAATATCACATTTGTGACATCTGCCGACACTGACGAGGAGGGTTTCTCCCTTCTGAAGAAATTCGGACTTCCCTTCAAACACGAAAAATAATAGCTCATGGCAAAAGAATCAATGAAAGCGCGCGAAGTGAAACGTGCGAAGCTTGTTGAGAAATATGCAGCAAAGAAAGCGGCCTTGAAGAAGGCAGCCCTTGCTGATGCCGAAGGCAATATCGACTATGAAGCCCTTACAAAGCTTCAGAAACTTCCGAAGAATGCCTCCAAGGTGCGTCTCCACAACCGTTGCACAATCACTGGCCGTCCTAAAGGTTACATGCGTCAGTTTGGCATCTCCAGAATCCAGTTCCGTGAGATGGCATCCGCAGGCCTGATACCCGGAGTAAAAAAAGCAAGCTGGTAAATACAATAATTTTGTAATTGCCGCGTTATAAGAATTGGTGACGTCACCAGACTGAGGATCAGTCTGTGTGCGTCTCCAATCTTTATGACATTCAATGCCTTGTGTGTTGAACTAAAAAGGCAGACAAAGTGAAAATTAAATATTGTTCGGAAAATCCGAATCAATTTAACAATCAAAACAATGACTGATCCAATAGCAGATTATTTGACAAGATTGCGAAACGCCATCCGTGCGGGACACCGTGTGGTGGAGATTCCGTCTTCAAAGATGAAAAGGGAGATCACTAAAATCCTTTTTGAGCAGGGCTACATTCTGAACTACAAGTTCGTGGAAGGTCCTACGCCTTCGGGCACAATAAAGATTGCCCTAAAGTATGATCCGGTCGACAAGGTGAGCGCCATCAAAAACCTCCACCGTGTGTCACGTCCGGGTCTGCGTCAGTATACGGGCTACAAGGAGATGCCACGTGTGCTCAATGGTCTTGGCATTGCCATCCTCAGCACATCTCAGGGAGTTATGACCAACAAAGAAGCCAAAGAGCGTAAGATCGGCGGCGAGGTATTGTGTTACGTTTATTAATCAATAGGAGGTATTCAATATGTCAAGAATAGGTAAAGCACCCATAGAGATACCTGCTGGCGTAACCGTACAGGTAAAAGACAATGTGGTCACTGTAAAAGGTCCTAAAGGTGAGCTCTCCCAAGAGATCAATCCAGCAATCACAGTAGAGCAGGAGGATAACCATCTGTATGTAAAGCGTCCGAATGACGAGCGTCAGAACCGTGCGATGCATGGTCTTTATCGCGCTCTGATTCACAATATGGTGGTTGGCGTTTCAGAGGGCTACAAGAAAGAAATGGAGCTTGTGGGCGTAGGTTATCGTGCTACATCTAACGGTCAGGTATTGGAACTGTCGTTGGGCTTTTCTCATGCAATCTATATCAAGCTTCCTAAGGAAGTGAAGGTTGAGGCAAAGACTGAGCGCAACAAAAATCCGCTCATCATCATCGAGAGCGCTGACAAGCAGCTCCTCGGCCAGGTATGTGCCAAGATCCGCTCACTCCGCAAGCCGGAGCCTTACAAGGGCAAAGGTATCAAGTTTGTTGGCGAGGTTATTCGTCGCAAGTCGGGTAAGTCAGCAAATGCTAAATAATTAAATTAAGGAAGACATGATATCCAAGATAGCAAGAAGAAACAAGATCAAAACCCGCATTCGCGGTAAGATTTCCGGCACAGAGCAGCGCCCCCGTATGAGCGTGTTCCGTAGCAATAAGGGAATCTATGTGCAGTTGATCGACGATCTCGCCGGTCGTACGCTCGTGGCCTCTTCATCAAAGGGTCTTGAAGGCGGCACAAAAATTGAGGTGGCTGCAAAGGTAGGCGCCGATATTGCAAAGAAAGCAATGGAAAAGGGCATCACAGAAGTTGTGTTTGACCGTAACGGTTATCTTTTCCATGGTAGAGTAAAATCATTGGCCGATGCAGCTCGCGAGGCCGGTCTTAAATTTTAATCGAAAATCATGGCAACAAAGAATAATAGAGTAAAATCTACAAATGATTTGGAACTGAAAGACCGTCTTGTGGCTATCAACCGTGTAACCAAGGTTACTAAAGGTGGTCGTGCATTCAGCTTCGCAGCCATCGTGGTTGTCGGCAATGAAGACGGAGTGATTGGCTGGGGCCTCGGCAAGGCTAATGAGGTTACCGCTGCCATTGCCAAAGGTGTGGAGACAGCCAAGAAGAATCTTATCAAGGTTCCTGTTCACAAAGGC
Organism: uncultured Sangeribacter sp.; assembly: GCA_964595885.1. Taxonomy (GTDB): domain Bacteria; phylum Bacteroidota; class Bacteroidia; order Bacteroidales; family Muribaculaceae; genus Lepagella. The sequence goes on from CAZQSD010000027.1 coordinate 4,181, forward strand.
ACTATCCCTCACGAGCAGAGCGCAAAATTCGGTGGATCCCGTATTTTCCTCAAGCCTGCTTCAGAAGGTACAGGTGTTAAGGCCGGTGGCGCTATGCGTGCTGTGCTTGAGAGCGTAGGCATCACCGACGTGCTTGCAAAGAGCAAGGGTTCTTCTAACCCTCATAATCTCGTAAAGGCAACTATCGCAGCTCTTGCAGAGCTCCGTAGCCCGCAGCAGGTTGCTCAGAACAGAGGCGTATCAGTTGACAAAGTTTTTAACGGCTAATAACGACATAAATGGCACAGATAGCAATCAAACAGATTAAGAGCCGCATCAACTGTCCTGCTGTGCAGAAGCGCACTCTTGATGCCCTCGGCCTGAAAAAGATGAACCACACTGTAATCAAGGAAGACAACCCCTCCATCAGGGGCATGGTCAAGGCAGTGCACCATCTTGTAGAAGTCACACAACTCTAAAGAGAAACAAAAGAAAAATGGAACTACATAATCTTAAGCCGGCTCCCGGCAGCAATAAAGGAAACAAACGCATCGGACGTGGTCCCGGTTCAGGCTATGGCGGCACTTCAACACGCGGCCACAAGGGTGCTAAGTCTCGTTCAGGTTACAAGCATAAGGTCGGTTTTGAAGGTGGTCAGATGCCACTTCAGAGACGAGTGCCGAAATTTGGTTTCAAGAACATCAACCGTGTTGAATATAAGGCTATCAACCTTGATGCACTTGAAGCATTGGCGGCTGCTCAGAATCTGACGAAGATTACTGTTGCCGATCTCCGCTCTGCCGGTCTTGTTCCAAAGAACCGACTTGTGAAGATCCTTGCCAACGGAGCCATCAGCCGTGCTCTTGAAGTTCAGGCTGATGCATTCTCCAAGAAGGCAGAGGAGGCTATCACAGCAGCAGGTGGAACCGTCAGCAAAAATTAATTAAAATGGGATTTACACAAACAATAAAAAATATTTGGAGCGTAGAAGATCTTCGCAGGAGGATAGGGATTACCCTTCTTCTTGTGATAATCTATCGTTTCGGGTGCTATGTGGTGCTTCCGGGCATTAACCCTGATGAACTCATGGCATTGAAGAACTTCACCTCCGACGGCTTGATGCAGCTGCTTGACATGTTCTCGGGTGGTGCATTCTCACAGGCCTCAATCTTCGCGTTGGGAATCATGCCCTATATCACGGCTTCAATCGTGATTCAACTTTTGGGCATGGTGCTTCCTGCATTCCAGAAGATGCAGCGTGAAGGTGAAAGCGGCCGGATGAAGCTTAACCAGTATACACGTTATCTCACCGTGCTCATCCTTGTGATGCAGGGTCCTGCTTACCTGATGAACCTTAAATATCAGGTCCAGGCTGCCGGTGGTCATGTTGAGATGGGTTTTTGGACAGTTGTGTTCATGACTATCGTGTTGGCGGCAGGCTCAATGTTTATCATGTGGCTTGGCGAGAGGATTGACCAGAAGGGTATTGGCAACGGTATCTCCTTCATCATCCTTATTGGTATCATGGCTCGCTTCCCGGAGGCGGTGATTCAGGAGTTTACCGGACGTCTGATGAACTCGGCCGGCGGTGGTCTTGTGATCTTCCTTGTTGAGCTTCTGATCCTGGTGGCAGTTATTGCCGGCGCAGTGCTTCTCGTGCAGGGCACAAGAAAAGTGCCTGTGCAGTATGCAAAGCGCATCCAGGGCAACAAGCAATACGGTGGCGCGCGCCAGTATATCCCTCTGAAAGTAAATGCAGCCGGTGTGATGCCGATCATCTTTGCTCAGGCAATCATGTTCATTCCTATCACATTGGTTGGATTCAGCACTCAGCATACCGGATTCTTCGGAGCTCTTACTGACCTCTATGGCTTCTGGTATAATCTGGTGTACTTCATAATGATTGTAGCCTTCACTTACTTCTACACTGCGATTACAGTGCGTCCTGCCCAGATGGCCGAAGACATGAAACGCAACAATGGCTTTATCCCCGGCATCAAACCCGGTAAGCCTACTGTTGAGTATCTTGACTCCATCATGTCAAGAATCACTCTTCCCGGTTCAATCTTCTTAGGCATTGTGGCAATTCTTCCGGCGATAGCTCACGTATGTGGTCTTAACCGTCAGTTCGCAGCTTTCTTCGGTGGCACATCACTGCTCATTATGGTAGGTGTCATCCTTGATACTTTGAGAATTGTGGAAGGTCATCTGCTGATGCGCCATTATGACGGCCTTATGAAAGACGGCCGCATAAAGGGTCGCACCACCGGTAGTGGAGCATTTTAAAGTCACGTTCAGTAGCTAATGATTTATATAAAGACAGCTGAAGAAGTAGAGAAGATGCGTGCGGCATGCGATCTCGTGAGCCGCACACTCGGCGAAGTGGCAAAATGGGTTAGACCCGGTGTCACTACCCTGAAGCTTGACACTATAGCAAGGGAGTTTATCCTCGACAACGGGGGTAAGCCCTCTTGTCTGGGCTACCATGGCTTCCCCGGCACACTGTGCATTGAGGTCAATGAGACAGTTGTGCATGGCTTTCCATCAGGCTATGAACTTCGGGAGGGCGACATTGTAGGCACTGATTGCGTGGCGGAGCTGAATGGCTTCAATGGCGACAGTTGCTACACCTTCCCTGTCGGAGAAATTGATGAGAAAGTTGCCCGTCTGCTCGCCATCACGAAGGAATCCCTCTATAAGGGTATTTCGGCTGCGAAGGCGGGAAAAAGGGTAGGAGACATCTCAAATGCGGTGCAGACTTTCTGTGAGCATAACGGCTACAGTGTGGTCAGAGAGATGTGTGGTCATGGCATCGGAAAGAGTATGCATGAAGATCCGGAGGTGCCTAATTTTGGGCGCCGGGGCATCGGGCCCGTCTTAAAGGCCGGCATGTGCATAGCTATTGAGCCGATGATTAATATGGGAAGCAAGAATGTGGTCATCGAACATAATGGTTGGGAGTGCCGCACTCGCGACAGGAAGCCCTCAGCACATTATGAGCACACCATCCTCATCACACATGATGAGCCGGAGATCTTGACCACTTTCAGCTACATCGAGGCTGCCCTCGGAGAAAAAGCTCATGAGGGATAAGAATTATAAGCAAACAAATACTGACAAAGACTAAATATGGCAAAACAAGCTGCAATCGAACAAGACGGAGTGATTCTCGAGGCATTGTCTAACGCAATGTTTAAGGTTGAACTCGCCAACGGGCATGAGATCACGGCCCACATCTCGGGCAAAATGAGAATGCACTACATAAAGATACTCCCCGGCGATAAGGTAAAGGTTGAAATGAGCCCCTATGATCTGAGCAAAGGGCGTATCGCTTTCAGATATAAATAAAAAATACGACACCCATATGAAAGTAAGAGCATCGATAAAAAAGCGCACGGCAGACAGCAAAATCGTGCGTCGTAAAGGCAGACTTTACGTTATCAACAAGAAGAATCCAAAATTTAAAACACGTCAAGGATAATTTTATTACCTTTGCAAAAAATTTGTAACAATCAAATATGGCAGTAAGAATAGTCGGCGTAGATTTGCCGCAAAACAAGAGAGGAGAAATTGCCTTGACGTATATCTACGGCATTGGTCGTAGCGCTGCCAACACCATTCTTTCAAAGGCTGGTGTTGACCGTGACATCAAGGTGCAGGACTGGACAGATGATCAGGCAGCCGCCGTTCGTGAGGTGATCCAGACAGAATATAAGGTAGAGGGTGATCTCCGTTCAGAGATCCAGCTCAACATTAAGCGCCTTATGGACATAGGTTGCTACAGAGGCATCCGTCACCGTATCGGTCTTCCCGTGCGTGGTCAGAGCACCAAGAATAACGCACGCACCCGCAAGGGACGTAAGAAAACAGTCGCTAATAAGAAGAAAGCTACTAAATAAAATTAAAGTATGGCAAAAAAGACAGTCGCAGCTAAAAAGAGGAATGTCAAAGTTGACGCAATGGGTCAGCTTCATGTGCATAGCTCTTTCAACAACATTATCGTTTGCCTTGCCAACAGCGAGGGCCAGGTTATCTCCTGGAGCTCTGCAGGCAAGATGGGCTTCAGAGGCAGCAAGAAGAACACTCCCTATGCTGCTCAGATGGCCGCTCAGGATTGTGCCAAGGTGGCATACGACCTTGGCCTGCGCAAGGTGAAAGCCTATGTGAAGGGTCCCGGCAATGGCCGTGAATCAGCAATCCGTACCGTACACGGTGCAGGCATTGAAGTAACAGAGATCGTTGACGTTACTCCGCTTCCGCACAACGGATGTCGTCCTCCCAAAAGACGTAGAGTATAACACAACAGCCCCTCACGCCCTGCCCTGAATGCGAATAGACTGCCTATGTATCTTTCTCTCGGCAGTCGCGGCTGCGCTAAAGGGCGGGACCGAAAGGCCCACTTTAATTAATCAATAAGAAATAAAATGGCAAGATATACAGGCCCAAAGACAAAAATCGCCCGCAAGTTCGGCGAGGCAATTTACGGAGAGGATAAGGTCTTAGCAAAGAAGAATTATCCACCGGGACAGCATGGTGCCAACCGTAGAAGAAAGACATCGGAGTATGGCAACCAGCTGAAAGAAAAACAGAAAGCAAAATATACTTACGGAGTTCTGGAGCGTCAGTTCCGTAATCTCTTTGAGAAGGCTGCCCGCACGAAAGGTATTACCGGTGAGGTGCTTCTTCAGCTTCTTGAGAGCCGTCTTGACAACGTGGTATATCGTCTTGGTATCGCACCGAGCCGTCCGGCCGCTCGTCAGCTTGTGCTCCACAAGCACATCACAGTGAACGGTGATGTTGTAAACATCCCCTCATATCATGTAAAACCCGGTGATGTTGTTGCTGTAAGAGAGAAGTCAAAATCATTAGAGGTGATCGCCGATTGCCTCGCCGGCTTCAATCACAGCAAATATCCCTGGATAGAGTGGGACGAAAGCAAGAAAGGTGGAAAATTCCTCCATGTTCCCCAGCGTGAAGACATTCCGGAGACCATCAAGGAACAGTTGATCGTTGAGTTGTATTCTAAATAATAAACAATAGAAACCCATGCCAATATTAGCATTTCAGAAACCCGACAAAGTCATCATGCTTGAGGCCGATAATTCGTATGGTAAATTCGAATTCAGGCCGCTTGAACCCGGCTATGGTCAGACCATAGGCAACGCATTGCGGAGAATCTTGCTTTCTTCGCTTGGCGGATTCGCTATATGCTCTATTCGCATAGATGGAGTAGCCCACGAGCTGGACACTATCCCTGGGGTGAAGCAGGATGTCACAAACATCATCCTTAATCTTAAGCAGGTTAGATTTAAGCAGCTGACTGAAGACCTTGAGACTGAAAAGGGAGTGGTCAACGTGTCGGGCACGGATGTGTTTAAGGCAGGTGATTTGGGAAAAGTCCTTTCCGGTTTTGAGGTTTTGAATCCTGACCTGGAAATCTGTCGTCTTGATCCGTCGGCAAGTTTCCAGCTTGAGTTCACTATCAATAAGGGACGTGGCTGGATTCCGGCTGACGAAAACCGTGAGATTCTTGGTGACACCGATCCGAGCGTGATCGCAATCGACTCTATCTACACTCCGATAAAGAATGTAAAGTATTCTGTGGAGAATTATCGTGTAGAGCAGAAAACAGACTATGAGAAGCTTATTCTTGAGATTATCACTGACGGTTCGATTCAGCCTAAAGATGCTCTCAAGGAGGCTGCAAAGATTCTGATTCATCACTTTATGCTCTTCAGCGATGAGAAAATCGCTCTCGAAACTCCAAAGGAGAATGATGTGGATGAGTTTGATGAGGAAGTGCTCCATATGCGCCAGTTGCTCAAGAGCAAACTTACGGATATGGATCTCTCGGTTCGTGCCCTTAATTGCCTTAAGAGTGCCGAGGTTGAGACTCTCGGAGAACTTGTGGTGTTCAACAAGAATGACCTTCTCAAATTCCGCAATTTCGGCAGAAAGTCGCTCACCGAGCTTGATGAGCTGCTTGCCAGCCTTAACCTATCTTTTGGGATGGATATTTCAAAATATAAATTAGATAAAGACTAAACAACGATGAGACACAATAGAAAATTCAACCACCTTAGTCGTAAGAAAGGTCATCGTGACGCATTGCTCTCCAACCTGACCATTTCTCTTATCATGCATAAGAGAATCAAGACGACTCTGGCAAAGGCAAAGGCACTTCGCGTGTATGCCGAGCCTCTTATCACAAGGTCAAAGACCGACGATATGGCTAATCGTCGCCTCGTCTTCAGCTACCTCCAGAACAAAGAGGCCGTGAAAGAACTTTTCGGCGTGGTTGCTGAAAAAGTTGCTGAGCGCCCCGGAGGTTATCTCCGCATTCTTAAATTAGGCCATCGTCTTGGCGATAATGCCGAGATTGCCCTGATTGAGTTTGTTGACTTCAATGAGAATATGCTTTCCGACAGCGGTGTGAAGAAAGAGAAATCTACCCGTCGCAGCCGTCGCAGAAAGAATACTTCTTCTGAGGCTCCTGCCACTGATGCACCAAAGGCTGAGACTCCTGCAGAGGAGGCTCCCAAAGCTGAATAATCTTAGCCATATTTTTTTCAATATTACAGAGCGGCTGTCTGATTGCGGACAGTCGCTTCTGTTTATTCCTAAAATCTTGTTTTATTCTAAAGTTTTAGTTAACTTAGCACCCTGAAACTATATTTGCTTTTTATAAACCTTATTTCAGTTCATGAGCATTCCGGACACCGCATACATAAATAGTTGGCTGCTGGCACTGCTTATCGCTTTCTATGGAGCTATGATTGTCTCGGCAGTGGTGGTGGTTCTGAGAGAGAACCGCAATCCTATCCGTGCATTGTCGTGGGTCATAGCATTAATTTTTCTTCCCGGCATAGGACTCATATTCTATCTTTTTTTCGGACGAAGTCTCAAAGGATTGACCATGATTTCACGCCATAACAAGCGTAAACTGATGCATAAGCATACTCCAAAAAGAGTGGATATTGGTGAACTTGATATCACTCCTGAAAACAAAAGTCTTGTCAAGTTGGCCCACAACTTGTGTGGCGGTCCGCTTACGGTTAATAATGAAGTGCGGATATTTACAGATGGGCTTTCCAAGTTTGATTCTCTCAAGCAGGATTTGAGAGAAGCGAAAAAATCGATACTCCTACAGTATTATATATTTCTTGATGACAATATCGGTAATGAAATTGCCGATATACTTATTGAGCGTGCTCATGAAGGAGTAGCGGTAAAAGTCATTTATGATCATGTCGGGAGCTTTTCAGCAAAGAAAAAGTTCTTCAGGAGGATGGAGACGGCTGGCGTGGAGACCCATCCCTTCTTCCGCGTTAATTTCCCTCAGCTTGCCAACAGGATCAATTGGAGGAATCACAGAAAAATTGTAGTGATTGACGGAGAGGTGGGCTACATAGGGGGAATGAATATAGCTGACCGTTATATAAAAGGGCTGCAGAACGGGGAAGTTTGGCGTGACACTCATTTTCGTGTGCGGGGTGATATCGTAGAATCACTTCTCTATTCTTTTGCCATAGACTGGAATTTTCTCAAAAAAAAGCAATACATTCCGAAGGTAGAACCCGTAAGGATAGATGGGAGCAATTCCACCGGATTACAATTGGTGACAAGTGGCCCTATCGACCGTTGGAATAATCTTAGCCTGAGCTTCCTTAAGGCAATATTGTCGGCAAGAAAATCCATATTTATCCAGACTCCATATTTCCTTCCTACAGATGCTCTCATGAACGCTCTTATGGCTGCTGCGCTTGCCAAGATTGATGTCAGGATAATGATGCCGGAAAAAACAGACAGTGCGTTGCTCCATTATGCATCATTTTCGTACGTAACGCAATGCCTTAAGGCTGGAATAAAGATCTATCTCTATCAGCCGGGGATGTTGCATGCCAAAGCCATGATTATTGATGATTCACTGGTCACAGCGGGGTCTACAAATTTCGATTTCCGGAGTTTTGAAAACAATTTCGAATGTAATCTGCTTATATATGACCGGGAGATCAATGAAAAGATGCGTGAGATATTCTTTGATGACCTGAAACGCTGTAAAAAGATGAATCTTGAGGAGTGGCGACGGCGGCCGTTGACGCAGCGGCTACTTGAATCATTGCTCCGTTTGATTTCCCCATTGTTATGAGGTGTGGTCAGTGGGATGGCTGTTGCGTTCTGAGCCACTCACGTGCAGTAAGCTCAAGTTCATCATACCATTCTTGGCCGAATTGTCTTATCAGAGGTTCCTTAAGAAATTCAAAGACCCTTATTCCTTTCTTCCTTCCCAAGATTTCGGCACACTTGCATATCTTCCACTTATGCACATTGACTGCTGTCTTGTCGCCATATCTCTTTAGCCTGACGGGATATAGATGACATGAAGACGGCTTCAGCTGGGGAAGTTTCTCTTCCCGATAGGCCTTCTCGAGCGCACACAGGCATTTCCCTCCTTCGGCATAGGTGGTAAACACACAATCCTTTCCCTCCACAATCTGAGTGACGAGATCGCCGTCAGGATCTATATAGCTTATGCCTTCTTCCCTGATAATCTTTTGTGCTCCGGGATTGAGCAGGGGGATTATTTCATCGATGTGGTTCTCTATTTCTTTTTTTTCTGAATCTAAAAGAGGGGCGCCTGCATCTCCATCAATGCAACATTCTCCCAGGCACGTGTCAAGATCACATACAAAGAAGCGTTCCAAAAGGTCGAGGGATACGAGGGTATCTTGAATAATCAGCATAACATTCAGTGAGTTTGTAAATTCTTCATCATGTAAAAAGATATAAAGTCAGAAATTAGAAAAGTGGTCGGATTTCCCAATCAGACCACTTTCTTTTTGCTTAACTAAATAAATTCTTACATGTTAGGAGTGTAGATGCTTGATCTACGCTGCAAAGTTACAATATATTTATGAAATGGTTCACAAATATATTGTTAATAAATATTAAAACAAAATATTATTAGTTAATGAGAAGGTGTGTAGATATTTCTATCATGCGGAATATAAAGGAATTATATGACTTAGGCGAGTGACTCCTCAAAAATCTTTATGCCCGCAGCGATCAGTTCCTCACATGATTTGCCACATTTCCCTTTAAGTTCGCGGCACGTGAGGCATCCGTTGAATGGGGCAGAGAAATCAGCCAGCAGTTTCTTAGTGGCAGGCATTACTTTCTTTTTGCCGTCGCCGGATGCATCATTAGTGATAAATCCCTGGGCTATGGCCATAGCATTTGCCACCCCGCAGATTTCGCCGGCAGTCACGCCGGCTCCGAGCGAGGCAGTCATTTTGGCAGCCATGTCATCGTCAATGCCTGTTACGTCTGTAAAAGCCATCATCACTGACTGGGCGCAGTTGTATCCTTGCTTACGCAGATCAAGCGCCTTGTCTATACGTTGCTGAGTAGTCATTTTTTCGCTTCTAAATTTTAAAATATAATATAAGAGCGTAAAGTCGTGGTAAACACGGATTTACGCTCTTGATAAGGTATCTCCATAGGGAGTCGAACCCTAATCGTCGGAACCGGAATCCGATATTCTATCCATTGAACTATGGAGACATTTTCAAATTGTTTGCAAAGTTAACTAATTTTTGCGAACTTTGCAACTCTCAGAGTCTATTTTAATCCTTTCAATGAAACTCTGAGCCACCAACCCTAAACCTTAATAACCAATGAATGTAAAGATAGAAGACGGCTGGAAACATGCTCTTGCAGATGAATTTGAGAAACCATATTTCATTTCTTTGACTGACAGGGTGCGCCGTGATTATGCCGATCCGTCAGTGAAAGTATATCCTCCCGGCAAAGAGATATTTGCCGCTTTTGATTCTTCTCCATATGATGACACTAAGGTTGTAATCATCGGACAAGATCCATATCACGGTCCCGGGCAGGCCAATGGCCTTTGCTTCTCGGTTGCCCCCGGCGTTCAGATGCCCCCATCCCTGGTCAATATATTTAAGGAAGTGAGCGACGACACCGGAGCACCAATGCCCGCTAATGGCGACCTGTCAAGATGGGCACGTCAAGGCGTGTTGCTTCTTAATTCATCACTTACTGTGAAAGAACATCAGCCGAGATCGCATTCCGGCATCGGCTGGGAGACTTTTACTGACGCTGCCGTGGCGCGTCTCGCCGCCGAGAAAGACAACTTGGTGTTTATCCTATGGGGTTCTGATGCTATCCGCAAGGGTGCAAAAATTGACCGTAATCGCCATCTTGTGCTTACATCGCCTCATCCGTCGCCTCTTTCTGCCCACCGGGGTTTCTTTGGCAACCACCATTTTTCGCAGGCAAATGCCTACCTGACAGCTCATGGTAAAGCTCCTATAGTGTGGTGATCGATATGAGCGTGGTAATTGATGAGGAGAGATTTCCCAACGAAAAGAATCATGAAAATATGAATCGGTGCAGATTGAGCAGCCTGACAGTTTTGACAGTGTTGACAATGCTATGCATGGCTTTGAACGGATATGGGGTTGTAAATACTTCCTCTGCAATTTTCGATCGTAACGTAAGGACCCTGAAAATTACTAACCCGGATAACTTTATGGCTCCGGCTATATTGCGCCTCGGCACGTCTGACCGTCTCTTTATCAACTTTGACATCATAGGAGATGCGCATGACTACCTGCGCTATAGGTTAATTCATTGTAACGCCGACTGGCAGCCTTCGCGATTATTAGAATCGGAATATGTGGAGGGATTTAATGAGGCACAGCTTACCGATTATGCCTATTCCTCCAATACGTTTGTGCATTATGTCAATTATAATATTGAGATACCCAACCCTGACATGCAGCCGTTGGTGAGTGGGAACTATGTGTTGCAGGTCTATCCTGAAGGAGACCCGGAACAACTTCTGCTTCAGGCACGCTTCGCGGTTACGGAAAACAGTATGCCGACGGCAGGAGGTATGAGTCCCCGTACTGATATGGGATTTAATACAGAATATCAGCAGCTCTCCATAGCTATAGATGCCGGCGGAGGCCGTTACAATCCATATCAGGATTTTGTTGTAACAGTGATGCAGAATAACCGTCCGGAGACTATGCGTACTCTCCGGCATCCACTGCGCGTTGACGGCTCAACCATTATTTTCGAGCATGCCCCGGAGTTAATATATCAGGCCGGAGATGAGTACCGGCGTTTTGAGACTGTGCGCACTGATTATGCGGGAATGCATGTTGACTCCGTGAAATTCGGTGGCACCAACTGGCATGCATGGCTTTCTCCAGACTCTCCGCGTGTGGACAAGGATTATGTTTACGACAGCACTCAGCATGGACGTTTCATGATAGATGAATATAGTGCCACTGATCCTGACCTGGGAGCGGACTATGTTACGGTTCATTTCACTCTTGATTCGCCGGAAATTATCGGTGGAGACGTATATGTAAGCGGCGACTTTACCCTAAACAATCTTTCTGATTCCAATCGAATGCGTTATGACTACACAACCCGGCTATATACGGCTGAGATACCACTGAAGCAAGGCAGTTATAACTATCAGTATGTGGTGGTACCGAGGGGTGGGGGAATGCCCGATCCTTCCATTGTTGAAGGAAACAAGTATGAAACCAATAATGAATATCTGGTTCAGGTATTTCTGTGTCTTCCCGGTTCACGAGCCGACAGGCTTGTAGGGGTTACAGTATTATAAACTATTTTTGAAGAATTCTCCACAAGGTTACTTATTAAAAAATTACTCCGGTGTTTGCGATATGTCTTCGCAAACACCGGAGTAATTTTTTATGAACTTAATCTGGATTAGGGTTGGGCGAGGATAAGGGCAGAGTAGGGGGCGAGGGTTATCTTACCGCCGTTGGTTGTGCCCAGAGAGCCATCATGAAGCAACTTACCGTCTTTAGCCACAATCTTCCAGTTGCCTTTCTTTACGTTGACCTCCTGTGGAGTGGAAGCACCGTTAAACACCACTTTGATTTCCTTCCACTCATCACCATTGGCATTATCTTTGAGAGAGTAAGAAATAAGGTTAGGAGTCTTGGAAGAATCAATCTTATCAAACACAAGATGCTTCGCAATCTGATCAGCTGAGGTCATGCGGAAAGCCGGATGAGCCTTACGGAGGGCAATCAACTCCTTATAATAGTCAAACTGGTCGCGATATTTAGTTTTGTTTTCCCAGTTGATGGCATTGATGGAGTCAGGGCTCTTATAAGAGTTATGGACGCCCTGCTTGTCACGGAACACTTCTTCTCCAGCAAACATGAAGGGGGTGCCCTGAGAAGTAAACACAATTGTCTGAGCTAACTTGGCGGCGTCAAGCATATTCTGCTCCGGCTCACCTTCCATTGACTTGTGAAGCTTGTCAGTAAGGGTAAGGTCGTCATGACAGGAGACATAGTTCACGATCATCTCCGGCGATGAGGCATATGCAAACTTTGAGTTGTTGCCTTTTGAATAGTCTACCTGTGGATGAGCGGTGGCAGCCACGATGCCGATTTTGACAGTCTCCTCATTGCCCGGTTTGCCAGTAGCAAACCCTCGGTCAGCAGCATTGGTGTAATGACCCTTCACAGCATCACGGAGGTCATCGGAGAAGACTGCGATGTCATTCATCTTACTTACATTTTCCTTAAGTGCGCGGCGGTCAACAGCAAGGGGGGAATCGCCGGCGGTCCATCCTTCACCATAGACGAAAATGGAGGGATTTATCTTCTTCAGTTCTTCAGCCACCTGATTCATGGTCTCCGTGTCATGTATAGCCATCAGATCAAAGCGGAAGCCATCGATATGATATTCGTCAGCCCAATATTTAGTAGAGTTGATGATATAGTCACGCATCTGTTGGAGGTCGGAAGCCGTCTCATTGCCGCAGCCGGAGGCATCAGAATAACGACCGTCATCCCAATGCCGATGATAATATCCGGGAGCGGTAAGCTCGAAATTAGAGTCATCATTCTGGGCAGTATGGTTGTAAACCACGTCCATGATTACACCGATTCCGGCATCATGAAGTGCCTTCACCATCTCCTTCATCTCGCGTACACGTGTAGCGGGATCAGAAGGATTTGTGGAATAAGAGCCTTCCGGTGCATTATAGTTGAGAGGGTCATAGCCCCAGTTGTAGACGTTGTTCTGGAGGTTCATCTCGTCAACCGAGTTGTAGTCATATGAAGGGAGGATATGCACGTGGGTCACGCCAAGTTCCTTGAGATGGTCTATGCCGGTTTTTTCACCAAGAGGGGTGACTGTGCCTTCTTCGGTGAGGGCAAGAAACTTACCTTTGTTGGCAATTCCGGAAGAAGGGTGCATTGACATGTCGCGATGATGCATCTCGTAGACGATCACATCGGAGAAATTCTTCACCTCCGGACCCTTGTCTGAGGCCCATCCTTCAGGATTGGTGGTAGAGAAATCGATGATGGCAGCGCGGTTGCCGTTTACTCCTACGGCTTTCGCCCATACTCCGGGAGTCTCGTCAAGCCACTTTGTGCCGTTGTTGATTTGGAAAGTGTAGAACTTACCATAAAGTTTTTGTGGCACGGTCGCTATCCATGTGCCGTTTTTATCGGGCTTCATGGTGAGCACCTGATAAGGTGTACCGGTGTGGCCGTTGTCATAGAGATTTACGCGCGCTTCCTTAGCCTTTGGGCTCCAGAGACGGAAATGAGTGCCGGATGCGTTGACACTCAGTTCGAGATCATCTCCATTATAGGTGGGATATTCGATAAACTGGGCATCAAACTTACTTTGCGCTGATGCCGGCGATGCGAGAAGCATGCATCCTGCCGACAGAAATGCAGCTGTCATGATTTTGAAAATTCGTGAATAGTTCATGAATTAAATACGTAAAATTTATTTAGTGAGCAAAAACTTTCTTAGCTGGGCTATATACTGCGAAATTAGTAAAAAATATGGCATCATGCAAGCGAACAAGTGTTAACAGACTATAAAAAACCTTAGAGCGGCATGAGTGGTGAACCACCGTAGGGGATAAGACGTTATAAAGACAAACGGGAATCACACCGGACACGTCAAGGTTTCGAAAAAGGATGGCGTGAAACGGAAGTCCGCTTCCGCCGGATCCCGTTAATAGGAATTCTATGAGGGCCGGAGGCCCATAATATAATTATATATGAAAAACAGAAGCGACGGTAATGTGGACGGCATCTCTTGCAGATGCCCGCAGAGTATCTGAAAAAGAAGGTCATAGCATTCTCCTGCGGCACGAAGCGGCAATTGCAGAATCATAACCGGAAAATGAAAGGTCAGGCGGAACCATAGTTCTTCTCACATCCGCAGATTATCAAGAAAGAAAGAGCGATCCCTGTTGAGAGGTCGCTTTTTTCATGCACAATGGATTTTTTAACATGATTTTTAGCGATATGAGAATATTTTTTTGTAACTTTGCAACGCTTTTCGCGAAAAGTAGGAGAGGGGGAGAGTCTCGGATCCGGCAAGCTTTTTAAAGAAAAGTGATTTAACACATATACTTAACCAATAAACTCTCAACAGACATGCATCTTTCAACAGAAGAAAAGCAGCAGATTTTTGAAACTTACGGACAGGGCAAGACTGACACTGGCAGCCCCGAAAGCCAGATTGCCCTCTTCTCAGTGCGTATCAAGCACCTCACAGAACACCTCAAGGCCAACCACAAAGACCACGCTACAGAGCGTGCGCTCAAGATGCTTGTAGGTCAGCGTCGTTCACTCCTTGACTATCTCATGCGCAAGGACATCAACCGCTACCGTGCCATCATTGCCAAGAAAGAACTCGGCATCCGTAAGTAATTACCGCTACATCCCATTTAAGACTACAGAATTCTTGAGACCGGTCAGAATATGGCCGGTCTCTTTGTGTTGTATGAAAGTTTTTTATGGGGCGATGCAGTAATATCAGGATTTTTGAGTAATTTTGCAGCTGAAATGTAGTAAAAAGATTATATGCAAGACATCCGCAACATCGCGATCATCGCGCACGTAGACCATGGCAAGACCACACTGGTAGACAAAATGCTTCTTGCCGGTCATCTTTTTCGTGACAACCAGTCGACCGGCGAACTTATACTTGACAACAACGACCTCGAGCGAGAGAGAGGGATAACAATCTTATCGAAAAACGTATCAATCAATTATAAAGGTACAAAAATCAATATCATCGACACTCCGGGTCACGCTGATTTCGGTGGAGAGGTAGAGCGCGTGCTCAACATGGCAGACGGGTGTCTGCTCCTTGTGGATGCATTCGAAGGCCCTATGCCTCAGACGCGCTTCGTGCTTCAGAAAGCCATACAGATGGGCCTGAAGCCTGTGGTGGTGATCAATAAGGTAGACAAGCCCAACTGTCGGCCCGATGAGGTAAACGAGATGGTGTTTGACCTGATGTTTAACCTAAATGCGACAGAAGACCAGCTTGACTTCCCGACAATATATGGGTCGGCAAAACAGAACTGGATGTCGACCGACTGGCAGAAACCAACCACCGACATAACTGCCGTGCTTGATGCCATAATAGACTATATACCTGCTCCCAAGCAGCTTGAGGGAGATCCGCAGATGCTTATAACCAGCCTTGACTATAGCAGTTACGTGGGACGTATAGCGGTAGGAAGGGTACATCGTGGCACTCTGCGCGAGGGAATGGATATAGCCCTCTGTAAGAAAGACGGCACGGTGTCGAAACAGCGAATAAAGGAGCTTCATACTTTCGAGGGGATGTCGCGCAAGAAAGTGCAGGAGGTTAGCAGTGGCGACATCTGCGCTATTGTCGGGCTTGAAAACTTTGAAATCGGAGATACCGTTTCAGATATCAATAATCCGGAACCGCTCCCACGAATTGCTATTGACGAGCCTACGATGTCGATGACGTTCACTATCAATGATTCACCGTTTTTCGGTAAAGATGGCAAGTATGTCACTTCCCGCCATATAGCCGAACGGCTGGAAAGGGAACTTGACCGGAATCTTGCGTTGAGAGTGCAGAAGGGTGACAATGAGGATAAGTGGACCGTATTCGGACGTGGTGTGCTTCACCTGTCGATCCTTATCGAGACTATGCGCCGCGAGGGATATGAGCTTCAGGTCGGACAGCCTCAGGTTATCATAAAAGAGATCGATGGCAAGAAATGTGAGCCTGTGGAGACATTGACCATCAATGTGCCTGAGGAATATAGTTCGAAGGTTGTGGATATGGTGACGCGTCGCAAAGGTGAGATAGTATCGATGGAGACACAGAACGACCGTATCAACATAGAATTCGTGATCCCGTCACGCGGCATAATCGGATTGCGCAACAATGTGCTGACTGCCACTGCCGGGGAAGCCATCATGGCTCACCGCTTCCTGGAATACCAGCCCTGGAAGGGCGACATAGAGAGACGTAACAACGGCTCCCTGATAGCAATGGAGGCAGGCACCGCCTATGCCTACGCTATTGACAAGCTTCAGGATCGTGGGCGCTTCTTCATCTTCCCGCAGGAAGAAGTATATGCGGGGCAAGTCGTGGGTGAGAATGCGAAAGACAATGACATAGTGGTAAATGTCACTAAATCGAAAAAACTTACCAATATGCGTGCTTCCGGAGCCGATGACAAGGCACGAATAGTGCCTCCGGTAGTGTTTTCTCTGGAAGAGGCGCTCGAATATATCAAGGAAGACGAATATGTGGAGGTCACACCCAATCATCTTCGTCTGCGTAAGATTATTCTTGATGAGAACGAACGCAAGCGTGCCAACAGAAGCTGATCTATAGAAAGAATGCGTAAGTGCATGATGGATAAGAAAAATCTGACTATAAACATAAAGGGTGAATTGATGAATTTTGCTGTCCCTAAGGTTATGGCAATTATCAATGTCACCCCCGACAGCTTTTTCAAAGGAAGCCGTATGCAAACAGCGGACGACATCCGATGTCGTGTGGCTGCCGTAAGGGAGGAAGGGGCTGATATTCTTGATGTGGGTGGGTATTCTTCTCGTCCCGGGGCATCTGATGTAAGTCCGGAGGAGGAATACAGCCGCCTTGCGCGTGGCCTGGAAGTCATCCGGAGAGAATGGCCTGAAGCGGTGGTAAGCATTGACACATTCCGTTCGTCAGTGGCCCGGAGGTGCATTGAGGAATGGGGTGCCGATATTATCAATGATATATCCGGAGGAACCCTTGACCCGGAAATGTGGGAAATGGTGGGTGAGTTTAAACCGGTATATGTATTGATGCATATGCGTGGCACACCGGCCACTATGCACACGATGACTGAATACGGGGATGTGACTGCAGAAGTTATTACCGATCTCTCGCGCAAATGCTATCAACTGCGAGGAATGGGTGTGAACGATATAATCATTGACCCCGGATTTGGCTTCGCAAAAACTGTGGAGCAGAATTTCCGGTTGCTTGATGAACTGGGGGAGTTCTGCAAGATGGGAATGCCGGTGCTCGCAGGAGTGTCGCGCAAGTCCATGATCTGGAAGACCCTTGGCACGGGGCCGGAAGAGAGCCTTCCGGGCACAATAGCCCTTGATGCCATAGCTCTTGACAGAGGGGCCGACATCATACGCGTGCATGATGTCAGACCCGCCGTGGAGACCGTGAAGCTATCGTTATTAATTAACCGTTAATCTTATAGACGCGCATGATCAACTTTGGAATAAAAGACATTGTAGACATCCTGCTTATCGCGTTGCTGCTGTTTTACATTTACCGCATGATGAAAAGCAGTGGCACATTGAGTCTGTTTTACGGCGTGCTGGTGTTTTTTGCTCTGTGGGTGCTTGCTTCCGAAGTGTTTGACATGCGGCTTACGGGGACGGTGCTTGATAAATTCATGAGCATCGGCCTGATAATCCTTGTTATTCTTTTCCAGGATCAGATAAAACGGTTTCTTATAGACATCGGTTCTCAGGGGCGTCTTCATTACTTGAAGCGGCTTTTCCGTCATGACAAGAATAAGGAGGAAGACCATTCCAAGGTCATGGCGGTGGTCTATGCTTGCATGAGCATGAGCAAGTCAAAGACCGGTGCGCTGATAGTGTTTCAACGGAAGGTGCCTCTCGGTGAATATGAGAAGACAGGCGATATAATAGATGCCAACATCAATGTCAGGCTGATAGAAAATATATTCTTTAAAAATTCGCCTCTTCACGATGGTGCGATGATTATCGCCAATAGCCGGATAGTGTCAGTGGGATGTATCTTGCCGGTGAGTCATGACATGAGCATACCTAAGAACTTAGGCTTACGCCATCGGGCTGCCTTAGGAATGAGTCAGGCTACGGACGCTCTTTGCGTCATAGTCAGTGAGGAGACGGGAAACATATCCGTAGCAAAAGACGGAGCCATTAAGGTGAGGGTCAGTGCGCTTGATCTGGAGCATATTCTTTCTTCAGCTTTAGTAAATTGATCATTGACAGCTTGTCCTGATAAGCCATTCTGACCCGGTTGAAAGGTCAGAATGGCTTACGGTATTTATCGGCGCCTTCTTCTTCGGTAGCCTCTTCCAGTATGGACAGATAGGAATTATAACGGCTCTCAGAAATATAATGGTTTTCTACTGCCGGAATCACGGCACAACCCGGTTCACCTGTATGTTTGCAATCACTATAGCGGCAATCACGCGAGATTTTGAAAATTTCAGGGAAGAAATGCCCGACTTCCTCCGGTTCAAAGTCAATCGTGCCGAATCCACGTACACCCGGTATGTCGATAAGTGCTCCCCCTCCGGGAAGATCAATCATTTCAGAGAAAGTGGTGGTATGAGTGCCGGTGTGGTGAATGTCCGAAATCTCGCCTGTCCGCAAGTTGGCATCGGGCACCAGGGCATTTATAATTGAGGATTTGCCAACACCGCTATTGCCTGCGAGTAATGACACTTTCCCCGATATGAATTTTAGCAAGTCCTGAAGTCCGTTATCAGTGGCAGCTGATACAAAAAACACCGGATAACCAATCATCTCATATAGATTCTTCAGAGCCCGGGCCAATTCCAGGTCATCTGCGTCCCACATATCCATTTTGTTTAAGACGAGGGCAGCCTTTACAGAATAGGCCTCGGCAGTAGCCAGGAAGCGATCAATGAAGGTGGTTGTGGTGACCGGTTCACGCAAAGTGACCACGAGAATAGCAAGGTCAATGTTGGCTGCGAGGATGTGGCTTTCCTTCGATAAGTTGGAGGCTCTCCTTATTATATAATTCTCACGGGGAGTTATAGCTACAATATAATCGGCATCATCGGCAGCTTTTGCCACTTCCACAATGTCACCGACGGCCACCGGGTTGGTGGTGCGTATCCCTTTAATTCTGAAATTCCCTTTTATGCGGCATGTGACCTCATCACCGGAGTCAAGTCGAACTATGTAGGAGCTTCCGGTGTTTCTGACCACTCTGCCGTGCATCATCGGAGAAGTAGAAAGGTTTTCTGATTTTTTTTTCTTGCTCATAGAGTGCAAAGTTAATCAATTATCACTAATTCATTAACAATTTAGGGGTATTGATTGTTAAAATAAAAGAAGGACATGAAAAATGCCGGTTGCTTGAGGCAGTCGGGCGGTCGTGTCTGATTATGGATGATTAATTTTAACCAATTAAAATATAGAAAAATGATGAACATTGATTCAATCGGCACCTGGGCAGGCGAGGTCTACAAGGCGCTTGAAAATTCCGATACCCGCATGCTGGGTCTCAAACTCGTGAAAAAGGCAACTAAATTGAAAAAAGACGAGATTATGGCGGCCATTGGCTGGCTCGGCCGTGAAGGGAAAGTCACCATCACGGAAAATGATGAGGATATCGTCATCGCTCTTGTCTGAAGCAGTGATTACGGGAAATCAGCTACTTTCCCGCGAAAATATTATCAATAATAAAAAGGATTGGCCTCACGGTCAATCCTTTTTCAGTGCTAAAAATCAAAACTATTCGAAAATTTATTTTATATCTCTCTTTCGATGTAAATCTACTAAGCCGCTGTGGCCCTCATTTCCTGAAGGGGATTGCACAAATCACTCTGACCGGGACCGCTTCTCCTTCAATTTTGCCGGGCGACCATTTTGGCATTTTCCCTATGATTCTGATGGCCTCCTTGTTAAGCGATTTCTCCACGCCTCTTATGATGGAGATGTTGCTTACAGAACCATCGCAATTGACTACAAACGAACAGGTCACTCTTCCTTCGATGCCAAGCGAGTAAGCCTCTGCTGGATAGCGTCGGTTGTCGTTAATGAAGTTGACCAACTCTGTGCCTCCACCGGGAAATTCAGGTTTTTCCTCCACGAAATCAAATTCATACACTTCCTTATAGCTCATGCATCCATCGGAATTTATTCCTGAATTCACTCTGCATGTCTGTGCTGATGCTTCAAGACCTGACAGTGATTTGATGGCTATGCCTAATATAAGAAGGATGGTCCGAGATTTCATAGAATTGTTAGTAGTTTTACGATGCAAATATACATCTGCTTCCTGACTTATGCAAATATTATGGTTAAAGAATTACCTTATTTAAAATAGTTTTACATTTATTCACAATTCAGCTTAGAGTGGACGTTCATCGGCGGAATGGGGTGATTTGTTAGGAAAAGTTAAGTAATGATGGGTTATGTCACAATAGAAATGGCCGGATTGCGTTATAAAGGTGAGATATGAAAAAGAACCTCCGCACATATTTGCTTCCATGCCTTTGCATGGCACTGGCCGGATCAGCCCAGACAGGGCGTTCCGCCTATGATTTTCTTGACATCCCCACCTCGAGCCAGGTCTACGGGCTTGGAGGTGCCAACATAGCTCTGGTGGATGATGATGTCACCCTCGCGGAGCAGAATCCTGCGCTTGTGGGTCCTGAAATTGACAAACAGGCCGCTTTCAGTTATATGCATTATCTTGGTAGTGCCAATTTTGCCGGAGTGCGTTATGGCATGGCTGCCGGCGAGAGAGGGGCATGGACTGCCGGAATACGCTATCTTAACTATGGCGAGATTTCGGGCTATGACCACACAGGAGCCTACACGGGCAGTTTTACACCGCAGGATGTAGTGTTTGAAGGCACCTATTCCCATGACTTCACTTATCGGCTGAGGGGTGGCATCACCATGAAGATGATTTACAGCAACTATGAGCAGTATTCGGCATTTGCTATGGCAGCAGACCTCGGACTCAGCTATTACGATGACGAGCATGACTTCTCATTTGGCTTGACATTGAAAAATATGGGTGGGCAGTTGAAAAGATTTGAGGAAACTTATGACCACCTGCCGTTTGACGTGCAGCTTGGTGTCATGAAAGGGCTTGGTTCTACTCCGGTTTCCATTGGCATAACGGCATGGCATCTGACGAAGTGGAATCTTCCATATTATGAACATAAAGGTGAGTATGGCGATGAGGAGGTGAAGATGAAGTCTAATTTCGGCAAGAATCTCTTCCGCCATCTTATTTTCGCCGCCCAATATAAGCCGAATGAGCGCCTATATATAGATTTGGCATATAACTACAAGACGCGGACCGACATGAGCAACTATCAGCGTAATTTCTTGTCGGGTTTCTCGGCCGGTATCGGTTTCCGTGCACGCACATTCTCTATTGGAGCAGCTTACGCTCAGCCCCATAAGAGCGCCTCAACCATTATGCTCAACATCGGACTCAATATCGGCGAACTCCTTTGACCATATTCATAATTATCCGATTATATTTGTAAGCAGGCAAGGGTTTTTAATATATTCGGCAAATTTGGAGGGGAATGCAGGGATAAAAATTTGTGGGGATGGGAAATTTTTTGTAATTTTGCAGCCGATTTGTAATCTCTGGCGAGACAATGAAGCTCGTTTACATTGCAAGTAAACCAAACAACGTCAAAAAACAATGGATTTAATTAAAATCGCGGAAGAGGCATTTGCCACTCCCAAAAAGCAATTCGATGAGTTTCACCCCGGCGACACTATCACAGTGGCTTACCGCATCAAGGAGGGTAACAAGGAGCG
>CAZQSD010000028.1:0-25199 GCA_964595885.1 uncultured Sangeribacter sp.
AAATAAATAATGCTACTACTTATTCCTTTGATTTAATGGATGAGAAAAGTGGTCATGGATTTATTTAAAACTATGTAATATTATAATATTGTTATTATTTTTTCTATAATAAAGCGGGCTATCCCGAAGATGAGACAGCCCGCTTGAAGATTTCAATACGCGTTAATACTGATGGAAGTTTTACAAGTGAAATTAAACTCACTCTCTCTTTATCATTCAAAACCTATAAAGTTACCCTCGTAGTTGAAAACGAGATCTGTTCCATCTACAAGTTCGACATCATATCCACGTTTCTCTTTGGAAATCTCATTAATACCGTTTCCAGCCATATTTGTAGCAATGTAAGTATCAATAGCATCCGGATAGAAACCTGAAGGGATGGTTTTTCCTATGGCAGCATCCACATCTTTCCACTCCCCTGTTTTGTCAAAATCAATTTGAGTACCCTCAGAAAGCACAACTTCGAATTCATCCTTATCCTTTTGAGTTGATACTATCTTAGCCGACGGGAAATAGGTGGCAATGAAAGTCTTTGCAGTTGTTGGAAGTTGATCACTTAAGATAGTCTCATCCTTATCATCTGAACAGCTCCAGGCTGTTATTCCAATCAATGCTATAAGCATTATAGGAATAATTCTCATTAATTTTTTCATAACTTTTATTTTAGATTGATTAAAAAATTAGATTTGATATTAAAACAAACCATAATAAACTAAGTTTGTTGACTAACATTAATTAAAGTTAAGATTCCTAAAGCGTTACTATATTAATAATTAGAGTATAAAAGCTGAAGCATGTTTAATAAAGTCGGAAGGCTCGCTACTTATTGTGTTAAGTCAGAGCGATCAATGGTGAAGTTTGCTTATTTCTTTACGTGTGGTGCGAAGAGCACATTTTAGACCTGGTGACATATTTTGCATAGATAAAATATTCAGATAACCCTCCAGTTCTTTTACAAGTTCAGGATAAAATCTACACATCTTGAATGCACAGTAGATACAGAAACAACGAATGGCATAAGGTTCATATTCAGAATTGATTTTCTTAAAACAAAAGTCTATAAACTCCGTACGCAATGAGTCAGCGTCATATTTTTGTTCACGCAAAAGCTGAAGTAACATGCGCTTCTTTGCAACGTGGTTCTCCACTAATAGTCTGTCAATCAATTCTTGCTGCTTTGTTTGCAGCCATTCCTCTTTCACATGTTTTAGATGAGTCATGCACCACAATGCGTTGACACTTAATTTCTCCTCGTCCTTTCTTGACAGTTCATAAAGCTCATTTATATTTTTATTATTCTCATAGATCCAATTGACAATAAGCTTAATTTTTGGTTTATTCATTCTTTCCGACAATAACTTGATCACTTCTTTTAAATTCATAAAGATAGTTTTATTCTGTATCACTCTTATAATTGTTTATGTGAAATCATGAAGTTCTATGTGCAAAATTATAAAATAAACTGGCTTTCTCACAAAAATATTATAAAAAAGTGATTATAAATAAAGGAATATAAATATGTTTTATAATTATATTTTTTAACATATAGTATAGTATATTTGACATTAATTTTGTAATTTTGCAACTTTAATAGAAATAATAAAGCTATGGGTAAAAAATTATTTATTTTTGACACCACACTCCGTGATGGAGAGCAGGTTCCGGGCTGCCAATTAAATACGGTGGAAAAGATTGAAGTGGCAAGGGCATTGGAATCTCTTGGTGTAGATGTTATAGAGGCTGGTTTTCCCGTGTCCTCACCCGGTGACTTCAATTCAGTAGTAGAGATTTCAAAGGCCGTCACATGGCCCACCATATGTGCATTGACCCGTGCAGTTGAAAATGATATTCGGGTGGCGGCTGAAGCATTAAAATATGCCAAACGTCCGCGTATACATACAGGAATTGGTACTTCCGATCCACACATTAAATATAAATTTAATTCATCACGTGAGGAAATACTTGAAAGGGCTATCCGCTGTGTTGCATATGCAAAGAAATTTGTAGAAGATGTGCAATTTTATGCAGAAGACGCCGGGCGTACGGATAATGAATATCTGGCCCGCGTTGTGGAAGCTGTGATTAAAGCTGGTGCAACAGTGGTAAACATTCCAGATACCACCGGTTATTGTCTCCCATCAGATTTTGGTGCAAAAATTAAGTATCTCATGGAGAATGTTGACGGAATTGATAAAGTCGTTATAGCAACTCATTGCCACAACGATTTGGGTATGGCAACTGCAAATACTGTTTCAGGAATAATAAATGGTGCAAGTCAGGCGGAAGTAACGATAAATGGTGTGGGGGAACGGGCCGGAAATACTTCATTGGAAGAAGTAGTCATGACTTTTCGTTCCCATAAGGAACTTGATATCGATACAAATATAAATGCAACAAAGATCACGCATATTAGCCGCATGATTTCTAGTTTGATGAATATGCCTGTGCAACCAAACAAAGCTATAGTCGGACGTAATGCTTTTGCTCATTCTTCGGGGATTCACCAGGACGGGGTACTTAAAAACCGTGAAAGCTATGAGATTATTGACCCTAAAGATGTGGGAATTGACGAAAACTCAATCGTGCTAACTGCACGTAGTGGACGTGCTGCGCTTAAGCATCGTCTGCACGTTCTCGGATGTGAACTCACTTCTGAGCAACTTGACATTGCGTACGAATCCTTTCTTAAGCTTGCTGACCGTAAAAAGGAGGTTAATGATGATGATGTGCTGCTTATTGCAGGACAGCATCGTAGGGCATCATCACGTATCAAGCTTGACTTTCTTCAAGTTACTTCCGGAGTTGGTTTACATTCGGTTGCAAGCATTGGTCTTGATATTGCCGGAGAGAAGTTTGAGGCTTGCGCTTCCGGCAATGGCCCTGTTGATGCAGCCATATCGGCCATAAAACTCATTATACGTCGTAAGATGCTGCTTAAAGAATTCTTAATTCAAGCCATTAATAAGGGAAGTAACGATGTGGGTAAAGTCCACATGACAGTGGAATATGATGGAAATTCATATTATGGTTTCTCCGCCAACACTGACATAGTGGCTGCAAGTGCAGAAGCATTCATTGATGCCATCAATAAATTCATTCGCTGAATATTTTAGTATTGGTTGTTGTAAAAAGAATTAAGATCTCCATTTTTCAAATCCCTAACATAAAATATCGTTATAATGAAAAAAACTCTTTTCGATAAAATCTGGGATGCGCATGTGGTAAATCGCATTCCAGACGGTCCCGATCAACTATACATTGATCGTCATTACTGCCATGAGGTAACCAGTCCTCAGGCCTTTGACGGTCTTCGAGCACGGGGGATAAAAGTGATGCGTCCTGAAAGAACTATTTGTGCGCCCGATCATAACATTCCTACTCTAAATCAAGATAAACCAATTCCGGATCCCATTTCTCGTGAGCAGGTTGAAACTCTGGAAAAAAATGCTAAAGAATTTGGCCTGACTCACTATGGTGTCGGCAACTCAAAAAATGGCATAATACATGTTATCGGTCCAGAAATGGGTCTCACCCTACCGGGGCAGACTCTCGTATGTGGTGACTCGCATACTTCTACACATGGTGCATTAGGTGCAGTTGCATTTGGCATAGGCACAAGTGAGGTAGAGATGGTACTCGCCACCCAATGTATTCTTCAACCTAAGCCAAAGAAAATGCGAATAACAGTAGATGGCAGGCTTCAACGTGGTGTAACAGCAAAAGACGTGGCACTATACATTATTTCCAAGATGACCACCGGGGGAGCAACGGGCCATTTTGTTGAGTATGCCGGCGAGGCAATTACTTCATTATCTATGGAGGGCCGGATGACGATATGTAATCTTTCCATTGAGATGGGCGCACGTGGTGGAATCATTGCTCCTGATGGGACTACGATTGAATATGTAAGGGGGCGTGAATTCGCTCCCCGTGGAGAAGAATGGGATAAGGCAGTAGCCTTCTGGCATACACTCTACACAGAGGAGGGAGCTGAGTTTGATCAGGAGATTCAGTTTAATGCTGAAGACATTGAACCACGAATTACATATGGCACTAATCCTGGGATGGGGATAGGGATAACAGAACGCATTCCTCTCCCAGAATCAGAAGATGAACAAGGAAGAATGTCTTATGAAAAAACCCTTAATTATATGGGTTTCAATCCCGGGCAATATCTTCTTGATACTCCTATTGATTATGTTTTTCTTGGATCATGCACAAACGGACGCATTGAAGATTTTCGTGAATTTTCTAATTTTGTAAAAGGCAAACATAGGGCTCAGAATGTTACAGCGTGGCTTGTGCCTGGTTCTTGGAAAGTTGACAGGCAAATCAGAGAAGAAGGTTTACATCTAATTCTTGAAAGAGCTGGATTTGAAATTCGTCAGCCTGGTTGCTCTGCATGCCTTGCTATGAATGGCGATAAAATCCCTTCGGGAAAACTTGCTGTAGCTACATCAAACCGGAACTTTGAAGGTCGTCAAGGACCGGGTGCACGAACTATTCTTGCTGGCCCCCTTGTAGCAGCGGCTGCCGCTATAACCGGTAAATTAGTCGACCCCAGAACTCTACTGTAACCCTATCATGTAATCATAGAAATTTAGTTATGAAGGAAAAATTTTCAATTATCCTGTCATCATGTGTCCCTCTTCCGATAGAGAACATTGATACTGATCAAATAATTCCGGCTCGCTTCCTGAAATCGACTTCACGATGTGGGTTCGGTGACAAACTTTTCAGAGATTGGCGCTATGATGGGAATGGCAAACCAATAGCTGACTTTGTACTTAACGATCCGACTTATTCAGGCTGTGTACTTGTAGTTGGAAAGAATTTTGGCTCTGGTTCCTCGCGTGAACATGCTGCATGGGCCATTCATGATTATGGCTTTCGCGTAGTTATTTCAAATTCTTTTGCCGATATTCATAAGCAGAATGAACTTAACTGTTTCGTGTTACCGGTCACTGTAAGTGAAGAGTTCTTAGCTGAATTATTTGATACAATTATTGAAAATCCGGCATCGCAAGTAAAGATTGACCTTCCTTGTCAAACTGTCACAAATATGGCAACCAAGCGAACTGAAAGATTTGCTATAAATTCCTATAAAAAGGAATGTCTCGCCGAAGGGCTTGACGATGTAGAATATCTTCTTTCAAAACGGGAAGACATTGAAAGGTTTGAGGAAACCCGACAATCTTTTGAGTAAATAAATTCATTAATACCCTATAAATATGTATTTCAAAATTGCAGTACTTCCTGGGGATGGCATAGGTCCAGAAATATCGGTTCAAGGAGTTGAGGTCATGACAGCAGTGTGCAGGAAATTTAGTCACAGTGTAGTATATAAATATGCAATTTGTGGTGCCGATGCAATTGAGAAAGTGGGCACACCATTTCCAGAGGAAACTCTCGAGACGTGTCTCTGGGCTGATGCCGTTCTCTTTTCCGCAGTAGGTGATCCAAAGTATGACAATAATCCTACTGCTAAAGTCCGGCCGGAACAAGGGTTACTTGCTATGAGAAAAAAATTGGGTCTCTTTGCTAATATACGACCCGTTGAAACATTTGAAAGTCTTGTTCATATGTCTCCATTGCGCTCAGAAATTGTGGATTGGGTTGATTTTGTTTGCATTCGTGAACTTACAGGAGGCTTGTATTTCGGAGAAAAGAAAGAAGGCGAGGTTGAGGCTTACGACACAAATTTTTATTCCCGAAAAGAAGTGGAGCGTATCCTTCACGTAGCTTATAGTTACGCGCGCCGAAGACACAAGCATCTAACAGTGGTGGATAAGGCAAATGTGCTTGCATCTTCTCGTTTGTGGCGTAAGGTGGCACAGGCTGTTTCAACACAATATCCTGATGTGAAAACTGATTATATGTATGTTGATAATGCGGCCATGCGACTTATTCAGGATCCTCGTTTTTTTGATGTATTGGTAACAGAAAATACCTTCGGTGACATTCTCACTGATGAAGGGTCTGTTATTTCCGGCTCCATGGGACTCCTACCCTCTGCTTCTATCGGCGAGAAGACACCTGTGTTTGAACCGGTTCATGGGTCATGGCCGGAGGCTAAAGGTAAAAACATAGCCAATCCTCTGGCACAGATTCTTTCTGTGGCTATGTTGTTTGAGTATTTTGATCTAAAGGAAGAAGGTAATTTAATTCGTCAGAGTGTCACAGCCTCTCTTAATGCTAACGTTCGTACACCAGAAATCCAAATTTCTGGTGGAGATTTTTATGGCACAAAAGAAGTAGGTA
The DNA here is from genome assembly GCA_964595885.1 of uncultured Sangeribacter sp. Taxonomy (GTDB): domain Bacteria; phylum Bacteroidota; class Bacteroidia; order Bacteroidales; family Muribaculaceae; genus Lepagella. The sequence continues at coordinate 6,262 of CAZQSD010000028.1, forward strand.
AATGGATTGTTGACTATATCACCAACATAAAGTAATATAGGTATTTTACATATTACTTCCAACTCTGTATCTTTACAGTAATTTTCTTTACCTATCTTACTTAAAACCTCTTTTCAAATTGAAACAGTTTGATATTCTCATAACTATATTATGTTAAATACCGAGTAGCCCCATTTCAATCTAATTTACTTATCGGATTATTATGTAGACAGAGGGCAAACCATCCGGATGGTTTGCCCTCTGTCTACATAATAATCCGCTTTATTTATATTTTGCCCAACGAATCAGATCCTTAATAGTTGGCTTTTTCCCATACATAAAAATACCCACTCTATAAATCTTGGCAGCAAGCCATGTCATGCCAACAAATGAAGCATAAAGAATGGCCAAAGAAACCCATACCTGCCAGGAAGGGATATCAAACGGAATGCGTGATAGCATTACCATCGGAGAAGTAAACGGAATCATAGACAACCAAATTGCCAGAGATGTGTTAGGATCATTCCCTACTGATAGCCCGAAAACAACCCCCAGAAGTATAGGCAGCACGGCGAATGTCTGTAATTGTGAAGCATCTTGAATATTGTCAACTGAAGAACCTATGGCTGCGAAAATAGCGGCATAGAAAAGGAAGCCTCCTATAAGGAAAAGAGTCAGATACATAAAGAGTTTGACAATGTAGCCTACCGAGGTAAACAAGGCCACAGCACTTAACAGATCAGGGTCAAATGCTGAGGTGGCTGCATCAAAAGTGCCGTTGTGCATCATCGCTATTTCCTGCGTCATACCTGCGGGTATAACCAAAGGCATTATGCACAGACTGACTATACACATCAGTATCCCCCACAGAATTATCTGAATGACGGCAACAAGTCCGACTCCTATAATCTTTCCTAACATTAGTTGTAGCGGCTTTACCGATGAAACAACCAACTCAAGCACACGATTATTCTTTTCCTCAATAATTGACGTCATAACCATCTGCCCATAAATTAGAAGGAACATATAGAGAATAAACGTCATCCCTAACCCAAGCATGAATGATGTCATAGAGGAGGTATCCTTTTCGTCACCATCATCAGTAATACGTAAAGTGCGGATTGTTGAGTTTACACTGATTTCGTCAAGAATCTGTGAAATATTTTCAATGTTATATTTTTGAAGGCGTTTATCTTCTACCGCTTTTGAAATGGTACTATTAAGCAATCCCTCAATTTGTAGTGAACCTGATTCATGGGTGTAAAGCATCACATTCTGAGGATTATCCTCTACATCGGAATTGACAAACAGCACAGCATCATAATGATCATTGTTTATGGCTGAATCAAGAGACAAATCTGTCTTTACTAAGGTTAAATAATCCATATCTCCTGAGTTCTTTACCAAAGCCGGATAGATAAAGCCGCTTTCGTCAATAACAGCCATTGTTTTATCAGAAGGTGTGGAAAACTCCATGATAAGCACAGGTGCCAATGATAGAAGCACCATGAAGATAGGTGTCAGAAGTGTAGTAAGTATGAAACTCTTCTTAACCACACGTTCGCGCACTTCGCGCGAGATTATTATTCCTATATTAGATTTCATTTCTTATTATGTGTTAGCTTAGTTTAAGCTATGTTACCGGATTGAAGGTGACACAGCGTTTGACTGTTCGACAGTCTTTATAAATATCTCATTCATTGAGGGCAACGCGCGATCAAACGTAACTATGTCCACTGTGTCATTGGCTAATGCAATGAAATCATGCATGGAAACATCTTCTTTCAGCTTAAATTCAGCTTTATAGATTGGTCCTGTAGATGTGATTTCTGGTGTTGTTAGGGAATGGGTGGCTATCCTATCTCCAAGCTTGTTGAGAAGTTTTTCCGGTTCTCCCTGAAATGCCAACTTATAGTGATTACGTCCCATTTCACGTCGTATTTCGGCTACATTTCCTGATAAAATATTATGCGAACGATTAATTAGGGTAAAATTATCACACAATGCCTCCACACTTTCCATGTTGTGGGTAGAAAAAATAACTGTTGCCCCTTCATCACGGAGTCGAAGAATTTCATTCTTTAGGAGCTCAGCATTAATAGGATCAAAACCCGAGAAAGGTTCATCAAAAATCAGTAGTTTTGGCCGATGAAGAACGGTGACAATAAACTGGACTTTCTGGGCCATACCTTTTGAAAGCTCCTCCACCTTCTTATTCCACCAATCAAGGATGCCAAATCGCTCAAACCACATCCGCAACTGGACTAGAGCTTCTTTGGTTTTCAATCCTTTTAGTTTAGCAAAGAAAAGGGCCTGGTCTCCGACTTTCATTTTTTTATAAAGACCACGTTCTTCCGGTAGATAACCAATATTTACAACATCATCAGCTGTCAAGGGGTGTCCATCAAATAACACCTGTCCTTGATCCGGAGCTGTAATGTGATTTATTATTCGTATCAGTGTTGTTTTACCCGCGCCGTTTGGCCCAAGCAATCCATAAATGGATCCTTCTGGAATATTGACACTCACATCATCGAGGGCAATATGATTGGTAAAACGTTTGGTGATATTTTCAGCTTTGATTATATCCATATCAGTTTACAATGTGATTTATTGTTTTATTTGATTGCAAAATTAGCAAATTAGTTTCAGATAACTGAATTTATTTGAGTAAATTGAGCTAATTTACCAATTGTAGCTGTGAGTGGCAGTTTCTTAAAATATTTCATTTTTAAATTCATAATACTCTCATAGCAACCATTCAGAGAAATTTCTTTTATGGAGTTAATAATGAGAAAGTGGGTTGCTCCCCTTGCACTCTTGTTGGTATCGCCAAACACCTGGATATGTGCATGGAAGAGCAGCCCACACTATATGAGCTGACTCCATGCCCTACATATCCTAATGAAGATTTGGCGATTTCACAAGAGTAGAGGCACTTACTCTTTCAAAAAAGATGTCTATCAAGAGACCTTGCAAAGATAATGAATTATTCTCTAACTCAGAAAAGATAAGCTGATAATTCAGACATATATTATAGAAATTCACTTATTCAGCAGAATTATTGCTCATCTTTTCCTTTATTTCTCGGTTACGACGGATTATATCTGCAAAAGATTTAGGAAGTCTCACATTGTATAAATCATAGGCCTTATCAAACAATGGGGCGATTTCCTCATCTTTGAAGCCGGCTATGCCACAACCAATTCTTGTAACATAAAACGTGTTTTGATCCCACTCTCTCGCGAGCTCTATGAAATCATCAACGTAAGGCTTAATAGTCTCTACTCCTCCTTGCATTGTTGGAATCGCGTAAGATTGACCCTGAGGGCCCACGCCATTACCCCATTCTGCTCCAAACTTATTGTACGCAACTTTAGCTGCACCCCCAATATGCTTTCCTGCCAAATTACTGCCAAATACAAATATATCATCCGGCCCAAGTCCTGTGATATTCTTGGGAGTATATTTTCTTGTATCTTTTGTGTGCATGTCCACCATATTATCTTACAATTACTTTTTTATTGTGGTTTATATACATCCCCGGACTATTCGGCATTGGAGTCTCCAGCCCATTAAGGTTAAACCATTTGTCAGCGTCTTTCCACTTATCAGCTACTACTCCCTCTATTCCGTTGTGACCTGTCCCGAACGAACAAATTGTCTTAAGAGCTGTCGTAGCACATCCGGTTCGGCTGTCGAATAATGGCGCATTATACCATCCGCTTAATGAAGTACCGTAAGCATTATACTCAAGCCACCACCAGAATAATCCTGTCACATGTTCGTGCTTTAATAAAGTATCGACAAGTTCTTTGGCAAATTGATCCTGACCCGCATCAGAGTAGTCATAATCCACTTTCTGATCCGTGCCCGGAACTTCCCAAGCATATGAGTAACCCGTTTCTACAACCATGATATCTTTATCAGGGAAATTGGACTCCAGTGATGTCAAAGCCTTATCAAGTTGGGTCATACTGCCATGAAAATAAGGATAATAACTTATTCCGATAATGTCATAATCAACATTCAGGGACTTCAACTTATTATAAAAATTATTTTGCACTGGTATATCGCCTACTCTTTCTGTATGAATAACTATCTTTGCATCCGGACAAATTTCCCGACACGCATTCCCCGCCTCTCTGAGTAAACTGCCAAGTCTTTCCCAATTAGCATTACTCCCCATAAAAGTCTTTTTTAAATCACTTTCTGATTCTCCCCTCACGCCCCATAACATTCCAAAGCTTATCTCATTTCCAGTTTGGATAAAATCAGGAACTATACCATTTTCTTTCAGTATCAGCAACGACTCCCTTGTATAATCATGAACTGCCTCGCAGAGCTGTTCTTCATTAAGATCTTTCCAAATCTCAGGAATCCATTGCTTTGCGGGGTCTGCCCATGTATCCGAATAATGGAAATCAAGCATCAAAGAAAAACCATTGTCTATTATTCTTTTGCAAAGAGGAATGATATATTCAAGATCTTGGCAAGCATTTGCATCTTTATCATCTTCCTTATAGTTGTCAGGATTCACAAACAATCGAATGCGCATCGCGTTCATGCCCTCATCATATAAATATGGAAGAAGGTCTAAAATAGGCTTTCCTTCATGGTCTTTATATTGGGCACCGGCATTTTCGTATTCTGGTAACAAAGAAATGTCACCACCGACATAACGTGTTTTGGTAAAACCCAAAGTGGCAACCATAGATATGGCTGCCACAAATAGATATTTGAGTCTCATATTTATTTTAGTTCGATTAATTAGTAGTTTTCGCAACATACTTCAAAATATGCTTGTGGCTTAAAGCAGACCGGACAGACTTCAGGAGCAGATTTGCCGATTGCGATATGACCGCAGTTCATGCATTCCCACACTGTGATACCACTTTTATTGAACACTTTCATGGCCTCCACATTATTCAACAAGGCTCGATAACGTTCCTCATGATGCTTTTCGATCTCTCCCACTCTTCTGAACTGGGCGGCAAGCTCGGGAAAGCCTTCATCTTCAGCCTCTTTGGCAAAGCCCTCATACATATCCGTCCATTCATAATTCTCCCCTTCCGCAGCATGTTCAAGATTGGTAGCAGTATTTTCACTGATGCCTCCGAGTTCACGACACCATAATTGGGCATGCTCCCTCTCATTGTCCGCAGTCTTCAGGAAAATATCCGCTATCTGTTCGAATCCATTTTTACGGGCGACTGAGGCAAAGAAAGTATATTTGTTGCGTGCCATACTTTCGCCCGCAAAGGCTGTCTGAAGATTTATTTCAGTTTTTGTACCGGAATATTTATTAGTTGGCTGATCAGCTACGTTCTCAGTTATCTCTTCTTTCTCAAAGAATGAAGCATCATGCTTGCAGACCGGACAAATAAAGCCGTCAGGAAGCCCATTGCCATCATACTCGTAACCGCAAACTGTACATCTCCATGCAGTATGATTACCTTTTTGATCTTGGTTAGCTTTTGGTCGAGGTTTAATGTACTTTTGATAAAAGTCATAGGTGGCCGAAGCCAAATCGTTGAGCACTTCCTCTTGGGTTACTTTGCCAATGAACATGATGTGTGTACCAAGATCAATCGTTTGGTCAACGGAAACGGAAATAAAGGAATTTGTGCCGCGTGTAACAGCATATGTTCCATTATCAACACGACGCAAATCAGGGAAGTCAGCACACTTGTCAATATCCCTTCCTGTTTGGAAACCAAATCGTTTGAAAAGTTCGAAGTCAGCCTTCACACTGATAATAGAGGCAGTAAATATTTTTGATTTCTGAACCATTTCGCAGGTAAGGCTTGTCTTGTTAAGACACACAGAGACTTGATTAGGAGTGAAAGTTACCTGCTCAAGTGTGTTGGAAATACATCCATTGTCTTTACCACCGGCCGTTGTCATGATTACATAGAGCCCATATGGTATTTTGAACATCGCGTTTTCCATTTATAAATATTTTAAATAAAACTTTATTCTTTTAAACAAATTTTGCTCTCATAATGTTCATATTTATGTAATTTCCTATTGGAATATTATGGATGTATAACATAGCTTTATTGAAGAATATAAGTTATATTATGAATGTTTTTTTAATATTATTTGGGTTGTATTCGGGGGGTTTATGGTTGCATTAGAATATGCGATTTCAAGCATTTTAATGATGTTAACTATCGTTGGCATTCCTTTTGGCCTTCAAACCTTGAAACTTGCCCAGCTTGCCCTATGGCCATTCGGCTCAACTATTGCTGATAATGGCTGGCCATCAGGTTGCCTTGCTGGCCTTATGAATGTGATTTGGTGGTTCATCGGTGGGTTTGCAATTGCATTAACTCATCTTGGGTGGGGATTGATATTCTGCATAACCATTGTAGGCATCCCATTTGGAATGCAACATTTTAAACTTATGAAATTAGCCCTTTTCCCATTTGGAAACTCGGTAGAGTGACCTGTAAACTTATGGTTTGCATTTACCAACCGGTGGTTCTGTTAGAGTGATCCTGACTACACATGTACGACCCAGACTCCTTTCTATAGCTTCCGGGAAGTGTTCCATATATTTTGGAAGAAACCTTTCGCATAGTAGTCGTAAAGCTTCAATTTTTTCTCGGTCTTCAGTCACTATCTCTGCTTTCCCAATTGCTATTGCAGAATGATAATACTCAGTGAAATTATTCTTATCTTCTTCAAATTTTGGTGTACATCTACTCACAGCTGATAGGCTTACCATCGGATTATGTGTAATGCAGTCTATCTTTTCTCCTTCTGTTGCACAATGAAAGTAGAAAGTTCCGCTATCTCTTCTTACCAAAGAAAGTGGCAAACCATAAGGAGTCCCATCAGGCCGTACCATACTCATTGTTACATATGGTGCTTTGTCAAAAACTGCCATTGCCCATTCCGGGTCTTTTTGCCGTGAGGCTTTTCGCATCTTTTTCATAATAAATCGTCATATTTTATTTTAAGTATGAGAATTACATATGTATTAACGAGTATGAAACATATAGACGTATATCAAAGACAAATATTTAATTAAAGAATTATTCCATATTTCTGCAAAAGTCACTATCTTTGCATTGTTTTGAAATTAGCATAATATTTTTATCTACACTCTCCAAAAATATTAAGCTCAAAAGCTTTCAAAAAAAGTATTTAAGCGTATGAATGACAATATAGGTTTTCTCTTCGATTTAGACGGTGTCTTAATCGACAGTGAGAGTGAATATTCCAGGATATGGGCACAAGTAAATAAGGAATTTCCAACAGGCATCTCATCATTAGAGGTCGTTATCAAAGGTTGCACGCTTGATAAAATTCTTGATGACCATTATCCGGACATGAAAATAAGAGATAAAGTAGTTGCCCGACTTTATGAGCTGGAAAAGCTTATGAAGTATGAATATAAACCGGGGGCTGAACATCTTCTCAAAAGCATAAAGGCCTCTTCAAGAAAAATGGCATTGGTGACAAGCAGTAATGATGTCAAAATGGCTCATCTTGATGAAGAAATTCCCGACCTCAGGAATATGTTTGACTTTATCGTTACTGCTGATCTTATAACACACTCAAAACCTCATCCTGAAGGTTATATGTTAGGCGCTTCCAAAATCGGATGTGATCCGAATAACTGCATCGTATTTGAAGACTCTTTGCAGGGAGTGAAAGCAGGGCGGAATTCAGGGGCATTTGTTGTAGGGGTATCAGGCACTCTTCCGGCTTATGTGCTTGAACCATATGCAGATATTGTGGTTGATTCCTTGGAGAAAATTACAATTGAATCTCTTATAGAAGCAATACACTACCGGAAATGAACAATAATATCCCTTTGGCAGAAAGACTACGTCCTGTTACACTTGATGACTACATCGGTCAGCGTCACCTTGTGGGAGAGGGAGGCGTAATCCGCCGTATGATAGAATCAGGACGGATCAACTCCTTTATATTATGGGGACCTCCCGGAGTTGGGAAAACCACATTGGCGAAAATCATTGCGAATATGACAGAGGCTTCTTTCTATACCCTCAGTGCAGTCACTTCAGGAGTAAAAGATGTAAGAGAAGTGATTGAGAGGTGTAAAGCAGATGCCAATAGTATGTTCACAACTGTGCGCCCTATATTATTTATTGATGAAATTCACCGTTTTAACAAAGCACAACAGGATTCGTTATTAGGAGCGGTTGAGCAAGGATTGGTTACATTAATAGGTGCTACCACAGAGAATCCCTCTTTTGAAGTTATTCGCCCTCTCTTATCTCGCGCCCAGGTCTATACTCTAAAACCGTTAGAATTGGACGATCTCGAAACTCTTCTTGAGCGTGCTCTTAAACAGGATCCTTTTTTAAAGAACAGAACCGTTGATATAAGAGAGAAGAATGCACTTTTCCGTTTTGCCGGAGGCGATGCACGTAAACTCCTTAACATACTTGATCTGATTGAGCAGTCAACTCAAGCAAATGCTCCAATGATTATTGATGATTTAATAGTTACGGAATGTCTGCAAGAGAATCCGGCCGCTTATGACAAGAATGGAGAAATCCACTATGACATTATCTCTGCCTTTATAAAATCTGTTAGGGGTAGTGACCCTGATGCAGCCGTTTATTGGCTTGCGAGAATGGTGGCAGGCGGAGAAGATCCTGAGTTTATTGCAAGAAGATTGGTGATCTTAGCAGCTGAAGACATAGGCCTTGCTAATCCAAATGCTCTGCTCCTTGCCAATGCTACATTTGATGCTCTAAAAAAGATTGGTTGGCCTGAGGGGCGCATCATTCTGGCTGAATGTACTGTCTATCTGGCCAATTCACCGAAAAGCAATTCTGCCTATAAGGCAATTGACGCAGCTTTGCAAGTCGTGTCTAAGACTGGTAATCTTCCGGTCCCACTTCATTTAAGGAATGCTCCAACACAACTTATGAAGGAATTAGGCTATCATGAAGGTTACAAGTATGCTCACGACTACGACGGAAATTATGTCAATCAACAATATTTACCAGATGAACTTTCTGGAAATCGCTTTTGGAATCCGTGTGATAATCCTCAGGAGGCAAAAATGTGGGAGAGACTTCAGACTTTAAGGGGAGAAAAACCGTGATTTTAGCATTTTGACAAATTTTTTACTGAAATTATTTGGTCAATAAATATAAAACCATTAAATTTGCCACAAATAACCGAGCTAACGCAAATTATAGTCAGAATATAATTTGTGCTCAACCTAAAAAATACTTATAATTCATGAAAAAGCACAATTTCTATGCCGGCCCAAGTATCATGAGCCAGTTCACAATTGAGGAAACTGCCAAGGCAGTCCACAATTTTGCAGACATGGGTCTATCAATTCTTGAGATTTCACACCGCAGCAAGCAATTTCAGGCTGTGATGGATGAGACGGTTGCTCTCTTCAAGGAGCTTCTCGAAATTCCTGAGGGATACAGCGTCCTTTTCCTCGGTGGCGGTGCCAGCCTTCAGTTCGCTATGGTTCCGATGAATATGCTCGCTACTAAAGCTGCATATCTTGACACCGGCGTTTGGGCAAGCAAGGCTATCAAAGAGGCAAAACTCTTCGGTGAAGTTGACGTGGTTGCTTCTTCTAAAGATAGAAACTACAACTATATTCCTCGTGATTATACAGTGCCAACTGATGTCAACTATTTCCACTATACATCAAACAACACAATCTACGGTACTGAAATTCGTAAAGATCCGGATGTGCCTGTTCGCATGATCTGTGACATGAGTTCTGATATTTTCAGCCGTCCCGTTGATATTGCCAAGTATGATCTTATCTATGGTGGTGCGCAGAAGAACCTCGCTCCTTCTGGTGTTACTTTCGTCATTGTTAAAGATGATGCTCTTGGTCATGTTGACCGCGTTATCCCGACAATGCTTGACTACCGCACTCATGTGAAGAAAGGTTCTATGTTCAACACTCCTCCGGTGCTTCCTATCTACTCTGCGCTTCAGACTCTCAAATATTATAAGAGCCTTGGTGGTATTCGTGCTATTGAGAAGATGGACATTGATAAAGCTGATTACTTATACAATGCTATCGATGGCAGCAAGATGTTTGTAGCTACTGTTCCTAACCATGAAGACCGTTCAATCATGAACGTTTGCTTCGTTATGAAACCTGAGTACAAGGATCTTGAGAAAGATTTCATTGACTTCGCTACTGAAAGAGGCATGATGGGTATCAAGGGTCATCGTGATGTAGGTGGTTTCCGTGCATCGCTTTACAATGCTCTTCCAATGGAGAGCGTGAAAGCTCTTGTTGATTGCATGCACGAGTTTGAAGCTAAACATTGATTTCCACATATAAACTTTTTCTGTAATATGAAAATTCTTGTTTTCACAGAGAAGCCCTTTGCTCAGGCAGCTGTAAAGGCCATTGCTGATGTCATTAATGCTTCTGGCAATGATTTGGAGCTTGTGGAAAGAGGCACCCGTTCTGATCTTCTGAATGCTGTAAAGGATGCTGATGGTCTTATCGTCCGTAGTGATGTAATTGACGCTGAGGTTATGAACGCAGCTCCCAATCTGAAGGTTATAGTTCGTGCCGGTGCCGGATATGACAATATCGATCTTCAGGCCGCTACTAATCATGGCATTTGTGTGATGAATACTCCTGGTCAGAACTCTAATGCTGTTGCAGAGTTAGTATTCGGTATGATCGTTATGATGTGTCGTAATAAATATAATGGCACTTCCGGCTCAGAGCTTAAAGGCAAATCTCTCGGTATCTATGCCTTCGGACAGGTTGGCAGAAACGTTGCACGCATTGCCAAAGGTTTCGGCATGAAGATCCAAGCTCTCGACGTATTCGTCCCTGATGAGGTTATGGAAGCTGAAGGCGTTACTCCCGTGCATGATGTGCATGAGCTGTTCTCACAGAATGATTTCGTTTCTCTTCATATTCCTGCAACTCCCCAGACCAAGAACTCTATTGGCTATGATCTTGTAAGCAGTATGCCTAAAAATGGCGTTCTTATCAATACAGCCCGTAAGGAAGTGATTGATGAGGCTGGTCTTATCAAGGCTTTGGAAGAGAGGCCAGACCTTCGTTATGTCAGCGACATCAAACCGGAATCTGCTGCAGAATTCGAAGAGAAGTTTGCCGCACGTGTGTTCTTCACACCTAAGAAAATGGGTGCCCAGACAGCTGAGGCTAACTTCAATGCAGGTGTAGCGGCTGCAGAACAGGTTATTGCATATTTGAAAGACGGTTGGAATAAATATCAGGTCAACAAATAATTATTGTTAAACCCTATTATGATAATGTCCCGGAAGGTTAACCTTCCGGGACATTATCATAATGAAAAGATGCACAGCATCATATTTTTCTGCATACATAGCCGGCATTGGCTACTGCTTCCTCTACAATTGAAGCGTCAATATCTCCTTTCACATCTGCAATCCCTTCAGCAAGATCAACTGTCACTTCTGCTACCCCTGGTAAACCCTTGATTGTGGATTCTACTCTTCCGGAGCAATGGCTGCACGCCATTCCATCTACTTTAAATTTCTGTGTCATAGTGGTAAATTTTTTATTGGTTAATGATTCAATTTTATCTTCATTGCCGTCATTGCCGGGAATGATGAGCAATTTTTTGCGTTTCAAAAGAAGACTATTAGTAACTACACTTACGCTACTAAAGGCCATCGCTGCTCCTGCTATCATGGGATTAAGCAGAAAACCACATATAGGATATAAAACTCCAGCTGCAATTGGCACTCCGATCAAATTATAAATAAAGGCCCAGAACAAGTTTTGTCTGATCGTACGAACTGTTAGTCTCGAAAGACGAAAGGCAACCGGAATCTTGATAAGATCAGCGGATACAATAGTCATTTTTGCCACTTCAATGGCCACATCACTGCCTGTGCCCATCGCAATACTCAAATCTGCAGTAGCCAAAGCTGCACTGTCATTTATACCATCACCCACCATCGCCACTTTTTTCCCATCCTTTTGCAATTTTTTGATAAAATCACACTTATCTTGAGGCAAAACATCAGCTATCCAATGCTTAATGCCCACTTCTTTTGCTACTGCTTCTGCCGTGGAACCATTGTCTCCTGTAAGCATATAAGCCTCAATCCCCATTTTCTCAAGACGTGAAACAGCCATAGCAGAAGTCTTTTTTATTGGATTGGAAATGCCCAAAATAGCTAAGACTCCCGCAGAATCAGCCATCCATACTAATGAGCAACCCTTTGCAGTCAATTCTCTTGCGTGGTTTATTTCCGAATCTGAAATACTAATTCCATTCTCTTTGATAAAACGCATATTGCCAACATAAAACATTATACCGTCATATTTGCCTTTCACTCCCTTGCCCGTAATACTCTCGAATTCATCTATTTCGATATTTTCTGCATCTTCATAATAAGTCGCAACCGCTTTTGCAAGAGGATGTTCAGATTTACGTTCCAATGATGCAATGATTGATTCTATTTTTCTTGTCTCATTCTTAGAGCCTGACTTAACTATTACAGCCTGAGTTACTATGGGCTTACCTTCAGTTATGGTACCAGTTTTATCAAGCACTATCGCGTTGATCTTTGGGGCGATCTCCAAGGCTTCGGCATCCTTAATGAGAATGCCAAGCTCAGCACCTTTGCCTATTCCAACCATTATGGCAGTTGGAGTTGCAAGCCCTAAAGCACACGGACATGCTATAATAAGCACTGTAACTGCGGCCAAAAGGCCGTGTGAAAAGCCTTCTTTTCCTCCAAATATTATCCACACAATAAAAGTGATGATGGCAACACCAATAATTGTCGGCACAAAAATAGCTGCCACTCTATCCACTATTTGCTGTACCGGCATCTTACTCCCCTGAGCATCCTGCACCATCCTTATTATTTTTGATAGTAATGTATCGTCACCTACTTTATCTGCACGATAATGAAACGACCCGTTTCCATTAATTGTGCCCGCATATACCTTTTCTCCTGATGACTTGGAAACTGGAAGTGGTTCGCCGCTCAACATTGATTCATCAACAAAAGATTCCCCCTTTATAACTGTGCCGTCAAAAGCCACCCGTTCTCCGGGACGAATGACTATGATTTCACCCTTTGAAATTGATTCTATGGGAACGTTTTTCTGACTTCCATCAGGAGTTATGATTACTACTGTTTTAGGTTGTAGTCCCATAAGTTTTCGGATAGCACTTGAGGTGTTACTCTTTGCCCGGCTCTCTAATGTTCTTCCTAAAAGAATGAAAGCAATAATAACAGATGAAGCTTCAAAATATACGTGAGGATGAATACCGACAGATAACCAATAGTTTTGGAAAAGCATATTCATGACACTAAAGAGCCATGCAATGCCTGTGCTTAAAGCCACTAATGTGTCCATATTCGAACTCTTATGACGTAATTGCTTCCATGCCCCAATAAAAAATTGCCGTCCAAGCCAGAAAAGAACTGGCGTAGACAGTAAAAGCATTATTATGTTGGCATAGGGCATGTTCATAAAAAACATTCCTATAATCATTACTGGGAGAGAAAGGATAATAGCCCAGACTGTGCGTAATTTCAAGCTCTTATATTGTTTTGCCTGAGCAGTCTCCAATTCATCAGCAGATTCATTGAGTGCAAGATCATATCCGGCTGCTCTTACAGAGATTTGTAAATCTAATGGGGAACATATTAAGTCATCAAATTCAACTGTGGCTGCGGAAGAGGCAAAGTTGACAACTGCCTCTTTAACACCTTTGCATGAGTTAAGAGCCTTTTCAACTCGGGATGCACAAGCAGCGCAACTCATTCCCGTGATTGGAAAATTGCCCTTTGTTATTTTCTCCATAATTAATAAATTTATGCTGTATAATTAAAACGTTTATATTACTCCTATTATTATTGCTAAATGATTATCCTCCTAACCATTCCTTTAAATCTTTCAATCTATCAATAGCAGATACTTTGTCCATAGAATGGCATATACATAAATTTGTGTTTTGGAAGACTTGAAAGATGAGCCATTTCTTTGCCATTTAGCTAATTTTTTGTAATTTCGCACCAATATTCTATCAACAATATTGTTGTGATAGATTTGGCATAAGATTTGTTGCTATAATAATAGTAATAAGTTTAATTTTTATCTAATCTCCCTTTTGGGTCATTAAAATAACACTGCACTCATAATGCACCATACTACAGACATTACATCTCAAATAATCGAGGCGATAAGTAATAAGAAAGGTAAGAAAATATCTGTTGTGGACTTATCGGGCATCGAAGCTGCCTCTACAGGCAAACTAATAATATGTCAGGGCAATAGCACATCTCAGGTTAGTGCAATAGCCGACTCGGTTCGTGAAGAAGTTCTTAAAAAGACAGACATAAAACCTTATAATTATGAAGGCTATCGGAATTCTCAATGGATAATTATTGACTATGGAAATATCATGGTACATGTTTTCCTACCTGATTATCGCACTTTCTATAATCTTGAAGGATTGTGGAATGATGCCCCGATAGAATGTCTCCCTGATGAGGATTAGTTCTCGCAATTGTCAGTTCACTGAAATAATACAGTTCCAATGTTAAAATATCCAAAACCAAATCAAAACAAGAATCAGAACCGTCGTCCAAAATTCAATATGTATTGGATGTATGGTCTAATGGCTTTCTCTCTGCTTGCTCTTTTCTATTTTCAGGATGCTTCTCAGACCAAAGAGGTTGACTGGACTCAATTTGAGAAGGCAGCTGTAGACGGCGATATTGATAAAATTGTCGTGCTCGCTGAGGCTAAGATAGCTGAGGGCTATATGACAAAAGAAGGTGCAAAAAGACATCACTTCGATGAGAATGACACCTTTGACGGCGATAAAAAAATTAAGACCACCATTCCGTCCTCTGATAAAATTCAGGAAAAGATTGATGGATGGAATGCTGAACTGAAGGCTGAGGGTAAACCTGAAATCAAGGTTAATTATGAAAAGGGATCTGATTTGATGAAGGTCTTCTGGTATTTTGGCCCTATTCTTATTTTAGTCATTTTTATGGTCTACATGTCCAGACGAATGTCTGGAGGTGGGAGTGCAGGCGGCGGAATTTTCAGTGTAGGAAAATCTCGTGCTACAGTATTCGACAAAAATAATGGCACCTCCGTCACATTTAAGGATGTGGCAGGCTTGGCCGAGGCAAAAGTGGAAATCGAAGAAATCGTTGAATTTCTTAAAAATCCACAGAAATATACGGAATTAGGAGCGAAAATACCTAAAGGGGCTCTCTTGGTCGGCCCTCCGGGCACCGGTAAGACTCTTCTTGCAAAAGCTGTGGCAGGTGAAGCCAACGTGCCTTTCTTGTCTATGTCGGGTTCAGATTTCGTAGAAATGTTTGTAGGTGTTGGTGCTGCCCGTGTGCGTGACCTTTTTAAGCAGGCAAAAGAAAAAGCTCCATGTATCGTATTTATCGATGAGATAGATGCTGTCGGACGGGCACGTGGTAAGAATCCTAATATGGGTTCTAATGATGAGCGCGAAAACACTCTTAACCAAATGCTTACTGAGATGGATGGTTTCGGCTCTAATAATGGCGTTATTATTCTTGCCGCCACCAACCGTGCAGACATGCTCGATAAGGCTCTTCTACGTCCGGGACGCTTTGACCGACAAATTTATGTTGATCTTCCTGAGCTTACTGACCGTATGGAGATATTTAATGTGCATCTGCGCAATCTTAAAGTGAATAATAAGATTGATGTGGAGCAGTTGGCACGTCAGACTCAGGGATTCTCCGGTGCTGATATCGCAAATGTCTGCAATGAAGCGGCTCTTATTGCTGCTCGTAACAATAAACCCGCTGTTGATTGGAATGATTTCATGGCTGCGATTGACCGAATTGTTGGAGGGCTTGAAAAGCGTTCCCGAATTATTACCGATGAAGAAAAATTCTCAATTGCAACTCATGAAGCGGGTCATGCCACTATCAGTTGGATGACTCAGTATGGCAATCCTCTTGTCAAGGTGACTATTGTGCCGCGTGGACGGGCACTTGGGGCGGCATGGTATGCTCCCGAGGCACGACAGATCATCCCTACTCAGGCTCTTCTTGACACAATGTGCGGCCTGCTTGCCGGCCGAGCTGCCGAAGAAGTGTTTACTGGTCAGGTCGGTACAGGGGCAAGTGATGACCTTGAAAAATGTACTAAGATTGCTCGTTCCCTTGTGCTGGTTTACGGCATGAGTGATAAACTCCCGAATATCAATTACAATGACTCTACCGGTCAGGACTATGGATTTACTAAGCCATATTCTGATGAGACGGCCAAGATAATTGATGAGGAAGTCAAGCGCATAATTAATGAGCAATATGAGAGGGCAAAAGAGATTCTGCGTAAATATGCTAAGGAGCATAACCAGATTCGCGATTTGCTGGTATCAAAAGAAGTTATCTTCCATGATGATGTGCAGATGATTTTAGGACCGCGTAAATGGAAGTCGCGCACTGATGAGATCATTGAGATCAATAAAAAGGAAGAGGCATCTAAGAATTCAGGTAAATCAAGAGATAAATCAGATTCAAAAGATGTAAAGGTCGAATCAGACAATAATAATCTGTCTGAAGAAGGCGATGCCGGCACTCCCCCTCCCTTTCATAAGGATTAAGCCACACCACAATTAAGATATTTAAAAATTCGGGCTATAACACTCTAATTGATGTTATAGCCCGAATTTTTAAATATCCATTTACTTAAAGAGTTATTTTCGAGAGATTTCTAATTATTTTCTTACACCATGCTGATTCTTCAGCATCATATGAATTCCGGTATTTTTTAATAGCTTCAATTAATTTCGGTGTAAGTTTATATACACTGTGTTTACCTGGTATTTCTTTCTTTTTTAACATTTTCCGAATCTCATATTCTGCTTTATATCTATCCTCTACTCCGACTTCAAATAATAGTTTTCCGGATTCTTCAGCAGGTAAGTGCCCGTATTTTATTTTATACACCTCCCCTATTTTATAAATCCTGACATATCCCTTGGCTCCCTCTGCTATATAATCACCTTTTGCCTCTTCAATATCGGAAATGAATTTTTTTATAAGTGGTTCTGTTAATTCTGACTTTCCATGCGGGCCGATGTACTCATCTAAAAGGAGGTTAAAACACTTGAGAGTATATAGCGTATCGACACTTGCTGAATGTGCTGTGTCCTCTTCAAAATTAAGACCTAATGCATTCGCACACACTATAAGGGAAGGAACAGAAAAAGGACTCATGTCTGCTGGTTTACCTTTCAGCAGCCAGTACATGTCTTTTACATCTAATATAGTTTTTCCCTCAAGGTTTCTAATTCCTGAATGGGATAGCACTCTTAAATCATTATTAACTGCAAATCCTGTTAAAACATGTGACCCATCTATCAGTGCTTGCACATGTTTCAATTCAGACTTAAAAGTTGGACTTTTGGCAACCATATCTGGCGTAATATGATGTATATCGATTCGCCAGTCATCTATATTCTCCGGTTTGAAATAGCTGTGATATATTTCCTCACCATTTTTATTATAAATGGAGAGTTCAAGCATTTCTTCATTATCGGCAAATTCTGCATCCAGACAAATAATATTCATGTAACTGAGTTGTTTGCTTTGTTTTCTTTTTATTGTGCAAAATTAAACATTAATTTTTGAAATGTCTGACTATTTAACTATTTTTGTGGTTAAATTACTGCAAAAATAATGTAACCTACTCCTCATTTTTAAATTAATAACTAAAAAAAATTGGAAAAATATGGACGACACCATTAAAACAATTAAACACTTATTTATGACCTATCGAAACGGGATTATTGCCGACACTCTTCGTCAAGCCGGTATGCCCTATAGCATAATTTTCGGTCTTCAGGTTCCCCAATTATCAAGCATTGCCCAGCAATTCTCCCCCTCCATGTCACTTGCAATGAAATTATGGGAAGATTATAAAGTCAGAGAATCACGCCTTTTGGCCTGCTATCTCTTTCCTGTAGGACAGATTACTGAAACCCAATGTTTGGATCTTGCTTCCTCTTTACAGACAAAAGAAGAGGCTGATTTATTATGTTTCCGACTTTTACGTCGATTGTCCTATGCCGAAGACTTAGTGTGTCAGCTTCTCCAAGATTCTTCTCCATTGGTTTCTTATTGTGGGCAGGCATTAATGCGCAACCTTGAGGCCTTAAAGTGATGTCAGGAGGATATAATATAAAGATTGTTTTTTCGCCATCCCTTTGTGTGATTTATTCATTTATGTTTTAAAACATACTGATGAAATTTGGTGGTTTCGCAGTCATAACTTGCTCACATTGGTCGTATGTAAATCTCCGGCCGAGACTTATCATACGATATAGTGTGGGCGATGGGATTTATTGTTTATTTACGAGAGGGCCTTTGGCGATGCCTGGATAGGAATAGACAAACAATCGCCCACGCTTCTCTTTTTTATAATGCCGAATTCGGGGCGGTAAGGAGGCAATAAATAGAACTGACTTTATACAGATTCTTAAGGATGTATATAATAGTGACTTAAGCGTTAAACTTGATGGAGAAGAAGTATGTTCGAGCTATGGCGATCTTGGGAGTATCTGTATAAGCGAAATTGCTTCTAACCCCGGTCCTTGGCAAATAGCTCTGAATAATGAAAATATAATTGTGGAAGGATTGCAAGGGCGCAATAATTGTGGGTAGAGTTACACAACTATTCTCCGATCCTGAAGAAGGATTGCTGACTTTCTATGCAGGTGCATTTAAATATCATGATGAATTTAGGAGATGGTTTTCTTATGACCCTCTTGATGAGGTTATATTAGAATATGCTCCTTATGGAAGTGATAATTTCAGTTATTTTAATATTGAAGAAGATACTGAAAAGTTATGCTTACCGGGTTATGGAGCATATTATTTCGGAAGTTTGAAACAAGTGGACAGGAAAAGTGAAACCGGTTGGTATGATGTGCGTATTTCAA
>CAZQSD010000029.1:0-25038 GCA_964595885.1 uncultured Sangeribacter sp.
TGAAAATCTGTCAATACAGCATCAGATTGCCCAAAAAAGATTCTTGTTGACTGTGAGTGTATTGGTAATTATATCTATCATACTGCTTGCTCTCCTTTTTGTATACCTAAACTTAAAACGCACCAACCGCAATCTGTTTATGCGTAATGAGGAGGCTCTTAAACGTGAACGTCAGCATAAGTTGTTGCGTGAGGAGTGGGAAAAAGAACGCACTGAATTTGAACAGAAGGTTCAAGAACTTATCTTAGCCTCTACAAAACAGCCATCAGCGCCTGTTATTACTTCGGAAGACTCTGAAGACATCAATCTTCTTGTGGAGTCAGAAGAGGAAGACACCCATACTGAAATCAGTGAAGCTGCCATGGAGGCATATATGAAGCTATATACGCGCATATTAAAAGTAATGGAAGAGAACCCCGTAATTTTCCAACCAAATTTCTCCCTATCAGAATTGGCAACCCTGTTGCACGTCACCCCACGCTCAGTATCAAGGGCAGTCAATGTATGTCATAACTCCAACTTTCCACAGCTATTGATCGAATACCGCATACGGGAGGTGACGCGCCTTATGCATGATCCCGACACGTCAGACTGGACCATCGAAGCCATTGCCGAAAAAGCGGGATTCAAAAGCCGCACCTCGTTCTCTCGGCTATTTAAGAAGACTATCGGATTAACCCCGTCAGAATATGCAAAGATGGCAAAGGAACGAAAAAACACATAAAAAGGCTTATTCTGCTACATTGCTACGTAGCAAAACAAGTTTTGCTACATAGTTTGATAATTATTTCTTGACATTTGATATTAAAAAATCTAATTTTGTCATGTCAATTTTCACAAGGCACAATGCCTGAAGAAAATACTCATTTGCAATTTTAGTAACCTTTTAACATCATCTGTTATGAATAAAATTTTACTTCCTGCGTTGCTGAGCGCAATGTTTGTGGCTGGAACCTCAGCAGAGGTAAAGGTAACAGTGACTCCACTTGGGGAGAAACCTGTCAGCCCAATCAGAAAAGTAGTCTCAACTGCCGACATTCTTGTTGACCAAGATTTCTCTGATTTGACTATTCCTTATATTGAAGGTCCCCTTACTTCGGCCTCAGTTCCACAAGAGAGTCTGAATACTCCTATTGAGAATCCTTAAACGAATGAAATACCGGCAGCCCTTATGGGAGGCCAAGAAGGGTGGATCGGGAATTATGTATTCTCCAATGAGGGCACATGTGTGATACAGACTTCAAGCCCCACTCCCCTATATCCGAGTTTCCTCTATACTCCAATGAATGATTACTCAGGCTCGCTTACGATCACATTCATTGCCAAAGCACTTCCTACTTACTGGTATGTCGTCAATGATGAGGGAGAAGAAGTGCGCCAGAGATTTACGGGCAGTTCGATTGATGTGGCAATATCTAATGCCAGCAATAGGCGTATGGAGATAGTAGGAGGGGTGGCTTATGAATTGGCAAGCGTGCGCTTATATGAAGAGCAGGGATGGTGTAAGGTGAAAATAGAGGTTGACAATTTATCAGCTTACAATGATTCGTTTATCTCTTTCTCAACCAGTGAGATTGTTGAAATTGACAATATCGAGGTTACGTCTTCTGTCGACAATTTTATTGCTGCCCCGGTAATCGAAAGCGTAACAGATGTAACACAAACTTCTTTTACAGTCAATTTCCAACCCGTAAGAAAAGCTTACAACTATTATCTATATCTATACACCCTCAAAGGATATGATGAAGAGACAGGCGAACCAATCTTTTTACCCATGTTCGATCCTGACACCATGGCAATGCTCTCGGAATTTGGCATCTCCTTGGAGGAATATGTTGAGATGATGGGCGGCATGAACTCTCCCTATACTTTCTATGGCGATATTGATCAAGGGAAACCCACCACTTTCACATATACCGAACTTGATCCGGAAACGCAATATTATTATGCCGTGCGTGCCCACTATATGTATCAGTTCTCTGACTATGACATTATACCTATGAATCAAATTGCCGCTCCCATAGTAGGCGAAGCAACTGACATTACAACCGATTCCTTTACAGCTAATTGGAGCCAAATTATGAAGGCTGACACCTATGAGGTGAACCTATATGGCGTAAACAATGTCTCAGAAGACACAGACAACTTCATTATTTTTGAAGAGAATTTTGACAAAGTGGGCAATCACACTGAGGCAACTGATATATATTATCCCGATGTGGTTAGTCCGGAGAGTGGGCTGACCATGGATGACCTCACTTCCACGCCCGGCTGGGAGACTGAAATTGAACATGCTCTTCTTGTCAACGGAATGTTAGGGCTTGACGACTATAACTACTGGCTCTATACACCTGATCTTTATGTGGCAGGCGATGATAAGATTGTAGTGTCTCTCAGAGCTCAGTTTACCAATGATGATCCAACTTTTTACATTAAATTTGCCGGTAAACTCTATGAGGTGCCAGTTTCCGGAGATGTGTTTGAAAGTGAATTTGAGCTTCCTACAAATGGATTGGACATCTCTAAATTACAAATCACAGGTCCTGATTACGATATAATTTTTATTGACTATATAAAGATTTCTCAGAGTCTTAAGAAAGGTGACTTAACCTATACTTATATGGGTAAAGAGGTTACCGAAGACACTTCTGCATTTTTCACTGGTCTTGATGCCAACCGCTTTGACTTCTATGGATACGCTGTCCAGGCAATAAAAGGAGAAGGCAGCACTGCGATTTATTCTCAGCCCAGCGAGCGCATGATAGTCGACATCAAGAATGGAGAAAGTTTCACCGGAGTAACGGCAATTGACATCATCAGCAACGGGGAGGTTAAAGAAGTGGAGAGATATGGCATAGATGGCAGGAAACTCAATGCTCCCTCTAAAGGTCTCAACATTATCCGTATGAGCGATGGCAGCATACGCAAGGTCTTTGTAAAGTAAACTCTTTAAATAATCAAAATAATTACCGCTCATTCTGACAGATTTGAAAAAAATTTTAATGGCGACATTTATTGCTGCAGCAATGGCAGCAGGCACCTCTGCGGAGGTGAGAGTAACAGCAGTGCCCATAGGGGAAAAACCAGTGGAAACGCCTGCAAAAGTAAGCTCTACGGCAGAATTGCTCGTGTATGAGAATTTTGACAAATGGATTGAAGGTTCTGTTGAGGATCCTGACTATGATAATCCTCTTGTGTCGGATGAGAATCCTCTGATAGACCCTCAACTCATGAACGATGACATGCAGTGGACAGGCGATAAGGTATATTCTGCCGGTGGTACATGTGCTCTGCGCACCTTTGATCCGAATTATAAAGCTTGTATCAATACTCCAAAAGGAGATTATTCAGGCTCCGTGAAGGTAACATTTCTTGCTAAATATTCTCCTGTGTATTGGGAAGATGAAGGAGGACACACTTGGCATTGGGATGGTTCCACTATTAGTGTGGGGTTATATACTGATGATTTTAAGAACTTCCAAGTAGGAGAGGAAGACGGTTATCCGGGTGCCCTGTTGTCAAATCTTAGACTTTACGAAAGTTTCGGATGGTATGAAGTGACTGTTGAATTTGATAACTTCACCGCGTATAATGACGCTTATATATCGTTCTTCTGCAGCGACGGCGTGCTCTTAGACAATATTAAGGTGACTTCTTCTATTGATAAGTTTATGCCGGCTCCTATAATTGACAGTGTGACAGATGTTACCGAAACTTCTTTCACAGTTAATTTCCAGCCAGTTAGAAAATCGTACAACTATTATATGTATCTTTTCACTCTTGAGGGATATGATAAAGAGACTGGCGAGCCTCTATTTTCACCGGTATTTGACCCTGAAACGATGGCAATGCTTGAAGAATATGGCATGACGGTAGAGGAATATATAGAAATCATGGGTGGAATGGATTCTCCATACACTAATTATGGCAGAGTAAGCGCAGGAGAACCAACTTCTTTCACATATGAGGGATTGGATCCGGCTGTTGACTATTACTATGCTGTGCGTTCACATTATGTTCTTCAGTTCTCTGATTATGAAATAATTCCGATGAATAAGATTGCAGCTCCTATTGTGAATGATGCAACTGACATTAACCCTGATTCATTTACTGCCAATTGGCAATCGGTTGTAAAAGCTGATTCTTATGAGGTGAATCTATATGGTGTGAATCGTGTAGTGGAAGATAATGATAACTTCATTATATTTGAGGAAGATTTTGATAACGTCTCAGGCTATACCGACAAAGATGATATTTATGATCCAGATGTTGTCGAATCATCCAGTGGCTTAACTATAGATGACCTCACTTCTACACCCGGTTGGGATACTGAAATTGATCATGTCCTCCTTGTTGATGGAATGTTAGGGCTTGATTATGAGAACTATTGGCTCTTTACTCCGGAGCTTTATGTGGCTGGTGACGATAAGATTGTGATCTCTTTGAGAGCTCAATTTGTTAATGATGTTCAAATATTTTATGTTAAATTTGCTGGAAATTTGTATCAGGTACCTGTAAATGGAGATGTGTTTGAAGGTGAATTTGAACTCCCTACCCACGGATTGGAGGTAGCAAAATTGCAAATCACAGGACCGCAATACGACATGATCTTCATCGACTATATTCAGATTTCCCAGAGTCTTAAGAAGGGTGATTTCACTTACACGTACATGGGTAGCGAGGTTACTGAAGATACTTCAGCATCTTTCTCAGGTATTAATGCCAACAGTTTTGACTTCTACGGGTATGCTGTTGAGGCAATAAAGGGTGAAGGCTATGCAGCAATTTATTCTGAGTCCAGCGAGCGCATGATCGTTGACCTCAAGAACGGTGAAAGCTTCGCAGGCGTAACCGCCATTGACACAGTCAACACTGGAGAAGTGGTTGAGGTTGAGAGATACAGCATCGATGGAAAGAAACTCAATGCACCTACAAAGGGTCTTAATATCATTCGTATGAGCGACGGCAGCGTTCGCAAGGTGATGGTGAAATGATTTTTGAATAATCAATATGTTTGATTTAGAGAATAGGTAATCTGGGTGTGCTGCCGGGGAGTCCTTCTGTGGCACACTTTGTAATAACCGTAATAACAAATTTGGATCTATGAAACTGAGATATATAATTATGGCTTATGCCATGACCTTATACGCAGGGGCAAGTGCAGCTGAGATTACGTATTCCTATAACAGTGGCAACTTTCCTTACCATGGCTTTGGCTACGACAAGGCTGAGACCTATGATGTGGCAATACTTATTGACGAGCCATCTTTGAAAGGAACTGTGATTAAGGGGATATCTGTGGAACTGCCTGGTGGGGATAACGTATCGGACTTTTCCGGCTGGCTGACAAATGAACTGAAGCTAAAGCGTGACAACGGCAAATATGTCAATGATCCGGATATAATGTCGGCCGAGGGCATGCTGACCGATGGTATATTGAATATAACCTTCTCAGAGCCCTACACCATAGATGGTCCTGTCTATGCCGGATATTCATTCACTGTAAATGAGGTCACTGCCTTTACCGGTGAACCTGTTATAGTGGCTGATGTGGTAAATGAAGATGGATTGTTCATTCACTCTTCTCGCTCAAAACTCAAATGGAACAGCTGCAGCGCAGAGGCTTGCGGAGTGAGCGTCATGAAAGTAATCATTGAAGGTGACTTTAAGGATAATGCCGCCTCATTCAGCATTCCGAAAGATGTTATGTGTTCTGCGGAAGACCCTGCTGTGGTGGTCACAGCGTCAGTGGCCAATCACGGACTCAACCCGATCGAGAAGGTGACCTACACTTATAGTATTGCCAATCTTTCGGGAGAGGGAGAGCATACTTTTTCTACCCCGATTCCGGCAACGTGGGGAGTTTCTTGCCCGGTAGCCATTGAAATCGGTCAGATCCCGACGGCAGGTACATATGACCTTACTTTGAATATTACCGCTGTAAATGGGGATGCAAATAATGACTTGGCTCCAATCAGTGTGGCTCCTGTGAAGGTGCTTCCGTTCATACCGGCCAACCGACCTTTGGTGGAAGAATATACAGGCCTATGGTGTGGCTATTGTCCGAGAGGATATGTTGCCCTAGAGACGATGCATGAGGAGTATCCCGACAGATTTGTTGGGGTTGCTTATCACTCCGGTGATGCGATGGCTTATAGTGGCAAGTGGCCTAATTCTCCTAATGGATTCCCGGATGGCTATATAAATCGAATTACAGTGGACTTACGTAACATCTATACTATATGGCCAAGGTATGCCAATACATTCACTGCCGCCGACATTGACGTTGAGATAACATGGACCGATGACTCCCAGACTGCATTGAAGGCAACCTCTTCAGTACGTTTTGTAGAGAATTACACAAAGGCTGACTTTGGCATCTCCTATATGCTGCTGATTGACGGCTTGTCAGACCCGACATGGCTCCAGACCAATTACTATGCTCCGAAAGAGGGGGAAGAACCTGTTGATAATCCCTCAATGCCCGGAAAATGGGGAGAGTTGTTTACTCACGGCACAGACCCGATGCCGGGACTTGTGTTTAATGATGTGATTCTTGATGGGAAATATGTTGATGGCTTTCCAGGCTCTATTCCGGAAACCATTACTGCTAATGAGAAAATAACCCATAGCTGCGTCTTCAATCTTGAGGAACTTGACAAGCCGGAATTGGTGCAGGATAAAAACAAGTTGCGTGTGGTGGCTGTGATTATTGACCGCAAGAAAGGCAAACCGGTCAACTGCAATACGTCAACCTATCCTGATGGGACATCAAATGGGGTAGAAATGACTGAGACTGTTTCTGCCGAGGTGCTAAGCAGCGAGTGGTATAATCTGCAGGGGATGCGCGTTGACTCTGTGGCTAAAGGGATGGGATTGCTTATCCGCATAGACCGAATGTCTGACGGCACTATTAATTCAACCAAACAAATTTTCTAACCATTCTTTTTCTCACTATTATATGGGAAGGAGGGCAATCTTTTCACGGATTGCCCTCTGTTTTTATTACCCACTCGCATACAATTTTATCGTAAGATCCTTAACTTTGCACTGGACAGTTAGAGAAAATGTGATTTTTAACACAAAATCTAACTTTGTAATGTAAAATGAAGATAAAACGTGAAATTGTTAAGTTACCCTTCTCCTCTTGCGGGGTGGACTGACAAGTTGATGTCATTGCTTGTCACTGGAAGGAGAAATCAATTGAAAACGATGAATAATCGGCATTCTTACCCAATTGTGAGTCTGATGCGTAACCAATCACCTCTACTTCCTGTAAAGGAGTCACATATTCAATGTCACCATTATCAAATAATTCAACCTATACAGGTGTTCCCTGTGGGAACATTTTCATTTTTTTTATAAGTTTTTGTTTTCCCATTTTTACCTAAAGATTTTAAGTTGTTTATTAACATAATCCCTATCTCTTGTGAATACCCTTCCTCCTTGACGATTCAGTCTTCGTTCCCCATAGCTTGGGGTGGTCCAAATATTTCTGGGATTCTTGGGGTCCATCTGACTTTTAATGTCGGCTCTGCTTCCTCTGAAAAGTCCATATTCATCTCCATTGCCCTTTATAATCTCAATCTCTTGTGCGGGGTTACCTCCCTGTGCAAGGAGGACCACTTCCAAATCTCCTCAACTGCAGTCGTTAACATCTCTTTTCAGCATATCCACAACAATGGCTGCATGTCGGGGCTTGCCGGGATTGAAGATCACTGTTCCAATGCCAAAATCATCCGGTGTGGCATCTTTCATACAGCAAGCGGAGATAAAGCCAACTTCAAACCGAATATTCATAATGCTGGAATTCATGAAAAGTCCTCGTCCTCTGAGTCTCGGAGATCTGCCCGAATACCGGCATAACCGATAAAACCTTATTGCCTATTAAGGGTGCTTGAAAAAATCATAGTTGCTTCACTACGTCCAAAGGTAACATTGTGATGGAAGCGATTTCTTCCAGAGGCAGGCCGCCTCTGTCTTTTAAAGACTTGGCAATTTCCCGGGAGCGCAGTCTTTCTCCTTCAGCACGACCTTCAGCACGACCTTCAGCACGACCTTCAGCACGACCTTCAGTTAATCCTTCTTTCCGTGCAAATTTCATGGTGCTCCAATAGTCCCAATATGCTTTCAGTTCTTTTTCATATTCCATTCTTGCCGATGGAGAAAGATTCTCCATCTTAGCCAGATTCTCCACTCGTCTGAAAATGGGTTTACTCTCTGCAAAAGGTATGTTTTCCATATTTCTCATGTTTTTGATTGTATAAATCCACTCATCGAACGCATTGTCACACTCTTCCGGTCTCAATTTTTTGAATTGCGGAAGTTGTATGAATATTAAACGGAGGCGATCCGTCATCAGTTTACCGCTGTACCTGTCGATAACAACTCCGTCAGCAATCACTTGTCCTTTAAAACGTGGAATTGTAAAGTTTGTGAAAGCTATACTTATTACGGGCATATACCTGTAATTCCATTTCCCGGGTTTAGATTGGGCCGTGATACCCCTTGAGCCGTAAATGAGACACCGTTCAATAAACCATTCTTGAGGAATATTCTGCATTTCTACGATGAACCGCTCTCTGTTGTCGGTCACACAATGGATATCAAAAGTCATGCTTCGTTCCGTGGAGGATTCTTTTGTTTTCTCTTTGTCAAGATATGTCACTTCCCGGATCGGATTATCCTTTCTGTCAAGGATAGTGTTGAGAAGATCAATGAGTATCTCGGCAGAAGATTCCCTACCGAAGAGGATCTTAAAGCCTGGATCAGTAGTGGGGTCGATGAAAACACCGGGGGTTGTATATTCATGGTTATTTGCCATAGAGTGTGGATAAAGAAAAGTATATCACAAAAATAGAAATAAAAATTCAAATCTGCAAAGAAATACCGTTTGGTAATCGAAAAAAATAAATTGGTAGATTTTTCTTTTGTGATATTTCCTCATATTTTGTCTGATCTACCATAAAATCCTTAACTTTGCACTGGAAAATTAGAAAAAATGTAATTTTTAACACAAAATCTAACTTTATAATGTAAAATGGAGATAAAACGTGAAATTATTAAGTTGCCCATCTCCTCTTGCGGGGTGGACTGACAAGTTGATGTCATGGCTTATAACTAAGAAGAATGAATCAATTGAATCAGGTGAATCATGCTTCTCTTCAAGATAAAACCCCTGCACACAACGCAGGATGTGTGCAAGGGTCTATGCCTTAATCTTGAATATTATTTCTTTCTCTGTAAGCCTTGTAGGCTGCCTTTATCTCATCCTCAGTCTGGCCGTCGCCTATAAACCTGAAAGCATTCTTAGCTCTGAATACCTCTTCCTCTGGGTTGTCTGGAGTGGCATGTAAGTAAGCTGTAAATTTAGGGACAGTTAATCCAATATCCCCATGCTAATCCCATACATTTATATCTCCGTCTTCATCATAGCTGTCAAACATCACCGCATGGTGAGGCCTGAAACCTTCTTCCCCGGCATGCCAGGGTCGTCTTAATTGTATAATATCTCCTTTTATAAGAGAATCTAAAGATACCGGCTTGAATCCACTGTGGACGCTCTCAAAATGACGGTTGTTCATATCAGCGAACCGGGTGCCATAATAGCTCGTATTTGAGTTTATACATGAGAAGCCGCTCATTGGTCTGTCCATTCTCTTAAAAAGGAGGCTGTCCATCTCCCAAACTGCCGGATGATTTGCATAAAACCCGGTATCAAGTCTCTTCTGAATCGTGTCTCCAAATTGTCGCTGTTTATACTTCAGCGAATCTCCATCGATAATCGCAGAATCGCTTGCCGGTGTAGTCAATGGAGCAAAACCCACTCTTGCATACTGAGCCTTTTCGTGCGCCTCTTCCCTCAATTTGTCAAGATACCAATCATGGTACTGTGAATAATCGGCATTCTTACCCAATTGTGAGTCTGATGCGTAACCAATCACCTCTACTTCCTGTAAAGGAGTCACATATTCAATGTCACCATTATCAAATAATTCAACCTATACAGGTGTTCCCTGTGGGAACATTTTCATTTTTTTTATAAGTTTTTGTTTTCCCATTTTTACCTAAAGATTTTAAGTTGTTTATTAACATAATCCCTATCTCTTGTGAATACCCTTCCTCCTTGACGATTCAGTCTTCGTTCCCCATAGCTTGGGGTGGTCCAAATATTTCTGGGATTCTTGGGGTCCATCTGACTTTTAATGTCGGCTCTGCTTCCTCTGAAAAGTCCATATTCATCTCCATTGCCCTTTATAATCTCAATCTCTTGTGCGGGGTTACCTCCCTGTGCAAGGAGGACCACTTCCAAATCTCCTCAACTGCAGTCGTTAACATCTCTTTTCAGCATATCCACAACAATGGCTGCATGTCGGGGCTTGCCGGGATTGAAGATCACTGTTCCAATGCCAAAATCATCCGGTGTGGCATCTTTCATCTCCCTTGCAAGCGATCTCTCATCTGCGTGAGCAAACACTATGCGGAGGTATTCTCTAAAGGTGGGGTAGGAATAGTCTTCCTTCTCGGCTGCCCGGTACCATCTTGCCCGTTTCCCTGTGAACCTGACCCGAAAGCCCTGCGCCCATTTCGAATAGTCACAGCGGAATCCATTAGTGAAGTTAAAGTGAATCTTGTCAAACTGACCTGTCTTGTATAGATATTCCGCCCGGAGACGGATTATCGCATCTGCGCTGTGCTGGAGGTTTGCCGAATCGACATCCATATCGATAACTGAGGTGGCGACCTTTCTATCTTTCTCCGTGCCATCATAAAGATGGGTGGGATACCCTTCCGGTTTCAATGGAAGATTCTGGAGATACTCCTCAAATGATCCCTTTTCTGTCTTTACCCGGTGATACCCTTGGGGCAAGTCGTAGCGGGTTTTCACAGTGTTGCCCAGGACAAACTCACTTTTTGCATTTTTCTCCGGACATTCGCCAGACTCCTTTACAGAGTCGGTCTCAACATAGCTTCCCCCGCCTACACATGCTGTACAAACAGCTGTTGTACATAGCATTGCAAAGTACAGGTTTCTGCTACCCTTGGTTTTAATGTTCATTTCTGAATAAATAAAATTGTAAAATTAATAAACCATAACAAATCTGGGAATGTAAGCAATCGTTTACGATTACTGAAAAAATCTGTGGGAGTTATGTAAAATCTAAACTTTGTTTATAGCAGGATCCCTGTCTATCTCGTTATCTTCATTAACCATTATTACATGATTAATCCTTATCTCATGCTGCAGCTTATTAATTATAACATCAAAAACTGAAATTTGTTCATCAGTGAAGAAATTTTATTATGAAAAAATGTAAAAAATCCAGTAAATGCCTGTATAGATTATAGTTATAATTTGGTTGGATGCTAAAAATTTTTAGTATCCAACCAAATTATAACAGGTCTATTGTGATTCAAGCAGAATAACGAAGGAGAAAATCAGTAGCGGAAAGAGGAGCCGCCGAGGAACTCGCGGAGAAGGGAAGTGGTGGGGATCTGATCAGCAGGGATTGGCTCGAAGTAGCTGAGGAGGCGCAGCAGACGGTAAGCCTCGGCATAAGCCGCATCGTCACGCGGCACATCGCGAAGCACCGGCTCCGCATAGTTCTTCATGACGCCAAGCTCGAATATCAGCGATGAATTGAACGTAGAGTCAGCATTCTCGCTGAATGGGAATATCCACTTCTCCTCACCCCGGCGCACACTTGGCCAGCGGCGTATAGTGTCGAGAGCCGAGATGTGGCGATATTTGCTGTCACGCACGATACGGCGCAGCAGACGGTTGTCGCTGGTTGAGATCCAGTTGTGATTGTCAATCTTTAGGGTGGTAAGTGCGGAGACATACACCTTATAAACCTCATCCTGATTGATGGAGCGCGTGAGTTCCGGATTCAGGCCGTGTATTCCCTCAATGAGCAACACATCATTCTTATTAAGTTTCAGCGGACGGTGTTTCTCTATCCTACGGCCTAACTCAAAGGAATAGGTCGGGAGGTTGATTTCCTCACCCCGCAGCAGGCGTGAGAGGTCAGTATTCAGTCGGTCAAGGTCAAGAGCGTAAAGGCTCTCATAGTCATATTCTCCACTTTCATCGCGCGGAGTTTGTTCACGGTCAATGAAGTAATCATCGAGAGAGATCATCTTCGGCACGATAAGATTTGTCATCAGTTGGATGGCGAGACGTTTTGTGGAGGTGGTCTTTCCTGAAGACGACGGGCCTGCTATGAGCACGATGCCTGCGCCTCCTTCCTTACGTCGGGCGGCAATATCATCGCTTATGCGACCGAGCAGTTTGTCGTGCATGGCCTCTGCCACATTGATTAGTTCGGCAGTGCGGCGGTTGCGTACAGCGATGTTCAGTTCGCCTACATTTTTTACCTGAATCACCTTGTTAAACATCAGCTGATCCGTGAAAGCCTTATACATTTTCTCCTGAGGCGGATTGCGGCGCAGGATCTCGTCAGTTTCCTCCTTTGTGTATGCGAAGAGGAGGAAACCGTCCTTATATTTACGGAGATCAAATTTGGAGATGAATCCGGTGCTGGGGGCGAGTGGGCCATAATAGCTGTCGGCGAGGTCGCCGAGGCGGTAATAGGTGGTGTAAAGCTCGTGGGTTGTCTCTAAGAGAGTGACCTTTGCCTCCAGTTTCTGTTTGCGGAACACCGGGATGACATCTTTTGTGAGCCTCTCATGTCGGTGGAATGGTATGTTTGTGTCGGCGAGCTTACGGAGATGGGCTATCAATTCAGCCACTGTTTCCTCGGAGACGAAGACCGGCTCATTATCTTTGAGCAATCTGCAATAGTTGCCGTTTGACATGGAATGTTCGATGCGCAAGGTCACGCCGGGCATTACCTCCTCCACAGCCTTATAGAGCATCATGCACAGAGAGCGTACATATACGCGCCTGCCGATGGGCGAGTCTGAACTCAAAAACTCTACTTGCTTCGGAGAAAAAAGCGGGAAGCATAGATCTTCGGTCTTATTATTGACGAGGGCACAGATAGGATAGAAAGGAAGTTCCGTGCCTAAGCGCGGAAGCATATCTATCACCTTTTCGCCTCCGAGCATGGAAACATAGGTGCCCGTGTTCTTACAATACATTTTCATAGGAGTGGAATCTTTTTAATTTAAATGTACCTTGTCTGCCGACAAAAGCATTCATGGTAAGGTTACATATTCTAAACGCTAAAAAGAGGGGAAAAGGTTATAAAAAGAGGAGTGATAACAGTTAAAAGCAGCTTATTTAGGAGAAATTTACGATAAAAGATAAAAAAATTATGATTTTAGGGTGAAAAATTTGGAAGTTCACACAATTAGCACTAACTTTGCACCGCGAAATGCCCCCGGAGCGGGAGCAGTCGTCTAAGAGTGGCCCATTCGTCTATCGGTTAGGACGAGAGATTTTCATTCTCTAAAGAGCAGTTCGACTCTGCTATGGGCTACCAAATTTAAAACGAAAGTCAAAGAATAACTTTTAAGATGGCAAATCATAAATCATCATTAAAGAGAATACGCCAGGCGGAGAAAAGAAGACTCGAAAACCGCTATTGGGCAAAGACCGCACGCAACGCTGTGCGTCGTGTGCGCAAAATGACTGACAAAGCAGAAGCTGTGGAAGCTTACAACAAAGTGAGCGCACTCCTTCAGCGTCTTGGCCGCAAGAATATCATTTCAAAGAATAAGGCGGGCAACCTTTGCAGCGGTCTTGCTAAGCACATTAACAAGCTTGCGTAATCACGCCGGTCTTTTTTATCAGACCATTGACTCTAAAATATTATCCTTCAGCATGTGTCGGAACTACTGATGCAGCTGGTAAATAAGGATTGTGTCGGTCCATTCGTCTATCGGTTAGGACGAGAGATTTTCATTCTCTAAAGAGCAGTTCGACTCTGCTATGGACTACCTCCCTAAATCCATCCTATCCCCAGAGGCCGGTTACTGTTTCACAGTGCCGGCCTCACCCTTTTTCATTAAACCATACAAAATGAATATTCCACGACAATTTCTCCTTCGGGGAACCTTCGCATTATTACTATTCTCGACCACTGCTTTTAGCGGAAGCGGCGCACATCTGAACCGGGAGGATCGCCTCAGCCCCCTTGCGGCAGGATATATGGAGCGCGCCCGGATAATGATGGATGAGAATAACTATGCCGGGGTGATCGACCAGCTTAGGCATCTTGACACGCAGGGCGTGGAGATGAGCTTGCAGGAGAGAGAAGATTTCACATATCTTCTCGCCATGGCCCTCTACGAAAGGGGTGATGCCGATTGCGTCAGCTTGCTTCGTGAGTTTGCCGACTCTTATCCCGCATCAACGCAGGCAATGGCAGCCAGGCTTGCCGCGGCTGATTATTTCTTCTTCGCCCATCATTTCGGAAATGCCCTCATAGCTTATGAGGAAATTGACTTCTCACGTATAAATCCTGCTGACCGGCCGCTGTATGATTACAGGAAAGCTCTCTCAATGGTGAAGTGCGGGCGATATGACGAAGCCCTTCCTATCTTTGAGAAACTGCATGACAACAGAAAATTTAACCTTGCCGCCGACTATTATATAGCTTATATTCACTATGTGAAGGGCGACTATGACAGGGCTTACCGGGAATTCGAGGATGTGGCGGAAAGACTGGGTGATGATAATCCTGAAGGGCTTGCCCCTGCATACTACATGGTGCAGATCGAATACACGCGCGGGCAATATGAGAATGTGATTAATCATGGAAGATCACTGATGCAGAAGAAACCGGTGGCGGAATTGCTGCCGGAGATGCAGAGGATTGTGGGACTCAGTTTCTTTAAGCTTGGAAAATATGAGGCTGCCGAATCGTTTCTCACCAATTATGTCGATACCTCCTGGCTTGACCCTGCGAGTGATGCGGTTTACGTGCTTGGTGTAATAGAATATGGCAAGGAAGACTATGACAGTGCGCAGCAAAGGTTCGCTTCCCTAACTGACCTTGACAATGATCTGGCCCAGAGTGCGTATGTCTATCTTGGCCAGATTGCCGTGAGAGAAGGCGACAACAATGCGGCGGCTATATCGTTTGAGAAAGCATCGAAGATGAGATACGACCGCGACGTGACGGAGGCAGCGCTCTATAACTATCTGGCTGCCCGCACACGCGGCGGCAACATACCGTTCAGTTCCTCCATTCCTCTTCTTAACGACTTCCTCACCCGCTTCCCGAAGTCAAAGTATGCCCCTCAGGTGGAAGAATATCTTGCCACGGCCTATTTCAATGAGAAGGATTATGCGCGGGCGCTTGAAAGCATCAACAGGATCTCCAATCCTTCGTCAAAGGTGATGGAGGCCAAACAGAAGATTCTGTATGAGCTTGGAATGGAGTGCATGTCAAACAACCGGCCGGAGGCAGCCCGCACTTATCTGCGTGAGGCAGTGGCTATCCGGGGCGACCAGGCGCTACGTGCTCAGGCCAGTCTGTGGCTTGGTGATGCCTGCTATGCTCTGGGAAAGTATTCTGAGGCAGAGACGGCATATAAGGATTATCTTGCCGCCGACAAGCGCGGTGAAAACCGCACTCTCGCCATATA
The DNA here is from genome assembly GCA_964595885.1 of uncultured Sangeribacter sp. GTDB lineage: Bacteria > Bacteroidota > Bacteroidia > Bacteroidales > Muribaculaceae > Lepagella. Next base: position 15,559 of record CAZQSD010000029.1, read on the forward strand.
TAACCTGGCTTATGCCCAGCTTATGCAAGACAAGTATGGCCAGGCTGCCGAGAATTTTGCCGCGAGCATGAAGGCAAACCCCATGCTTCCGAAGCGTCTTTATGACGACGCGCTTATAAGGATGGCTGATGCACAGTATTATTCCGGGGAATATCGGCTTGCTTTGAAGAACTATACGGCAGCGATAGAGAACGGTGCGCAGGATAAGGATTTTGCCACATATCGGCGTGCCGTGATGTATGGGCTTGCAGGCGACATAAAGAAAAAGCTTGCCGAACTTTCCGCTATGCCTTCAGAGTTTCCCAATTCAAAATGGCTCCCCAACGCACTTCTTGAGAAGGGCCAGACATATTCCGGGATAGGGGAGACGGCCAAAGCGGTGCAGGCATTCGAGGAATTGCGCTCATCCTATAAGCAGAGCGCACAGGCGCGAAAGGGGATGCTCAATCTTGCCATCACTTATATGCAGGCGAAGCAGTATGACAAGGCCGAGGATGCCTATAAGGATGTGATATCCAAATGGCCTACGAGCGAGGAGGCGGCTCTTGCCAATGATGACCTCCGTCGCTTCTACGCCGCCAACGGCGGCCTCAACGAATATGCCGCCTTCCTGCGGTCTGTGCCTGATGCGCCTCAGATTGATGCTGATGAAATGGAGGCGCTGGCCTTTGAGGGAGCTGAGACAGCCTATGCCGATAATGTCACTTCCATTGGGCTGCTTGAAAGCTATGTGGAGAATTATCCTAACGGGCGTTTCCTGGCCCGCGCTCTTCTTGACATAGCCAACGGTAAAAATGAGACAGGTGATGGTGAGGGTGCCTTGCGTGCACTTAACTCCCTTTTGTCACGGCGTAGCGATTCTCCACAGGTGCCGGAGGCTCTCCTGATGAAGGCACAATTGCTGGAAACAGGTGAGTTGACCGACAGAAAGGGTGCGCTTGAGGCCTACCGCCAGCTTGAGGCCAAGGGAGGAGCCGACTATATTGGCGATGCTTATGCCGGCATCATGCGTAACACCGACAAGGATTCGGAACGCCGGAAGTATGCCTCATTGGTGAAGACCAGCAGTGGCATCTCTGCTGACCAGTTGGAAGAAGCTGAATATTATGAGGCATCGGCCATGCTTAAAGACGGCGATGTGAGGACTGCCGTTGCCACTCTTGAGCGGCTTGCCAGAAATCCGAAAAGCCTTTCCGGAGCTAAAGCCGCCGTCAGTTTAGGTCAGCATTATTTCGACTCAGGCAACATGACGGACGCTGAGAAAGTGCTTGCGGCATTTACTGATGAAGGTTCGCCTCATGAGTATTGGCTGGCACGCGGTTTCATCGCCCTTGCCGATGTCTATCATGAGAAGAAAAAAGACTATCTGGCAGTGGAATACCTGAAGAGTCTGCGCGACAATTATCCGGGTAAGGAGCTTGACATACATGACATGATTTCCTCCCGTCTTGAGAAATGGAAAGCCAGATAAATTAGATTATCAACTATCACCTGATGAATATGATAGATAAAAGATTATACCGTGTCGCAGGAGTGGCGATCGCCCTGACGGGGTGGTTGGGTTCACAGGCTCAGCTGCATGAGTCGATAAGTGTGGAAGGTAAATATGTGCCGGAGGTGATTCGCGTAGACCGTGTCAATGCTTTCCCACAGGCAATGAATTTTACCCTCGACTCTGCCCCTATGGAGTATGAATGGGGGGGAGTGGCAGCTTCATTTTCCCCTTATCTGCTTGCCCTTCCCGCCACAGGCTGGCGAGACGTTAAGGAATATGAACGCCACAGAGGGTATCTTGAGTTTGGGGTAGGTTCCTGGCTTAACTCTACGCTCAGCGCAGGCTACCGGTTCGTAGACAATGCGTCTACCCTCGTGGGCATTCGTCTGCAGCATAATTCCACCTCCCTTTGGAAACCGAAGCTGAGTGAGGCCACGTATGATGTGAGCCAATACCGTTATGATGAATCGGTGGGCCTGTATGCTACCCATGTGGTGAAGGATGTGGGGAGATTCGATGCCGCCTTTGATTATCATGTTGGCCTGTTTAATTATTATGGCTCCATGTTGCCGCCTTTGGAAAATGATCGGTCTGTCCCGAGACAGACACTTAACGACGTTTCCCTGAAGCTTGATTGGAACTCATTGCTGATGGCCGGTTCGTCGGCGGAATATGGAGCGACGGCGAGAGTGCGGCATATGGCTTTCCGCACCCTTCCGCTTCCTTTCTCCTGGGATTATCCTACAGGCAAGGGGAGTCGTGAGACCCATGCCGAGCTTGCCGGCTATCTGAAGATGCCCTGGGAAACCGGATCTACAGTCGGGCTTGATGCTGATCTCAATATGCTTTTCTATGGTGGGAAAAAGGAGGTGTTCACGTGGTCTTCTCCCGGGGTGGCTGAAGAGACGCTGGTCCGGCCTGACAACTACGGCATGTTGACCTTGACCCCTTATTATAGGTTTACCCATGGGCTTCTTGACCTGCGCCTCGGTGCGGATGTTGACCTCTCGTTTAATGCCGGCCCGGACGGTAACCGATATTCGTTCTTCCATGTGGCTCCTGATGTGAAATTTGCTGTTCAGTCGGGTGGATTCGGTCTATACCTGAATCTGTTGGGCGGGAGCACTCTCAACACACTTGCTCACCTTCGGGAGTATGATTATTACTGTATGCCCGCGCTTGTTTCCACGCGCCCCACCTATACCCCTTTGGATGCCTCTTTCGGTGTGAATGTGGGTCCGTTTGCGGGCTTCTCAATCGGTGCTGACATTCGTTACCGTGTGAGCAAGCACCTCCCGCTTGGAGGATGGTATCAGGCATGGCTTGACTATGGTGGCTCACCCGTAGCCGGCATGGACCCGCTGGTGGTGAGCAGTGAGAAGATGCAATATTCCCTGAATACGGATGGCATCAATCTGCATGGCTACAGTGTCGGCGCACATCTGGCTTATGAGCCATCCTCAGCGGTTAGCCTACGGGCAGAGGGAAGCTGGCAGCCTCAGAAAGATAAGAAAGGATTTTTCAACGGCTATGACCGTCCGAGAGTGACAGCACGCGCGGAGGCGTCTGTAAAACCGATCAGTCCGCTACGTATCATGGTAGGATATGATTATCGTGGAGTGAGAAGAATCTATACTACCTCAGCCATCCCTGTGGCTCCCGGTGGAATCACGCTGGGTGATAATGAACCGGTGTTGCGTTCCATGAGGCTTCCTGATCTGACTTTGCTCAATCTGTCGGCTACATGGAGTTTTTCTCCGTCGGTGTCAGTGTGGCTACAGGCCGACAATCTGCTGAACCGTCATGATGAAGTCTTGCCCTGTCTCCCTACTCAGGGAGTGGTGGTGACCGGAGGCCTTACGATACTGATAAACTAAAGAGGCTTTGTTTTCGTTGATAAGATAAGACAACGTGTCATCAAAACCGACATACCAATATGAGCAAAACAAAATTAACCCTTACATATCTGAATGAGGACGACCGTGCCTACGGATTGGCAGGCATGGTGATCTCTCTTGCGAGCCTTGACGCCATCAGCCGCATCTCCGAGGTTAGCCTTGATGCCGACGGCCCGATGGTAGAGTTTTCTCACGAGTATTATTTCCCCTGGTCGCCAAATATGTCTCCTAAGGCCACCTGGGATAACATGGTGCAGAATTTCCATCTAACCACATCAATGATCCTGTCAAACGTAATGGCACGTTCTGTGGTCAGAATGAAAGAAGAGGCGCCTGCCGATGTGCTGAAGGAGATCTATGAGGAAGTGGAACGTGAGGGACGTGACACATGCGCGCTTGAGGAAGATGAGATTGAGAACTTGTATAACAATGCCTTGGCACGCACCCGTCGCCTTTTCCACAATCCGCGTCTGCACCCTGCCATCGATGAGTTTGCCCGTGTGATTTCTCGTCGTCGTTCCCTTTCCGGCATGGAGATCCGCGATGAGCTACATCTCCTCCAGCTCCTCTGATCGCACACATCCCTTATTTGGTTGAGAATAACTTTTCTTAATTGAAATTTTGCTGAGATAAGAATAATTTTTCCATGAGCCTGCGGAAAGCAGGCTCATTTGTTTTTCCTCTCCTCAAATAGTTTAACCAACTTTTTAATCCGTTGATAGAAACAGTTTATTACCACATTAATCAGGAACAGAATGGGTAAGTGATGATATAAAATTACGACCGATTAGATCTCAGTTGAGAAAAAATTTTTTTACAACTGTTACGTTTGCGCCTCTCAATCGTATCAATAGTAGAACACACAAGGAAAATATACCATAATGAAAAAGGACATACTGACATCTACATTCCTTACGCTTCGGAGCAAAATGCACCGGATTGCATTGAGGCTCCTCCATGATGACGAAGATGTCAGGGATGCGATTCAGGATACTTTCGAGAAGGTGTGGTCAAAGATAGAGATTAATTCCGATGAAGAGGCTCGCAATAAATTGGTTCATGTTCTCCGCAACACTTGCATTGATCATCTTCGTGGCAAACATACCATTCACATGGCTACACCGGATATTGAAAATGTGGTCAGTTATGAAATGCCTACGGAAAACATGGCTGAATATGAGCGACTGATTTTAGTGGGCTTGACTGATATGCAGAAACAGATCTACGACATGGTTACTTATGAGTGTATGGAATATGAGGAAATTTCCAGCAACATGGGTATTTCAGTTGAAGCAGTCAGAATGAATATGAGCCGCGCTCGTAAGCGGATTCGTGAAAACATTAAGATTTTAAACCGATGAAGACAGACGAATTAAACTTGACAATAAAAGAACTGGACGAACTTTGTCAACTTTATATGGACGGCAGGTTGTCCGTCTTAGAGGAAAAAGAATTGGAATACATTCTTTGCCGTTCCTCTTTGACTTCCCCATCCATTGCCGATGTCAAGGCTCTTATGAACATTCAATTGCTTCCCCGGCCTAAAAAGGCAATGCGCAAAAAAAGACTTTGGAATTGGAAGTATGTCACCGGGATTGCTGCAAGTATCGCAGTTATATTATTTGTGAGTCTACATTTTGCACTCCCTCAAATATCAACTCTATCTGACGGCACTTCCAGCATGTATATTGCCGCGTATAGTCATGGAAAGCGTTTGAGTGATAACGAAGCCATAGAAGCCACCAATCTTGCTATGGCTAAAGCAGATTCTCTCATTAATCAAGCTTCATTAATGGAGCTTGAATACATAATCAGAGCTAACAATATAATCAATGAAACTCTTAATAACCCATAAACTGAATCATGAAAAAATATATCTTAATCATAGTTTTCTCACTGGTATCATTATGTGCCTTTGCAAAATCCCCCAACCTACATGTGGAGCAAATGTTCAATGGCTCTTATAATACCAATAAGAGTGTTTCAATCAATATTTCAAAAAGTGAGGATAAGTATTTCAGGGGGTGCACGGTAACCGACAACAAATCTCTCCTTGACAAGGTCTCCCAACTGTTTGAAAAAGATTTACCTCAAGCCGTCCGTTCGCAAGATTTAATTTCCAATGGAACAAGATTCCGGTCAATGGTCATCCTGAACAATGAGGAAGAAATATACATAGGCCTTAGTTACGATGATAACGATGGCTGTTATCTTTTCATAAATGGTCCGCTGAAAGCTTTTAAGTAACTTCAAATCATACAAATATGAATATCATTAGTAAGCTGCTTTTAGGAGCGGCCTTAATCCCTGCGTCCCTTTCCGCACAGGAAATCAGCGATTCGATAGCAGATTCGTGGGAAAGGCAACTTGAACTCAACGAGGTTGTGGTTGTAGCCAAACGCCCTGTGGTTAAACAGCAGGAGGGCAAACTTGTGTATCTTGTGAAGAATGACCCTTATGCAAAAGGTCTTGACGGTGTGAGTGTCCTTGATCGTATTCCCCGGGTGTCTGTCAACAACGGTACAGTAAGCGTTGCGGGCAAAGGCAGTGTGCGTTATATCATCGACGGCGTATTGATGGAACTCGATGCATCTGCCATGTCGATGCGTTTGCAAAATCTCCGTGCCGAGGATATTGAGAAAATAGAACTTCTTACAACACCTCCATCGAGATACGCAGTGGAACCTAACGCTGTATACATATCAATTACCACTCGAAATGAAACTCTTGGCACACGCGGAAACATTTACGGTTCACTAAATCAAGGCAACAGGCTCCGTGAATATTTCAGTGGGAGCATAAGCCATACTACGCGCAAGGTTGACTTGTCGCTCGATGCAAGTATGTCAAATTACTACGCTACCAACGACAACCATATAGAATATGTGTTTGCTGACGGATCTGCCTCTCGTGTTTCTTCCTCACACACCAAATCACATTTTTTTGATGCCGGTTTCAATACCTTGTTCAGATACAAATTCACCCCTGATATGCACATAGGTGTGATAGCTAACTTCAATTATGAGACAGTATCTAATAACGGTGTGAATGCTACAGACTATGGAAGTTACGCTTCATCATCATTGTCTTTTACAAAGTCACGGCCTAACAATGCGTTGACAATAACAGGATTTTACGACTGGACTTTCGGCAAGAAAGGCGAGGCATTACAATTGACATATAACTTCTTCAACCGACATAGCCCAACCTGGTCTGAGATCACCACCGCCTATGACAATGGCATTGATAATTACTATATTAATGAAGATGGGACGACCAATTACCGATTTCATAGCGGAAAAGTTGATTTCAAGTTGCCTTTTAAATCGGTTCAGTTGGAAACCGGGCTTGCCTATACCGATATTCTAAATTCGTCTGACAACCGCTTGTCTTATCTGGCAGGAGCCAAATTTATACCTTCTCCGGAAACAAACCTGTTTGATTACAGAGAACGCATTGCTGCTGGCTATATAACAGCCTCACGTTCTCTCGGCGCAGGACTGTGGGGCAAGGTAGGCTTACGATATGAGTACACCTGGACTGAAGGCAACCAATTCTCGATTGCCCAAATCGACAAGGATAAATACGGTCGCCTGTTCCCGACAGTAAATCTGTCATGGAATAAAAACGGCATAGGATCATTCAATATGACTTACTCTATGGGTATGGGGCGCCCTAATCTGTGGGAACTGAATCCTTTTAAATATTATTCCACCACAGATGAATATGCCGCAGGTAATCCGGCTTTAAGACCAACGATATACAACAATGCGGAAATAAATTACTATGGTCTCGGTGGTCTTTATGCAGTGATCTATACCTCCTTCGCTTCTGACGGCGTTGGCTATATCCGACGCTTTGATGAAAGCGATGTGATAAGTACAATCCCGTATAATTGCCTGTCAACCAACAAAACAGGCTTATATACCAACTATAAACGCAATTTTTTTGATCGTTGGGAGATGAAAGTGGGTGGTGAAGTGTTCCGCACGTATTCGCATAGCAACAATCCCGATTTCAAACTTAATAAAATGGAAGACTGGTCGGGTAAACTCGAAGTTTCGACCAATGTAATGCTCAACAGACGGAAGACCTTGATATTCGGTGCCCAGTTTACCCACTTTTTCCCCTGGCAACAGAATTTGATAAATTATGAGTCGTTTCAACTGTTTAACCTTTCGTTGAGATACTCATTGTTCAATAATCGTCTTAGTCTGCAATTGAAAGCGAATGATATTTTTGGTTGGAACAAGACTCGTTCTAAAGAGCAGTATGCTGATTATTCAATCCGACAGACATTCAATGCGCATTCAGCCTATGTTTTGTTTGGGATAAGCTACAGATTTGGACGGGACAAAGTCAACGGTGTATATCGAGCATCCAAAGAAGACCAGTCAGGGCGTACAAAATAAGCCGTGTTGCGGTGCGACCGCCGCACTTTCGTGAACGGCTCCCATAGCCTCCGTCGGCCAGCTTCAATCGCATAACTTCTATAGCAGGGTTCAGATATGGCAAAAACTCGCGCGTGGGAGATTATAATTTTTTAAGTTTTTAGATAAAATTTTTATTAGTATTAATTAGTTTATTATCATAAATTTAGATATAAATATTAATAAAAATGTATCACATTTCTTAACAAAAATCGAACTTTTATTTACGAACCCATGTTATATAGACAAACAACAATCTTGGACGATGATAATGAAAAAACAAAACAACAGGCTTCATTACTTCTAAAAGATTTTTAATAAAAAAGTGCGTTGGGGCTAACCCTCCAAATTAATCAAAACTAAACAATTAAAACTATGAAAAAGATTATTCTTACTACAGCTTTGGCATTAGGATCTATGTCAGTAGTATCTGCCCAGCAGGCAATCGAAACTCCGAAATTTGGTGACAACTGGTCACTCGGACTCAAAGGTGGTGTAACCACTCCATTGAGCAACCATGCGTTTTTCGGTAGTATGCGACCCGTAGTAGGCCTTCAGCTTGACAAGAGAATCACACCTACCTTTAGATTAGGTGCAGAAGGATTGTTCGCAATCAATACATCAAATGTGAGAGGTCCTCACAGCACAACAGCTTTCGATGACTCCTATGTAGGTGCATTCGGTGCAGTAAGCCTCTTCAACCTCTTCGGCGGTTATCCCGGTTATACCCGTCCATTCGATATCGAGGCTCAGGCCGGTGCAGGCTGGGGTCACAGATTCGAGACAGCTATCCCTGATGTAAACTATTTCGGCACAAAAGCCGGCCTCAACTTCAACTTCAATGTAAGTGACGAGGTTACAATTTCAGTAAGTCCTTCGGTTCTTTGGAATATGACAGGCTCCCCGGCAGCCAAGCAGAGTTCCGCATCTTATAATGCTGACCGTGCTAACTTCAATATTACAGCAGGTGTAGCTTATAACTTTGGTGGAAACGGCTTCACCGCAGTAAGACCTTATGATCAGGCTGAAGTAGATGCCCTCAATGGTCAGATCAATGAACTTCGTGGCGTGGTTGATGCTCAGGCAGCCGAGAACGCAGCTCTCACAGCAACTGCAGCAGGTCTCGCAGCTCAGGTTGAACAGTTGCAGAATCAGCCCCCGAAGGTGGTAAATTCAGTTCAGGTGAAGAACAACCTCGAGTCAGTTCGCTACGTCTTCTTCAAGATTGGTTCTTCAGTGATCGGTCCCGACCAGCAGCCTAATGTTGAGATGATCGCAGCTTACCTCAACAATCACCCCGGAAGCAAGGTAGTCATCAAGGGTTATGCATCTAAAGATGGTCCGGAAGAGCTCAACATCCGTCTCGCCAACTCACGTGCAAATTCTGTTAAGGATGCCCTCATGAAGCGTTATAAGATTCCGGCATCAAGAATCCAGGCTGAAGGTTGCGGTATCGGTGAGATGTTTGAGGAAGAATCTTGGAACCGCGTTGCAATCTGTATCCTTGAGACAGGTAAATAATCCGCAGAACAGATTATAGAAAATACATAAGATAAAAAAACAGTTAATCCGACATGCTTGCAAGCATGTCGGATTAACTGTTTTTTTAGGGCTGGGTCTGGTCAGAGATTTTGTAGCGTGGACGATGTTTGACTTC
>CAZQSD010000030.1:0-24844 GCA_964595885.1 uncultured Sangeribacter sp.
GATCTACGACCTCACATGAAATCCCACATTCTGTAGGTAGGGATTTCTTTAATATTTTATCGTAGAATTCGCTCAGTCGATACATGGAAGATAATCTTATTTTATTTGGTTGATATTGTTTCTAACGCTCATTTTAATAATCAATTGCATAGGGTAGAGGTAATAATTCAATATAGTTTTGTTTAAGATAAGTTTTGGTTTAAATATGGAAAAACTCGTTAAAAGTTGTTAGCGTTCTATACATAGAAAATTGATTAAAAATTAATTATAATTATGGATAAAAACAAATCAATCGAGGCTTTGCAGTTTTTTACAACAGGTCTCTCAAACGGAGCTTTAGTACATAAAGTACAAGGTCAGATTCTGAAATCAGCAGGATTCAACAAGCTTGGCGAAAAATATATCAACCATTATGATGAAGAAATGGTTTGGGTTACGAAATTTATCGATCGTATCCTTGACCTTGGAGGTGAAGTAAAAGTTGAGGATCGTTCTGGTGTTATCCTTGTAGCTGATCCTGTTGAGTATGTGAAATGTGACCTTAAGCGTCAGACGGAAGGTCTTGAAATCTTGCGTAAGTGTGTTGCCTCTGTTCATGATGATCCAACAACTTATGATATTCTCAAGGCATATCTCAAAGATGAGGAAGATGATCTTTACTGGAGTGAGACTGCCATTGATTTGATTAACAAACTTGGCGAACAGAACTGGCTGCTTACTCAGCTTTGATTTTGGTTAATTATTGATGACATTATAAACAATAGTCTAAAAAGAAGATTACTAATCGATTAGTAATCTTCTTTTTAGACTATTGTTTATACATTACATTACCTATAGAATTAGTAATCTAAAAACTTTAAAATCTCAGGGTTATAATGTGTAAAATTTATCTTATAAAATGGTATTAATTAAAATGGGTCAATGTTAAAAACGGGTTGTTAATTTTATTGCAAAAAATAGGTAATTTTGCGGTATGAAACAATGGCAGGTACTAAAAACTATCTTTCCGGAATTGATAACGGAAAATTTTGAGTTTGTAAACTACGAGGAATCCACTGACCGTCTGGATTGCTGGCTTAATGAATGGGGCTACATGTCGCGGGAGGACTATAAGAGAGGGACTGTCAGGGAGTACAGCTTTAGCGGGGAGCGCACCATCCAGGATTTCCCTATCCGGGAAAAGGCCCTATATCTCCATATATGGCGGCATCATAACGGTGACACCCGCAAGCAACTTCTTGGCAGGGAAAAGCACATCTTCACTAAGAATAGCATCAACTGGCCAGAGTTATAGCGGCTCAGGACTGGGATAATCTTCGAGAACTATCCTGAACTGCGGCAGGCTTACGCGCTGGCACAAGAACTCACGGAAATCTACAACAGCAAATCTTCAGTGGAGGTGGCACGCACAAAGCTCGCCCGGTGGTATGACGCGGTGGAGTACACGGACTACGGTGTGTTTCAAACCGTGCTCAACACATTCTATCATCACTACGATACGATATTGAATTTCTTTGTAAACCGTGATACAAGGCATTCGCTGAATCATTCAACTCAAAAGTGAAGGCTTTCCGTAATCAATTCCGGGGCGTGAGGGACAGCCCGTGCTTCCTGTTCAGACTAGCTAAACTTACAGCATGAATTTTAACATATGAATATCCCAATTTAACTTTTCAACCGGATATTTACATTGACCCTTAAAATTAATGAATAATTATTATAAATAAAAGCCGATTCAACTGAATCGGCTTTTTAGTGGCGGGGGCAGGACTCGAACCTACGACCTTTGGGTTATGAGCCCAACGAGCTACCACTGCTCCACCCCGCGATGTGATTTCGAGTGCAAAATTACTGCTTTTTTGTGTTATGTGCAAATATTTTAGCATAAAATTATGTTAAAAAGATTTAAAATAATACTAATATATAGTGTGTCAATTATATATGAATTATAAAGGCAAATGAAATCAGGTTGATTCAACAATGTCTTATGGAGGGAGAAAAACATCTTGATATGATTTTTATGGCGAAATGTAGTAGGTAAATAAAAAAGTTTTGTTAATTTTGCTCAGAAATTAGAAAAGTGTGCATCTTTTATAAAAAGCTGTTTAGACTTTTTCTTCTTTTATCTCGTAAGTTTTCGAGATTGTTGATTCAAAAAAACGTTCCTATGGTAATGAAGACAAGAGATAAATTCATTGAAGTGGCCCGGCAGCTGTTCGCAAGAAAAGGTGTCGAGAATACTACTATGAATGACATCGCCTCTGCCTCCGACAAGGGTAGGCGCACTATTTATACCTACTTTAAGAGCAAACGGGAGATCTTTAATGCCGTGATAGAGAGCGAGACTGATCAGTTTCTCAACCGGATGCGTCATATTGTTGCATTGCCGGTGTCTCCGGAGGAGAAACTGATGGAATATGTGGAGTGTCGTTTCGAGACAATGAAAGAGATTGTTTCACGTAATGGTTCTCTGCGTGCCGGATTTTTCCGTGATGTCAGAAAAGTGGACAGAGCGAGAAAGATCATCACGAGAAAAGAGACTGCTTTGCTACGCGCTATCCTTCAGGAAGGAGTAGAGAAGGGCAGTTTCGCCATAGCCAATCTAAATCATACGGCCGTCATTGTCACCCAGGCAATCCAGGGGCTTGATGTGCCATATATCAGGGATAACCTATCTGACGAAGGAATCAACAAAGACATGCTCAAAACCTATATGGCTGAGCTGATTCTTAACGGAATCAAAATCCGGTGATATTTTTAGGCTTCCATGAGCCATTAATTACAAGTAACTAACTTTTACCTTAATATGTATATCAATTCCATAGGCAATTATGTGCCGTCAACACGAATCCCAAATGAATATTTTGAGAAGGTCAATGGCCTGACTCCCGATTGGATTCTCCAACGCACAGGCATACATACACGCTCCAAAGCGGATGCTGATGAAAATTCTGATTCAATGGCTATTAATGCTATCGAAGCTGCTATTCCCGGCTTGCCCTACGATATTAAAGACGTTGACCTTATTGTGGCGGCATGCTATTCAGTCTATGACACGGTGGCTACTCCGGCCCATGTGGCCCAGCAGCATTTCGGCATTTCAGGGGCAAAGGCTGTATATGTATCCGCCGCTTGTTCGTCATTCATCAATGGCCTTGAGGTTATTGAAGGATATTTTGCTATGGGAAAGGCTACCAAAGCTCTCTTGATATGCAGCGAGCATAATACCTACTATAGCAATGAGAGTGATCCTAAGTCAGGTCATCTATGGGGTGATGCGGCAGTGGCCTACTTCATTAGTAAAGAGCGTCAGTCTGACACAGATATAAAAATTCTTGATGTCTTTACAGAAGGTCTTGGCGATGTTGGCAAAGGACCTGCCGGCGTAAAGCTCCGTCCCGGTGAAGACGGAATCACAATGCCTGACGGTCGTGATGTGTTTGTTCATGCCTGCCGTTACATGATTTATGCTTTAAACCATTCTCTTCAAAAAACGGGCCTGAAGATTGAGGATCTGTCTGCGCTTATATGTCATCAGGCTAACAGGCGTATCGTGGCGCAGGTAGCACATCAGCTTGACAAGCCTCTGGATGATTTCCTTAATAATATAGAGACTTTGGGTAACACCGGATCAGCATCGGCTGCTTTGGTTTTGTCACAAAATCTTGATAAGTTTAAAAAGGGCGATAAGGTTGCGTTGATGGTGTTCGGGGGTGGCTACTCATGTGGCTGCTTCATAATAGAATTTTAGTTGAAGATAGAATCCTGCCCCTCTCCTCTAAACAATAAGCTATAAACCAAATAACCATAAATATATGAAACTACTTGAAGGAAAAACGGCCTTGATTACGGGTGCTGCACGTGGCATAGGCAAGGCAATTGCCCTCAAATTTGCTGCTGAGGGTGCTGACATTGCGTTTACTGATCTCGTTATTGACGAAAACGGAAAGAAGACAGAGGAAGAAATAGCCGCGCTTGGCGTGAAATGCAAGGGCTATGCCTCTAATGCTGCCAATTTCGAGGTAACCGAAAAGGTGGTCAATCAGGTGAAGGAAGACTTCGGACGCATAGATATTCTTGTCAACAATGCGGGCATCACTAAGGATGGTCTTATGATGCGTATGAGCGAGCAGCAGTGGGATGCGGTTATTGCTGTTAACCTTAAATCGGCTTTCAACTTTATCCATGCTGTGCTTCCGATCATGATGCGCCAGCGCAGTGGTTCAATAATCAATATGGCGTCTGTTGTGGGCGTACATGGTAATGCAGGTCAGGCCAACTATGCTGCTTCTAAGGCAGGTCTTATTGCTTTGGCCAAGAGTATTGCTCAGGAGGTAGGCTCACGCGGCATCCGTGCCAACGCAATAGCCCCCGGTTTCATAGAGACAGCAATGACTGCTGCCCTTCCTGACAGTGTGCGTGAAGAATGGTGCAAGAAAATTCCTCTTCGCCGTGGTGGTAAGCCCGAGGATATTGCAGATGTGGCCACTTTCCTTGCTTCCGACCTTTCAAGCTATGTGTCTGGTCAAGTGATTCAGGTGGATGGCGGCATGAACATGTAATTCCCTCCTCGATGGTGGAAAAATATGCAGTAATTGTTGCGGGAGGTTCCGGCACTCGTCTTGGCGGTGACCTCCCGAAACAGTTTCAGTCACTTGGTGGACGCCCTGTATTGTGGTGGTCAATGAAGGCATTTCATGATGAAGATCTTTCCACACGAATCATCTTGGTCCTTAACAAGGATTTCATCGGGGTGTGGAAATCAATTTATGATGTGCTTCCGGAAGAGGATAGGTTTCCGTTTGATATTGCTTTAGGTGGTGACTCACGTACCCGCTCTGTTCAGAATGGACTTTCTTTGGTGCCTGACTCCGCCGACGTATTAGTAGCGATCCATGATGGTGCAAGACCGTTGGTGACCCCGTCCATGATCTCTGACGGCTGGCAAGCTGCATCGACGTATGGGGCGGCGATTCCTGTTATTCCTGTCACTGACTCATTAAGACAACTCTCACCCCCCTGTTCTCCGGCGGATAGCACTGGCCTGTCAGCCAGCCATGCGGTTGACCGCAATAATTACGTTGCCGTGCAGACTCCACAGGTGTTCAAGGCATCAGTACTTAAGGAAGCTTATGCGGCAAATCCATCTCAGGTTTTCACTGATGATGCTTCTGCGGCCGAGGCTGTCGGTTATACTCCGTTTCTTTTCAAGGGAGCGCCACATAATATAAAGGTCACAAATCCCGGCGATATAGAGATGGCTACTCTTTTCCTGTCCAAATCTTAACATATCTTCATCTGTTAGAAACTGACATTAAATACTTGAAAGGTGTGGGTGATGCACGTGCCAAAGTGCTTGCCAACGAGATAGGGGTTGTGACCTTTCGCGACCTTCTTTACTATTTCCCTTTCCGTCATGTAGACAGAAGTCGGTTCTACAGCATTGATGAGCTGATAGGCGAAGATCTTCCCGCTCTTCAGATAAAGGGACGTTTCGTTAGTTTCCGCATGGATGGGGAGGGTGCCCGCAAACGTCTTGTAGGAGTTTTTACTGATGGACATAGTTTTATGGAGACGATATGGTTTTCCAAGATCAATACGTTTGCCACTGCCTATAAGCCGGGAGTGGAATATGTAATTTTTGGTAAACCCAATTATTTTAGGGGTGCTTATTCCATTGCACATCCGGAGGTAGAGGTTTTCAATCCTGATAAGCCTCCTACGGGTTTCCGGGGCGTCTACTCTCTGACCGAGACAATGCGGAAGAAGGGACTTTCCACCCGGCTTCTCCAGACTCTTGTAAGCAATCTGTTCATGAATGCGGCCTTCATGACTTTACCTGATCCTTTGCCGGAAAAAATCAGGGAGCGATATAATCTGATGCCATTCGTCGAGGCTGTAAGGCAGATGCATTTTCCTGAAAATGCGCGTCTTCTTCAAAAGGCTACCGAACGGATGAAGTTTGAGGAGCTATTTTTTGTGGAGGCTCATATACTGCGCTACTCTATGGAGCGCAATGCGAAACTTCCCGGCTATCTGTTCGGAAGAATAGGTGAGAAATTCAATGGTTTTTATTTCAATGTCTTGCCTTTCCATTTGACCGGGGCTCAGAAGCGAGTGCTAAAGGAAATCCGTGCCGATATGAAGACGGGGCGCCAAATGAACCGTCTTCTTCAGGGAGACGTGGGTTCCGGTAAGACCATGGTGGCGTTTATGTCTATGCTGATGGCTGTGGATAATGAGTGTCAGGCCGCCCTTATGGCTCCTACCGAGATACTTGCCACCCAGCATTATGCTTCTTTGAAGGAATGGGCTGAGCCTATCGGGGTAAAGGTGGCCCTGCTTACGGGCAGCACTCGCCCTGCCCTGCGTCGTGAGATTCATGCTGGACTGCTTTCCGGAGAAATTAATATAATTGTCGGTACACATGCATTGATTGAAGACACGGTGCAGTTCAAGCAGTTGGGATTAGTAGTAATTGATGAACAACATCGCTTTGGGGTTGCCCAACGTGCCCGTATGTGGAGTAAAAATACTGTTGCACCACATGTACTGGTCATGACTGCCACACCGATTCCACGCACGTTGGCCATGACGGTTTACGGCGACCTTGAAGTGTCTGTAATTGATGAGCTTCCTCCGGGCCGTAAGCCTATCACTACTTTGTTACGTTACGATACAAATAGACTTGAGGTGGATCGCCTTATCTTTTCACAGCTAAAGGCAGGGCGGCAGGTCTATATTGTGTATCCGCTTATTTCCGAGAATGAGAAACTTGATCTCAAAAGTCTTGAAGAAGGATATAAACGCACTATAGACACCTTTCAAGGGTATCAGGTATGCTATGTACATGGGAAAATGAAGCCGGCTGAGAAAGATCATCAGATGGATCTGTTTGTTAGCGGGGAGGCGCGTATAATGGTGGCTACAACTGTAATTGAGGTAGGTGTCAATGTGCCTAATGCATCCGTGATGGTGATAGAGAATGCAGAGCGTTTCGGACTTTCCCAACTTCACCAGCTCAGGGGTAGAGTAGGACGTGGGGCTGAACAAAGCTACTGCATACTGATGGGAAAGTATAAGTCGGGAGCTGACACTAAAAAGCGTCTGGCAATAATGACCGAGACCACTGATGGGTTCCTTATCTCCGAGGCCGACATGAAGTTGCGTGGACCCGGTGATATGGAAGGCACTCAGCAAAGCGGCATAGCATTTAATCTGAAGGTGGCCGATCTTGCAAAAGACGGACAGATCTTAACCCGTGCGCGTGAGGCTGCCTTGTCGGTCTTGAAAGGCAATCCTTCGTTGCTACCCGTTGCTGCTTCTGTCTCTCCTTCCCAGGAGGGAGGCACCCTCCCTATAGTGATCAGTGGTGATGAAATCAATATTATAAAAAAAGAACTTCAGTTGAGATTTGTCCATTCCGTTGATTGGTCGCTCATTTCATGACAATAATCAAAAACTTACTGAATCAATCAAAGACTTACTAATTATATGAGTGCTATCCCTACTAAGTGCTATCTATACTCGTAAAAAATAATTTGCAAATATATTGTATTATGGCTAACTTTGCTTTTGAAAAAGAGTATAAAGTTATCTTACTATGGCGAAAAAGATCAATTATCAAAATAGCTTTTCAGAGGCACTGGGCGCGTGTCTTTTGGCATTCTTATTTTTCATGCTGTTGTTATGTGGTGTGTCTTTTTTGCTTAAATTGCCTATCACTTCTATAACGACCACTCTTTCTCTGATCCTTGCTTTTTTAATAAGCTATATCTTTTTTGCGCGAGGAAAATTTTTTATATTCGTTTTACTAACCACTTTATTCTCTATAATAGGTTCGGCCTGGATATGCAGTCTAATTTATGATAGTGCTTATGATAGTTATGGCTATCATAACAATATTATTGTGATGATAACGAAAGGTTGGAATCCAGCCTACGCAATTCCCTGGGATAACTCATTATGGTCACGTCATTATGGGAAAGGATTAGAGATGATGCAAGCAGTGATTTTGGCATTTACCGGAAATCTGCAATCAACTAAATGTGTTAATTTCCTTTTTCTTATAGCCACAGCTTCCTTGTCATGGTTTATAATGGGCAAAGTTTTCCCCAATGTGTCAAGTAAATGGAAAAACATAATAGTCATAATGATTGTTGCCAATCCTGTGGTCATAAGCCAGCTAACCACCTCTTACAATGATTATGCCTTATGGTTGGAAACAGTTATTGTGGCCTGTTCATTATTGCTTATCTGGAATGAGAGTAAATCTGTGGCACCATATATTTTACTATGTATGGTGCTCGTGATAGGGATTAACACCAAGTTCACTCATTTTTATTACCTTGGAATTGAGTGCCTGTTTTTTGCCATATGGTGCATATGTAAAAAGAAATATTTCATTTTATTACCCGGGGTAGCAAGTGTGGTGTCTGCAATCTTAATTGGGACATTGATAGTAGGTTTCAATCCTTACGTATTGAATACTGTGGGGCATGGCAATCCTTTTTATCCTTTGATAGGGGGAAATGTAGATATAATGTCGGAGAATACACCGTCAATATATGAGGGAGGCAACCGGTTTATCAATTTGGTTAAATCACTCCTATCTATCGGAGATTCTGAGTGGGGATACTTTACAGGAAAATTCACCGGAGAAGACGTGCTTCGCACATATTCTACTGATGCGAGAATAAATGGGTTTGGAATTGTGATGGCCCCATTACTGATTTTAGGATTGATAATGATGGTCATTAACAAAGCGAGTCGGAGATGGTGGATAGTTTATCTGTTCTTTCTGTTTTTGGCTTTTTCATTTGATCAGGCATGGTGGGCACGATATGTGCCCTTCCTTTGGGCACTTGTGATTATTCCTGTTTTGAATTATGCTGCTGAAGGATCCGGTGATCGTAGGTTGTGGAAAAAAACAAGTGAGTTCATAGCTTATTCAATGTTTTCACTCGTAGTGATAAATGCTTTTTTAGGATCAGTGGTGTCAATAATGGTTCGATACTCCTATACTGCTTACTTGGATTATATCATAAAAAACCAAAAAGAGATTGGGATACCCATTAAAGTGGCAAATATTAATTTTTCCTTTTGTCAGATATTTGATGAACGAGGGGTGAAATATGTGAAGTGTGATAGCGAGGAACTGATTGCTGAGCCGGAGCAATTATTTTATATCTATGAATTAGCTAACGCTCCCATAATTGCTGAACTTCCTAAGGATGGTTACCCCCGGCTTTATGCGGCTCCTAAAAGTTTTTTGGAAAAACAGGTAAACTTCTCCAAACGTAAATATGCTCCTGCAATAAAGAATGAAAATCAATGACCCTACCTAACTTAATAAAACTGTGTCGCCCGGGACAGTGGGTAAAAAACATATTTGTTTTTATGCCACTCTTTTTCAATGGTAAAATGTTAAGTGCTGCTTTTGTGCTTCACGGAGTCATAGCTTTCTTAGCCTTTTGTCTGGCGTCGAGTGGCATATACTGTCTTAACGATCTTAAAGATGTTGATTATGACCGTACACATCCTCTGAAACGTCATCGTCCCATTGCCTCTGGTGAGGTCGGAAAGTGGGAGGCTCTTTTCCTTATGTTTTTTTTAGGAGGGAGTGCCATAATGATACCGCTCTTACTCTTGCCGGAAAAAGAAGGTTGTTATTCCGCTCTTGTGATTGGGGCCTATATTGTGCTTAATATTGCTTATTGTTTTAAACTTAAACATATAGCTATAATTGATGTGGCGGTTATTTCGGTAGGATTTGTTTTAAGAGTAGGCATCGGAGGGACATCAACCGATATAAAATTGAGTCCCTGGATAATTATTATGACCTTTCTCCTTGCACTCTTTCTTGCATTGTCGAAACGTCGTGATGATATCCTGATATTTCAGGCCACAGGGAAACGCATGCGCCGGAATATAGATAATTATAATTTGATCTTCATGAATCAAGCCACCACAATGGTGGGCACTGTGATGCTGGTCAGCTACATTATTTACACTGTTTCGGGGGAGGTGATAAGCCGGTTCCAATCAGATTATGTCTACACTACCTCTATATTCGTGTTGCTTGGCTTATTGCGCTATATGCAACTGGCAATAGTATTTTCAAAGACGGGCAGTCCGACAAAGGTGTTGTTTCATGACCGGTTTATCCAGTTATGCGTTATTGGATGGGTTTTATTGTTTGCTATAATCATCTACTGTTAGAGAATGGAAAAAGAAATAATAGCTGTGTTTGATTTCGATGGCACCCTCACAACAAAAGATACCTTTATTGAATTTGCTAAGTTTGCTGTCGGCCGAAAAAAATTATTTATAGGGATGATAAAAAATTCTTTTTGGCTTATGGCTTGGAAGTTGAAACTGCTTGACGGTGGCAAAGCAAAGCAGCATTTATTTTCTTCATTATTTAAAGGGATATCTTTTACAGTATTTCAGCAGCATTGTGAAAGGTTTGCCTCGCTGATTGAGTCCTTTGAAAGGAAGAGGATTTTAGACAAACTTCATTATCATATTCAGTCTGATCATGAGGTCTATATTATTTCTGCAAGTATTCCGGATTGGATAGTGCCCTGGGCCGGTAGACAAGGGGTTGTAAAAGGTAATGTCTTGGGAACGGAAATAGAGATTGATGAGAATGGCAGACTAACCGGACGCTTCTCTACTCCTAATTGTAACGGTGTGGAGAAAGTGAGAAGGTTGAAAATGAAAGAATCTGATATTAAAGCTAAAGAGATTTATGCCTATGGTGATTCGTCAGGCGATGAGGCCCTGCTTGCCATTGCGGATCATGGTGAGATAGTAAAAAAGTAGTGATGAAACAACTTCAGCCATCGTTTGTTATAAATTATATTAGAGAAAATATGAGAGAGAAAGAATTTTTGCCGGCAGTTAAAGACCGGCTTGGCATAGAGCAGCTCAATGAGATGCAACAGAAAATGATGGCGTCCGCTTCTGAATCACGAGATATCATACTATTGTCTCCGACCGGAAGCGGTAAGACCCTTGCGTTTATATTACCCGTGATGAAAATGTTGAAATCTCCGACGGGGCGTGTGCAGTGTGTGGTGATTGCGCCGTCACGGGAATTGGTGGTTCAGATTGCCGGAGTGATGAGAGAAGTGGGGCAGGGGATGAGAGTAATAGCCCTGTATGGTGGCCACAAAGTGGAGGATGAGGTGAATAGCCTGAAAGTGGTGCCTGATATTATTGTCGCCACACCGGGCCGTTTGCTTGACCATGCAGTGCGCCGTAATGTTGATTTGCTTCCGGTCAGGATACTTGTGCTTGATGAATTCGATAAGTCGCTGGAACTTGGTTTTGAGGAAGAGATGTGCAAACTTATCAAAAGAATGAAGAATGTGAGCCGTGTGATTCTGACATCGGCTACCTCAGCAGATGTGCTTCCTGATTTCCTTAGCCTGAATAATCCGATCACGATAGATTATCTTGGAGGCAACAGATCCTTGAGGAGCCGAATGAATGTCCATCGTGTTGCGTCAGATGGTAAAGATAAGCTTGAGAGCCTGCTGACTCTGCTTAATAATATTTCACAGGGAGACAGACCGGAAAAAACGATTATATTTGTAAATCATAGGGAGAGTGCTGAAAGGGTATATGATTTTTTGCGTAAGAAGAAGGTTTCATGTGTCTTATATCACGGTGCGCTTGACCAAAGGGAGAGGGAAACGGCCTTGGCGTTGTTTAACAGCGATAGCCGTCCCATATTGATTGCCACTGATTTGGCCGCTCGTGGGCTTGATATTGAGAAGGTAAAATCTGTAGTGCATTATCATCAGCCATTGACTTCGGAGGCCTATACCCATCGAAATGGTCGCACGGCACGCGTTGAGGAAGAGGGTGATGTGTACGTACTTATAGGGCCTGATGAGGAAGTAAAGGATTTTGTTGAATTTGATGATACCTTCCCACTTGATTCAGAGCGTAAGGGTGTGCTCCGGTCTCGTTTTATGACCCTTTATATTTCTGCCGGCAAACGGGAAAAAGTATCACGTGGAGATATCCTCGGCTTCTTGGTAAAGGAGTGTAACGTTGATCCGTCTGCCATCGGGAAGATTAATGTTTATGACCATTATTCACTAGTGGCAGTAAAGGAAGATGCAGTAGCATCATTGCTTAATGAAGTTGCGAATAAGAAACTTAAAGGGGAAAAGAGAAAGATTACTCCATTGAAATAATATGAAATAAAACAGGATTAGAAATACTTTCTGCAGATTATTGATAAAATGAAATGAAATCATTAACTTTGCAACCTAAACCGAAAGCGCTTACTTTTAAGCCATCGTCCCTAAACTCTAAATAAGAACTATAAACCAAAATAAATAACTATGAGCAAAGCAAAGCAATTCCTGACCTGTGACGGTAATCAGGCTGCTGCCCACATCAGTTATATGTTTACTGAAGTGGCTGCGATCTATCCTATTACCCCGTCGTCAACAATGGCGGAATATGTCGATGACTGGTCGGCTGCCGGCAGGAAGAACATTTTCGGAGAAACAGTACTCGTGCAAGAAATGCAGAGCGAGGGTGGCGCAGCGGGTGCCGTACACGGTTCACTTCAGGCCGGTGCCCTTACCACTACCTATACCGCATCACAGGGTCTTCTCCTGATGATTCCTAACATGTATAAGATTGCCGGTGAGCTTCTTCCGTGTGTATTCCACGTTTCAGCACGTACACTTGCCTCTCACGCACTCAGCATTTTCGGTGATCATCAGGACGTGATGTCAGCTCGTCAGACCGGCTTCGCTATGTTGTGTGAGGGTTCTGTGCAGGAAGTAATGGATCTCGCTGCTGTGGCTCACCTTTCTACCATCAAGAGCCGTGTGCCTTTCGTCAATTTCTTCGACGGTTTCCGCACATCTCATGAAATTCAGAAGATTGAGGCTATCGACCAGAATGACCTTGCTCCGCTTATTGATCAGGAGGCTCTGCTTGAGTTCCGCAAACGTGCCCTTAATCCGGAGGCACCTGTAGCTCGTGGCATGGCTGAGAATCCTGACGTATTCTTCCAGCATCGAGAGGCTTCCAACCCATATTACACAGCCGTTCCGGAGATTGTAGAAAACTACATGCAGGAGCTTTCCAAGATCACAGGCCGCAACTATGGTCTCTTCGATTACTATGGTGATCCTGAGGCTGACCGTGTGATCATCGCAATGGGCTCGGTGACAGAATGTATACGCGAGACTGTTGACTATCTTCGCGCTAAGGGTGAAAAAGTCGGTCTCGTAAGCGTTCACCTTTACCGCCCGTTCTCAGCCAAGCATTTCCTTGCTGCTGTTCCGGCGTCTGCAAAGCGCATCGCTGTGCTTGACCGCACAAAAGAGCCCGGTGCTCTCGGTGAGCCTCTTTATCTTGATGTTAAAGACTGCTACTATGGCAAGGAGAACGCTCCGGTGATCGTAGGCGGCAGATACGGTCTCAGCTCTAAGGATACTACTCCGGCTCAGATCCTTTCCGTATATGAGAATCTTGCTCTTCCCGAGCCTAAGAATGGCTTCACTGTCGGCATCAATGATGACGTGACCTTCCTTTCTCTTCC
Source organism: uncultured Sangeribacter sp. (assembly GCA_964595885.1). GTDB lineage: Bacteria > Bacteroidota > Bacteroidia > Bacteroidales > Muribaculaceae > Lepagella. The sequence goes on from CAZQSD010000030.1 coordinate 13,580, forward strand.
CCAGCTCCCTGAAATCAGTGTGGGCGACGAGCGTATGTTCCAGGCTAAGTTCTTCGGCCTTGGTGCTGATGGCACTGTAGGCGCCAACAAGAATTCTGTTAAGATTATTGGCGACAACACCGACAAGTATTGTCAGGCATACTTCTCATATGACTCAAAGAAGTCAGGTGGTTTCACTTGTTCTCATCTCCGCTTCGGCGATGAGCCAATACGCTCTACATATCTGGTCACTACCCCTAACTTTGTGGCTTGCCACGTTCAGGCTTACCTCCATATGTATGACGTTACTCGCGGCTTGCAGCAGAACGGCACATTCCTTCTCAACACAATCTGGGAGGGTGAGGAGTTGGCTAAGAATCTTCCCAACAGAGTGAAACGTCTGTTTGCCCGTAATAACATTACTGTATATTATATCAATGCTTCAAAGATAGCTCAGGAAATTGGCCTTGGCAACCGAACCAACACTATCCTACAGAGTGCATTCTTCCGTATCACCAAGGTTATTCCGGTTGAACTGGCCATCGAGCAGATGAAGAAATTCATCGTGAAATCTTATGGTAAGAAGGGTGAGAACATCGTCAACATGAACTATGCCGCTGTCGATCGTGGCGGTGAATACAAAGTTCTTGAAGTTGATCCAGCATGGGCTGAGCTACCTGATGAGGAGCCTAAACACATGGCTGCTCCTGAGTTCGTCACCAACGTTGTGTTCCCGATCAACGCTCAGGATGGTGATCTTCTTCCTGTTTCTTCTTTCGCTGACCGTGCTGACGGCACATGGCCGCAGGGCACCGCACGCTATGAGAAGCGTGGCGTAGCTGCTTTCGTTCCTGAATGGAATCCCAATAACTGTATCCAGTGTAACAAATGTTCTTACGTTTGTCCTCACGCTGCAATCCGTCCGTTTGTCCTCACGCCTGAGGAAATGGCGGCAGCTCCTTTCGGTGAAGATCATACTATCCCGGCTATTGGCAAGACATTCACAGGCATGCGCTTCGTGCAGCAGGTTGATGTGCTTGACTGTCTGGGCTGTGGCAACTGTGCTGACGTTTGTCCCGGCAAGAAGGGTGAGAAAGCTCTCACTATGAAGCATGAGGAATCTCAGGTTGATCAGCAGGTTAACTGGGACTACTGTGTAAGCCATGTTTCCTCTAAGAAGAACCTTGTTGACGTTAAGGCTAATGTTAAGAACAGCCAGTTTGCAACTCCGCTCTTTGAGTTTTCCGGCGCTTGCTCAGGTTGTGGTGAGACTCCATATGTGAAACTTATCACCCAGCTCTTCGGCGACCGTCAGGTTGTGGCTAATGCTACCGGTTGCTCGTCTATCTATTCAGGGTCAGTTCCTTCTACTCCTTATTGCGAGGATGCTGAGGGTCATGGTCCGGCATGGGCTAACTCACTTTTCGAGGATTTCTGCGAGTTCGGTCTTGGTATGCACATTGCTTACGAGAAGATGCGCGCACGTCTCGTTGATGCTTGTGAGAAGATCATTGCTTCTGAGGCTCCCGAGAGCATGAAGACTGCTGCCCAGGCATGGCTTGACTCACGTGAGGATGCTGATGCATCTCGCGCTAAGGGCGACGCTCTTGTTGAAGAAGCTAAGAAGGCTTGTGAGGCTGGCGGTTGCGACAACTGCAAGACTATCGTAAATCTCAGCCAGTATCTTACTAAGAGAAGTCAGTGGATCATCGGTGGTGACGGCGCAAGCTACGATATCGGTTTCGGCGGTCTTGACCACGTTATCGCTTCAGGCAAGAATGTTAATATTCTTGTTCTTGACACAGAGGTTTACTCTAACACCGGAGGTCAGTCTTCTAAGTCTACTCCTATCGCTGCCATCGCTAAGTTCGCGGCTGCCGGTAAGAGGATCCGTAAGAAAGATCTCGGTCTGATTGCCACTACTTACGGCTATGTATACGTGGCTCAGGTGGCAATGGGTGCTGATAATGCTCAGACTCTTAAGGCTCTCCGTGAGGCAGAGGCTTACGACGGTCCGTCACTCGTTATTGCATACTCTCCTTGTATCAATCATGGTATCAAGATCGGAATGGGTCACAGCCAGGAAGAGGAGAAGAGGGCCGTTGAGTGTGGCTACTGGCAGCTCTGGCGCTACAATCCTGATCTTGAGAACAGTGGCCAGAATCCGTTCTCTCTTGACAGCAAGGAACCGGATTGGAGCAAGTTTAGCGATTACCTCAAGGGTGAGGTTCGTTTCGCTTCTCTCTACAAGATGCAGCCCGAGGCAGCTGAAGAACTCTTCAAGGCAGCCGAGGAGAACGCTCGCTGGCGCTACAACAACTATAAACGTCTCTCTGAGATGAAATGGGATAAAGACCCCGAGATGACTCCTGAAGAGGAATCACTTCGCCAGAAATAAAACCAATGCTATGTTTGGCAAACGATAGCCTGATATAGTATCCGTAATAAAATAATGCCGCCAATGCTTTCATCTGATTTTGAGCATTGGCGGCATTGTTTTATTTTTCCGGGTGGACTGCTGATCTCAGCTGCATTTCCGGTAGCAGAAACGGTGAGTGCTGATAACAGAAAATAGGCGGATGGTTTCATAGATCTTAGATTTTTCACAAAATTAACAATAAAAAACACGTTGGTCAACTGCAGATGAGATGAATTATTCTTGCAAAGTTATAGTGCTGTCTTATTTTTTTTGTAATTTTGTGGCATTAACTCTCAATAACTATGCCACAAATTGCAAATTCTGATTACATAGACCATACCGGTATTGTAATATCGGTTAATCCCGGAGCAAATTCTGTGACGGTAAAAATTGATGACTGTGGTGATTGCGGCGATTGTCCTGCCAGCAAAATCTGTGAGGCCACCGGACAAACTGAAAATACTGTCACCATCATTACCCCCCATGCTTCATCTTATAAACAGGGTGATATTGTCAACGTAAGGGGCACTGAGCAGATGCATCGGAAAGCTATAATTTATGCCACTGTGCTGCCTTCCATAGCATTGGTCGCAGTAATGGTTTTGGTCTATCTTCTCACTTTTAACCAGCTTGCAGCCGCCCTCTCCGGCATCGCAGTGACTATAGTGTTTTATGTGGTGTTGTGGGCGTGCCGCAACAAGATCGCACATGAATTCTCGTTTTCAATAACCGGCGCTCCGGAAAGGGCAAAGTAACATAATTATAAATACTACCTGACACATGGCTATAACTATATCAATAATAGTTCTGGGAGTCATAGGCCTGATTGCTGCTGTGCTCCTGTTTATCGCTGCAAAGAAATTCTTTGTATATGAGGATCCAAAGATTGGGGAGATAGAAGAGTTGCTTCCGGGAGCTAACTGTGGTGGCTGTGGTTTTTCGGGTTGTCACGCTTTTGCTATGGAGTGTGCCAACGCCAAATCAATGGATGGACTTAATTGCACAAGTCTGGATGACGAGGGCATGCGCAAGATTGCGGCAATAGCCGGTCTGACGCCGACTGCAGCCCAAAAACGTGTGGCTATAGTGAAATGCAGTGCATCGTGTGAGAACCGTGACCCACGCAATTATTATGACGGTGTACGTTCATGTGCAATTGAAGCCTCGCTTTATCAGGGGGAATCTGACTGCATATATGGTTGTCTCGGATGCGGAGACTGTGTTAAGGCCTGTCCATTTGGAGCTATGCAGATGCTGGCTAATGAGGCCCTGCCACATGTTGACCTTGATAAATGCACAGGGTGCGGAAAATGTGTGGATGCTTGTCCGCGCCACTTGTGTGAATTAGTAAGAAAACCGGATGACCGCCCTATAGTGTGGGTGGCATGTGCAAACCGTGATCGTGGCCCGATTGCAATGAAAGAGTGTGGAGTAGCGTGTATTGGCTGTTCAAAATGCCGTAAAGTGTGTCCACAAGAGGCTCCCGAGATTTCATCTTTCCTTGCCAACATAGATCAGGAAAAATGTACCTCCTGTGGAGAATGCATAAAGGCTTGTCCACGCCATTCTATCACTTCAACAGACCCGGACTATTTTACATTACTTGACACTACAGACAACAAATAATGATGACATTTAAGAAAGGAGGTATCCATCCTCCCGAGAATAAAATAACTGCCGACAAACCGATTGTGGCAGCTACTGTCCCTACAGAAGTCAGGATAATGCTGTCACAATCAATCGGAGTGCCGGCGAAACCGATTGTGAAACCGGGAGATACGGTCACGAGCGGACAAATGATTGCCGAGGCAGCCGGATTTGTCAGTGCTCCCGTTCACTCTCCTGTAAAGGGAGTGGTAAAAAAAATTGAGCCTACACGCACTCCGCAGGGGATATGGCAGGATTCTATCGTCATATCTGTTGAGGCCTTGGATAACGACAGCCTATCGCTCAAACCACGAACAGACGATGAAGTAAGGCGCCTTTCAAGTGAGGAGATTGTATCCATCATTGGGGAATCAGGTATAGTTGGGCTTGGAGGCGCTACATTTCCCACCAGGGTGAAGCTTACGATTCCCAAAGGTAAGATAGCCACTACCGTGCTGATAAATGGTGCGGAATGTGAGCCATATCTTACTTGTGATGATGCCTTGATGAGGGAGGAGGCCAACAAAATAGTAAAAGGAGCGCAACTCATAATGAGAGCCACCGGGGCGCGAGAATGCTTTATTGGTATCGAGGATAATAAACCGGAAGCAATTGCTGCCATGACTAAGGCTGTGAACTCAGTGGCAAGCATGGGTGTGGTTACTCTTAAAAAGAAATATCCGCAAGGAAGTGAGAAGCAACTGATATATGCCATCACTGGAAAAATTGTCCCTGCGGGAGGATTGCCTATAGAGACAGGATGCATAGTGGATAATGTTGCTACAGCTTATGCAATATATGACGCTATCTATAACCGTAAGCCGCTCACCGATAGAGTTGTGACCGTCACAGGACCATCTCTTTCAAATCCGGGGAATTTTTTGGTAAAAAATGGCACCCCGATAGATGACATAATAAAATTTGCGGGAGGATTGCCGGAAGATACAGGTAAAGTGATAGCCGGAGGCCCTATGATGGGCCGGGCCATCTCCTGTCTTGAAGCGACTGCTACAAAAGGGCTTTCCGGTATTGTTGTGTTGCCTGAATTGGAATCAGTGCGTAAACCGTCTCAGCCGTGCATAAGATGCTCAAAATGTATCTATGTCTGTCCGATGGGTCTCGAGCCATACCTTTTTATGCTTCAGGCAGATGTAAGAATGTGGGAAAGCATGGCAGAACATGGAGTAATGAACTGTCTGGAATGTGGATGTTGCAGTTATGCATGTCCTGCCAATCGTCCTATTCTTGATATGATAAAACTCGGTAAGCAAGAACTTCGTAAATCCAAATCATGATCTAATGAATAAACTGATTATTTCCATATCTCCCCATATCCATTCCGGCGATAGCATAAGCAGGCGCATGTGGAATGTAGTGATAGCATTGGTTCCGGCGCTTGTGGTGGCTCTATGGACTTTCGGACTTCCGGCGTTGTGGATAACAGCAATATGTATAGGTTCGTGTCTTTTCACGGAATGGGTGATAAATCGGTATATGTTTCACCGGCCATTTTCTCTTTCGAATGGTTCCGCTTTAATTACAGGCATCCTCTTGGCCTTTAATCTTCCAAGCATATTGCCCTGGTGGATGGCTATTATCGGATCTATTGTGGCTATAGGTATCGGTAAAATGAGTTTTGGTGGACTTGGGTGTAATATCTGGAATCCGGCTCTTGTGGGCAGGGTGTTTCTCCTGATCTCTTTCCCGGCTGCCATGACCACATGGCCAACGGGCATTGACTCGGTCTATCATACTACTGCTGCAACGGGGGCATCCGTACAGGCAGATGCCTCCTCCGGTGCCACCCTCCTTTATTATATCAATGAAGGGAATGCCTCTCTTTCTGATTATAATTTCCTTGACATGGCGGTCGGCCATATGAATGGTTCGCTTGGAGAAGTGGGTGGTATCGCTATTTTAATTGGCCTTATATACATGCTTGCCACCCGCACCATAACGTGGCATATTCCGGTGTCTGTCATTGGTTCCGCAGCTCTTTTCTCCTGGGCATTCGGTGGGAATCCTTTGCTTGACATTTTCGCCGGTGGCTTGCTTCTGGGGGCAGTGTTTATGGCAACTGATTATGTCACTTCTCCAATGACTCGTAGCGGCCAATTGATATTCGGATTCATGATTGGATTCATAACAATTATCATAAGGCGTTATGGGGCATATCCGGAAGGAATGTCGTTTGCCATACTTCTGATGAACAGTTTCGTGCCATTGATTAACAAATATTGTCGTCCGTCGATATTTGGAGAGAAAGAAAGGAGGCTTACAACATGAAGAAATTAGCTTCCACTCTTCCAAACATGATTCTCTCCCTTGTAACAATTACCGTCGCCTCGGGTGGGTTATTAGGTTGGGTCTATTCCATCACCAAAGAGCCTATAGCCATTCAGGCAGCACAACAGCAGCAGGCGGCCATAGCCGATGTGGCACCAAAATTCACTAATGACCCGGAAGCGGATAAATGGGAAAAAACCATTGACGGCAATCTATTCACGGTCTATCCGGCATATGACGATGGAAAACTTGTCGGGGCAGCCGTCAAGGGCGAGTCGATGAATGGTTTCGCAGGGCAGATAGTAGTGATGTGTGGATTTGATGCCGACGGCACAGTAAGAGACTACCGAGTGCTTCAACAAGCGGAGACCCCGGGTCTTGGCACTAAGATGGAAGATTGGTTCAGAGATCCGGCTGCCGCACGGTCTGTGATTGGTAAGAATCCGGCTACAACCAACTTTCACGTCACAAAAGATTCCGGCGGAGAAATTGATGGGATCACCGCTGCCACAATATCTTCAAGAGCTTTTCTGGAGACATTGCGTAATGCTTTTGAAGCTTATAAAGACTATCAGAATAATGACCCGTCACGCCATAGCGATGCGGATACGGGTGCATCAAAACAAGTTGAGAAATGAATAAGTATTTTAAAATATTCTATAACGGCATTATTCCGTCTAATCCGGTCTTAGTGCTTCTGCTCGGAATGTGTGCCACACTTGGCACTACCTCTTCGGCTTACAACGGACTGATGATGGGCATAGCAACCGCAGCCGTGCTTATATGTTCAAATGTGGTTATCTCAATGATTAAAAAGTTGGTGCCTGACAAAGTCAGGATTCCAGCCTTCATAGTTGTGATCGCCACTTTTGTGACGGCACTCCAACTTGTTGTCAACGCATGGCTTCCATCCCTTAACGCCTCGTTAGGAATCTTTATTCCGCTTATAGTGGTCAACTGCATTCTCTTGGGAAGGGCTGAAGCCTTTGCCAGTAAGAATGGAGTGTTTGCCTCTTTCCTTGACGGACTGGGGAGCGGGATAGGTTTTACTTTCGCACTTGTGCTCCTCGGCAGCGCGAGAGAAATTCTTGGCACAGGCAAAATATTTGGTTTTGAGCTGTTTCCGGAAGATTATGGCATGCTCTTGTTTGTGCTCGCGCCTGGAGCTTTCATTGCGTTAGGTTATCTCATCGCTGTCGTAAATAAAATTCGCAAAACCTGCTGATCGCCATGCTTACCTATTTATCAATTATCGTAACCGCAATATTCATTAATAATATTGTATTCTCACAGTTCTTGGGCATTTGTCCTTTCCTGGGGGTATCAAAGAGAATAAGCTCAGCTCTCGGAATGGGCGCGGCTGTTACGTTTGTAATAACGATTGCAACTGTTGTGGCGTGGCTCCTTCAGACTTATGTGCTTAATCCATTAGGCTTGCAGTTCCTGCAGACCATCGTGTTTATTCTTGTCATTGCATTCCTTGTGCAGTTGCTTGAGATTGTGATGAAAAAGACAGTGCCCGCTCTTTATCAGTCACTCGGTGTCTTCCTGCCGCTTATCACTACTAATTGTGCTGTGCTGGGCGTGGCAATTCTCGTTATTCAGAAAAATTTTAATCTGATGGAGGCTGTCACTTACGGCATAGCTACCTCCGTTGGCTTTACGCTCGCCCTTTGGATATTCGCCGGCATTCGTGAACAGCTGGAACTTCTTCCAGTCCCTAAAGCCATGAAGGGAGTGCCTATCGCACTTATAAGTGCCGGCATCCTTGCAATGGCGTTTATGGGATTTTCCGGAATAAAATTCTGATATTTCCCATTTTTATTTAATAAATTTAGTCCTGAAAACTGCATTTGTCAGTAGTTTTCAGGACTTTTATTATGATTCAGCCGCAAAAATAGGGGAATGATTCATTTTTCTTACCAAATATTTTTGTATCTGATTTATTTGTGCTTACTTTGTAACCGAAGCTCTCCTTTAATAAATAGTAAACGCCTTAACCCCTGAGCAAATGAATTGCATGTCATTTATTCTATTGGCTGCAATGTCGAACAATGGCATTCAGCAGGCACCTATTCATCCGGCACAGGAGGAACGAGGCATTATGTCTGATTCCATAGACACGCATGTGGTGAAGGTGGAAGAGGCGGGAAGGGATGCTTTTTATGCGCTCAAGACAAATCTTGCCCCCTGGGCACTCGTCATTCCGAACATAGAGTTTGAGCTACAGATTGAGAATCGAATCACTATATCCAATGCCCTATGGTGGTCTCCTTATTTTATCAGTCATAGTTTTTCAGTGCGTGCATTAGCCGTGCTGCCGGAAGCGAGATATTGGTTCGGCAATCCTGGTAAAGGTCATTTCTTAGGCATACATACCGGCATAGCATGGTATAACCTCAGGAATAAAGATATCCGCTACCAGGATGTCAATCGCCCTTTACTTAACATCGGCATCTCATATGGATTTTCTTTAAGCCTTAACAAGCATCTTAATGCTGAATTTTCGATCGGTGCCGGCTATGTCAACACAAGCTATGACAGGTTTTATAATATTGACAACGGAGCAAAGATTGATGTCAGGAAGACTTCTTACTGGGGGATAGACCGTCTTGGAATAAGTCTGGTCTATCACTTTGATTTATAAACTGTAATATCATGAAAAGGGTAGGCACTGCAATAGAGAATATATGTTTCTTCTTACTTATGCTTGTCATGGTAAGTTGCATACACACATTCCCTTCAACCGATAGTGTTGACCCCACTTTGTTGGAAGTAGGCGTCGATTTAAGTCTTGATATTGATTGGACTGTGATAGACTATCCATTGTCTAAAGCTGATGATAGCAAACCCATCAATGACTATCGTCTGATCATAGAGCTATCACGGAATGGGAGCTATGTGGGACGTTATGAATATTTTATGACTCAGAAGGAATACGAGCGTGGAAACATAAAACTTAAAATTCCCTTTGAATTTCGTGCCGTAGGTTATAAGGCGTCAATCTGGCTTGATTGTGTTGATGCCCTTACCCATAACTCTCTTCACTATGATGCAAAATATCTTTCTTACATCAACAGGATGGATCATCACATATCCTGGGATGATGAGAAGGCATGTGTTTTTGGAACAACAGATATTAATCTTCAGGCTTATAGGGATAAATGGGGAAGTAAGGTCCTTGTGCCAATTCACCTTAAGTCTCCAATGGGGAGATTCAGGATAATTGCTACAGATATGCCAATGTTCAGTGAATATGTGGCGGAGTCAATAGCGAAAGGGGAGACTTACTCTGTGTGCGTGTCTTTCGAGGATAACGTGGCACAGGCATTCAATGCGAATGACGGTGTGCCCGTTGACTATCTTGACAATCCGGAATATTATTTCCCTTTATCAAAATCTGCTCTTATAGCTGATTCTCCGGAAGTGGTGAGTGGTATGCTGTTTGCGGGAGAAGGGGGAAGTGTGGTTTCAGCTAAAGTGGTGATATATAACTCTGCAAGGGTTATAGTGTCAAAATCTCCTACCATAACATTCCCTGTTGAGCGCGGAAAGATTACGGTCGTGACAGGTGACGTGCTTACCGAATACTATACCAACACGATCAACGTGAATAATATTTGGGATGGAGAGATAGTAATTGAAATATAAACCCTAAAATATAAATAATATGATTAACCACAAACATCTATGGAGCTTAATGGTATTTGCCATTATTGGAGTGATGACAGGCTGCACATCCACAGAAGTTATGGAGCCGTCTAAAACGGAAGGGGAGCGTGGCACCCAGGTCACACTCAAGATTGAAAATCATAATCAGGGCAGTCAGACACGTGCCGGCAACGATCATCAGCTTCGCTATTCAGCATTGCTTTATAGCGGGTCGCCATTGTCTGAGTTGACAAAGAGCGATCTGATTGAGAGAAAGGAGGCTCTCGCCTCTTCCAGTGGAGAGGCTGTGATTACTTTTCAGGTTCCGGTAGGCACATATACTTTTGTAGTGGTAGGAGACTATATCCCTTCGGATAGTGAGCCGGATGATAATGGTCACTATGAGGATATGTATTATGATATGACCAATTCCCCCTCACAGATTTTTATGCGATCTTTCAAAGATTTCAATTCATCACAGACCATCTCTCAGCGATGTGTGAATAATGAGAATTACGATTGTTTTGCTCAGGCATTCACATTAGATAAGGGAGAAGCCCAGATTATTAAAGATGTGAGATTGGAGCGTATTGTGAGTCGCGTTAGTTTTGTCAGCACAACGCCGGCTCCTTCAGAGTTAGATAAAATAGAATTTACAAGTTTTGATTTTTTCTATCATCACAATCTCTCATCCAATATAGCAGGCAGTCATGCTGCTTCTAACGGGGTTTCCAGATTTTCTATTCCTGCAAACATTGATGACGCCACAAATGAGGTTTTCTTTTTCTATACGTTGGCACCAGGCCTAAAAATGGCTGACGGACAATTGGGAGATATAGAATTTTCCATAAAGTATAAGGATGGCACCGTCCGTAATGTCACGACCCATGGAAAGAAGGTGGAGCCGTTCCGGAATTATAAAATAGTTATAAAAGGAGCTTTCCTTTCTGATATGGAGACTCAGAAAGGTGATATAATCCTCAACTTGTCTTCTAATCAGAATTGGGAGAAGACCGAAAATCTATAGGATAGGTTCGATTTAATCGAATTAATATCTTATAAGGTAATAGATTTATTATGTTTATAATGAGAGCTTTATTATAAGATATGAAAATTTTATATAAAATTCCGGCTGAAAAATTTGGAAGTTTCAAAAAAAGTGACTAACTTTGCATCGCTTTTCGGGAGAAACCTTGCGAAGCCTTTAGTGGAATCTTCCGAATAAGCAATATGGTGGATGTAGCTCAGTTGGTTAGAGCGACGGATTGTGGTTCCGTAGGTCG
>CAZQSD010000031.1:0-24301 GCA_964595885.1 uncultured Sangeribacter sp.
TCTACACGTCTTGAATTTAAGTAAAGAGCAAAATTCTGTGCGTATTACCGTATTTGAGACATTATTTTATATGGAAATGAACGAATTTAGTAATTAGTTCACATTCGTTGGCTAATCAGTTTGTCATGTTCAAGCTTATGAATAATTTTGGGAACCATTTAAAAAATTTTTGCATATGAGACAAAAGAAATTTACCACCGCTCTTCTTGTGGCTATCAGCTGCCCCTTCATCGGACATGCCGCCTCCAACATTGAAACCATCCCATCATCTCCTCTGACAGAGCTGCGTCCATCTCTTATGGTCGGGCAGGCAACCGGCTATGATGGCATTGCCCTCAATGGCAAATTAAATCTTCCTTATAAAGAAGCTGAAGCAACTGAAGCTCCCATCACAGAGCAACCGGAAGGAGAATGTGAAACTTACGTCAGAAGCAGTTTCTCATATTGGGGATTCTTCGGCAATGTTTTCACTATGGATGACCGAGGCTCTATAGCAAAGATTGTGCGTGCAACTGACGACAACACCGTCTACTATTATAATCCTTTCGGGATGCAGGCTGTCCAGTCATGGCTGAAAGGCACTATTGATGATGCGGGAATAATGACTTTCCCTCTGCCTCAACCTGCAATGACATTAGGAGCAACGGAATATTTCGCAAGCACTGCCGAAATAATTGACGGCGAATTTGGCATGGCAGAGACACAGGAATACCAGCTCTGTTATGATGGAGAAAATGTGGTGGCTGTAAATCCGGATTTGATCCTCATTCTAACCACCTGGGCTAATTCGGAACATACTGCCCTGGGTTGGACAGGGTATGGAGACAAAGCACCACTATGTGTGCCCCTGACCGAAGTGGTTGCCACTCCGCCCGCCGATACAAATCCTGAACAATGGGGCTTGATAGCCGGTCAAAAAATTGGCAATGTGAATGTGACTCTTGACAACAACAACATTTGGATTCAGGGACTCAGTTCCGAAATGCCGGATGCATGGGCAAAGGCTGTGATAGATAATGACAAAGTCAGTATGCCATCCGCACAATACATGGGGCCCAACTATATCACCGGTCATTATGAATACCTGCAGGCGTGTGCAATTGATTCTGTCTTAAATCCGGATTTTGAAATATGGGAGGAAAAATATCCCGTAAAACCACATCTGGAGATGGCATATGACTCTAAGAAATTACTCCTCAAGTCTTTGGAACAGAATAATATCGTATTCACCACAACAGCGGAAGCCAATGAAAACGGTGAATATGCCTATGTCACATTGCTTCGCCAACCGATAATCAAGAAACAGGACAGAGTCGAGACAACTCCTCCAATGTCACCTACAATCATAGAATATAATGAATTTTATGAGGACTATGGATATGGATCAGTGTCTTTCAGATTCCCACCGTATGACACAGACTACAATTTCATTGATACCAACGACCTCTATTATGAACTTTGGGTAAACGGTAAACCATTTACTTTCTATCCTGATGAATACCAATATCTTGATGAAGAAATGGAACTGGTGCCATATGATTTCACTGATTATTATTGGTTTGAGACCAATAGGCTTGACAGGACAGTGTATTTCTTCTTCGACGGCGCTTCGTCAATGGGAGTTAAGACAGTCTACAAAAACGACCATCTCACAGTTTATTCAGAATATGTACCTGTTTTCGGAACGGTCTCAGTTAATCAGGCAGCGGCTCCTTCTGAAATAGTCAGTGAAGAATACTTTGATCTGAACGGTCGCAGACTCCTGAACAAGCCTGAAGGAATATTCATAACAAAGAAAATCATGAATGACGGCACCATAACAACCGTTAAAAGTGTAAACCTCAAATAACCCCGCATCTACAATGACGTTATCTGGCAAGAAAATGATATTATCGGGACTGGCATGCATTTTTGCATGCCAGCTCTCCTATGCAGATGAATCCACAAGAGACTATTATCTGAACCGAGACAAAGAGATATTGCTTTGGGGCACGGGCAAGAAAGAAGCCTATGACATCGCTATCAGACTTGCTGATCCCGGATTAGAAGGACTCAGGGTTAAGAAAATCTCTGTCATACTTCCTGATGATTTTTCACCTGAAAACATGACGGGATGGCTGACAACCGAGTTGACTCTCAATGAACAAGGTGATAATGTGGCAAATCTTGCATCTGTTGAGGCAGTTAGGTCAGGCAATATGCTCGACATGGAATTTCAAGAAGGGATAGAGATTCCGGCGGGTGGCTTATTCGCAGGTTACTCTTTCGGGATCGCTACCCTTGACGAAGCTGCCAAATATCCTATAACCGTAGGAGAAGGTATTAATCCTGACGGTTTCTTCCTTCACACATCCCGCACATGTCTGCAATGGAAAAATGAATCTGCACGATATGGCATCATAAGCGACATGCGGATAGAACTGGAAGGCAATTTCCCCGAATTTTCAGTTGGGCTCGACGGAACAAATGAGGCTTTTCTTCTTCCTGACAGCGAAGGGAATATAGAGGTAAGCCTTGTGAATCACGGCACCGGGACGCCTACTACGATAACCTATACCATGACTTTTCCGGATGGCTACGTATATGAAAGCTCTTATGTGCCTGAGACACCTCTCGTGCCACAGCTTGAAAAGGTTAATACAGTGCTACTGCCGGTAAAGACTCCTACTGCCACCGGCACACAAAAAGTACGTTTTGACATTGTCGAGGTCAACAACACTGCGAATCCCGACAGAGGAGCAGTGGCCAATGCAGATGTCACCATCATGGCATTTGTGCCCACACGCAAGGTCTTAATGGAAGAATACACCGGTTTATGGTGTGGTGCCTGTCCAAGAGGATACGTAGCACTGGAGGAAATGCATCACCGTGATCCGGAAAATTTTGTGGGCATCAGCTATCATAACAATGATCATATGGCAGTGTTCTTATCATCGGAATACCCTAATTATGTAGCAGGTTTCCCCTCGGCATTCCTCAATAGGAAAGACAAGGTAGATGCCTACTACGGAGACACAGATGGAATACCTATGGGTATTGAGGAGACACTGGAACGGTATAAGGAGGAGTTCACTCCGGCTGACGTGAAAGTATCCCTCAAATTCATTGACTCAGACGAGCCCACATTAGAAGCAACTTCCATATCAAAATTTGTATTTGACCGCGAAGATACAGATCTTACATTGGCCTACATGTTGCTTACCGACGGGTTATTTAATGAAAAATGGATTCAGACAAGCTATTACACTTCTGAACCATCGTTAGTAGAAGAAAGTCCATTATGGGAGCCTTTCGTAACCCATGAAGCAGTGACAGGACTCATTTTTAACGACGTAATTGTAAGCTCCCCGGCTCTTTTGGGAAGTGACGGAAGTCTGCCGACTGCGATTGTGTCTGATACGGAATACATGCACTCGGTTGAATTCAAGCTCAGCGACATAATCAACATCTACGGTAAGGAATTCATCAATCCGGAAGCTTCCTACAGAGTGGTTGCGGTGATAATTGACAAAAACACAGGCGAAGTACTGAATTGTAACACTTCCGAGGCCATAAGTTGTGGAGTTGATAATATAAGCGTAGACAGACATGTTGTCCACACGCTTTATTACGATTTCGCAGGTAAACCTGTTGAATGCGATAAGCCGGGCCTTTATATAGTGAAAACCATCTTTGATGATGGTTCAATCAGCGTAACAAAGACCCTTATATCGAAATGATTTCTTTATAGGCCCAAATTCCATTAATAATTAATGGCATCTGCATTTGGATAATCCAAAATCAGGTGCCATTTTTATTTTTAATATATCTGCATGAATCCTTTTTACAAAATATTTTATATTTTTGCGCATAGAAACGGACATGGGTAAGTTTTACTCATATCATCTCTTCATAATCATTTTGAAAACTAACGGATGAAACATAAAAAGTTGATCCTAATAACATTGCTTATAATCTTGGGCAATCTTATCATAATTGCTTCATACACATCTTTCTATAATGAAGTATATGATAACTATAAAGACATGCATATCACTGAGCTAAAAGATAAAGGAGTAAGGCATATCGAACGTAACGAACCTGACTCGGCGATGGCATGCTTCCTTATTGTGATGTCTCGCTACTCTGATAACATGTCGGTCAGAGACAAGCAGACATGTACCAAAGCCTTCAACAACGCCGGCTACGTCCACACTCTTATGTATTCTGACTATACGACTGCCTATAGATATTTGCTCAAGGCTCTTGATATTGCCAAATCGATTGATTTCAGTCAACAATATCCCTTGATCTACATTAATATAGGCAACATTTATATCTTTTTTGAGGATTTCAATAATGCAGCTTCATTTTATATAAAAGCTTATCAGACGGCAAAAGATGTCGGCGATATTCCTCATATGAATCATGCCATTAATAACCTATTGCTGACAATGCGTGCTGCATTAAGCAAGGAAGAATTGCTAAACATCATCAACAGCTATTTCAACAGTGATCTCTCCAATGACTCCACTTCCACCTTCACGCGAGAATTATGCCTGATAACCAAAGATTTTCTGGAAGGGAACACTTCGGTCTCTGATCAATTGAAAAGAATTGACCGGCTGATCAACAACTCAACAATTGACGAGCGGAACATGGAAAATCTGAAATTCTTTAAATATGAGATGTTGCTTGAAGATGGCCAATATAGAACGGTATTAAACCATCTCCTTGATAAAATCAAGAGAAATGATAACACAGCCGGAGATATGGCCGTAATGTATAAGGGCATTTCAACCGTATATGACATGTTGAACGTAAAAGATTCTGCAAGAAACTTTGAATATAAAAGTCTTCTCATTCGCGATTCCCTGATGCATCAGCAGAATTATGCCACCATACGCGACATGCATTCTTCATACGAACTTGATAAATTTGAAAAAAACCTAACTGAAAGCGAGAACAAGCGTAAGAACCTGCTCACTCTGATAATCGTTGGGGTCATCTGGATTCTTATCCTTTCTGTGGTTGTCACCATCATAATCAAAAAGAACAAACGTCTAAACGAAACCCTCAATGCATTATACAATAAAAACAACCCTGCTTTGGATAAACCCTACCTCATGACAGAAGACCCTCTGACAAACGACAACCCTGACTGTGGCGAATCTGGCGAATCTTCAGAAGATCAATCAAGCCATGCGCTTGATGAAGAAACAAGGAAACAGATAGCTGACGAGATTCTGAAGGTGATGCAAGACATAAAGGTAATAGGACAGTGTGAATTCACAGTGAGGAAGCTTGCAGAAATAATCGGAATCAAAGAACGCCATGTCTCCAATGTTATAAATGATTACTTCAATTGTAATTTCAACTCTTTACTGAATACTTACCGCATAGCTGAAGCCAAACGTATTCTTGATGATCCAACATCGGGACGTCAGATCACCATTGAAGGACTGGCCAACAGCCTCGGATTCAAAAGTCGCTCAAATTTTGCCTACATTTTCAAAAAAGAGTCCGGATTGACTCCAAAAGAATATCGCAAGATAGCTGAGACAAGATCTGAGCAAGCAACCTAACCCATACTGAAGCGACAAACCAGATTAATCGCTTATATTTTTATTTTCCAATTTGCCATGTAAGAGGAATTGGTTATTTTTGCTGAAAATTTTGTGAATATGGACGTAAATATAATAGTGGCCGCCGGAAAGAATGGAGCCATAGGTAGGCATGGCGACCTGATATGGCGTATAGGTTCCGACTTAAAAAGATTTAAGGCCCTGACTATGGGACATCCTGTCATCATGGGGAGGAAGACGTGGGACTCGCTTCCCAAACGTCCGCTGCCCGGCAGACGTAACATTGTCGTGAGCCGTAACCCGGAACTTGTTGCTGAGGGGGCGGAGGTGGTCAACTCCCCGGCAGCAGCCCTGAGAATGGTGGAAGATGAAGATATATTCATCATGGGGGGAGCTCAGCTCTATGAGGCATTCTTTCCGCTCGCAACCCGCGTATATCTCACAGAAATAGATGCTGATTGCGACGATGCAGATGCTTTCATTAACTTCCCGCTAAATCCTGAAATATGGCATCCTGCTGAAGTCTCCGACACCCAACAAACACCTAATGACGTCAGCTACCGTTACGTCACATATGAACGTAAACAGACATAACACTTGGCAAATGAAAGTGGTGATAATAAATAAAAGTGACTCCACAGGAGGAGCTGCCATTGTCAGCCGTCGCCTCATGGAGGCACTCAGACATGAAGGGGTGGACGCCCGCATGCTGGTGGTGGAGAAACTCACTGACTCACCTTACATAGAGGTAGCGGCCTCACCATGGCACATAAAGCAGTCTTTTATCACAGAACGTCTTAAAATATTTATCAGTAACGGATTTAACCGGACCACGCTTTTTAAGATAGACACTGCGTCAGACGGGCTCCCCCTGTGGAAACATCCTTTGGTTAAAAATGCTGATGCCGTGCTGCTCAATTGGGTTAATCAGGGCATGTTGTCGCTCAAAGGGATAGAGCGAATATTAAAACTCAGGAAACCGGTGTTGTGGACCATGCACGACATGTGGTGCATGACCGGCATATGTCATCACGCCGGCAAATGTGATAGATTTTCAGCCTCCTGCGGCGACTGTCCGTTATTAGGAAAATTAAAGGGAAATAACGATCTTTCAAACAGGACATGGCGAAAGAAAAACTCACTTAATCATCTGTCCGATAAAATAACTTATGTGGCTGTCAGCAACTGGCTCGCCCGTAAAGCCTCCCGCAGTTCCCTGCTTTCTGATGAGAAGATGGTGGTGATTCCTAATGCTTTTACAATTAAAGATAATCTTAAAGAGAGAAAAAGACACGACAACAAAATCCGGATTTTATTTGGGGCAGCCCGTCTGGATGATCCTATAAAGGGTTTACCCGTGCTCAAGGAAATGACCCATATATTGAGACGCGAACATCCGGAATTGGCCAAGCGTATGCAATTGATTACGTTTGGAAGCGTTAAAGATCCGGCAAATCTTGATGGATTTGAAATTGAAAGCCAGAATCTTGGAACCATAAAAGGTGAAGATAAGATAAAAGAGCTCTACGAAAGCGGAGACATAGTGGTGTCTGCCTCCAGCTATGAGACACTTCCCGGCACTTTGGTTGAGGCACAAGCCTATGGGTGCATCCCTGTAGGGTTCAATCAAGGTGGCCAGGCTGATATTATTGATCATCTCGCCACAGGCTTTTTAGCAACTTATTCTCCTGATCTCCATGTGGCGGCACGTAATCTTGCAGATGGAGTTTTATGGGCAGCCGAAAAACTAAAGGATCCTGACCAACACAAAAGACTCCGCAAAATGATGAGAGAAAATGTTATTGCAAAATTTTCTCCGGAGAAAGTGGCACAAGCCTATATCAATTTAATAAAAGATTTCAAATTTGTTTCAAAATCATTGGGTCAATCCACACGTAAGCATTAACTTTGCGTAAAATTAGAAAATGGCACGTGATTTAATCAGCAGATACGTGTGGATAGTAGACACACTGACCCGTTATGAACGACTCACGAAAGATGAGTTGTGCAAGCTATGGGTGCGTTCTTCCATATCAGATGGCGAGCCACTCCCGGACCGCACATTCTATCATTACCGCAGGGCAGTTGAAGAGGTATTCCATATTGAAATTGCCTGCGACAGCGCCGGCCGTTATTACCTTAATAAAGAAAGTTCCCGGCAAAACAAAGCATTTACCAACTGGATGCTTGATTCGTATGCAGTCAGTTCGGCAATTGCCGACAGCCATGCGCCAATGGAGCGTGTAGAGATTGAGGATGTGCCCTCTGCAAGAGAATTTCTGCCAATTGTGCTGGAAGCCATCCGTAATTCTAACAAACTGACATTTACCTATGCCGGGTTCAATCGCTCACGTGCAGAACGCGACATACTCTTCCGGCCTTATTTCCTTAAGCGCTATAAGCAACGCTGGTATATGATTGGATATAAGGAAAAAAGCAACGGCATACGCACCTATGCACTTGACCGGGTCAGGGAGATGAAAATCACCAATCAACATTTCGATATGCCGGAAGGATTGCAGTTGGATGACCTCTTTGGCAACATCATCGGCGTCACCACTTCACAAGCTGCCATAAGAAACGTAAGGCTAAGGACCACCTCCACTCAAGCCAAATATTTCCGCGCTCTGCCCCTTCACCCATCGCAACAAGAGGAGGTGCATGATGACTATTCCATTTTCGCCTACAGGCTTAAGCTTAACTATGAGTTGGTTCATGAGATCCTGGCACTCGGTGACTCGGTAAAAGTGCTTGATCCTCCTGAACTTAAGGCAATGGTAGTCACCCAACTTAAAGACACACTCGCCCAGTATGAATAACCTGACAGATCATCTCAATAATCCCTCTACACCTCATATTCATATATCTTCTCAAGAAGGCTTACTCAGCCGACACTCCATCACTACTTCACAAACCGTATGTGATGCACTTAAGGCAATCAATGCCCTGTCAGGAGAAGCAATGACTCTATTTGTGCTTGATAATAATGACCGCCTTGTAGGGACTGTAACAGACGGTGACATACGTCGTGCCCTGATTGCCGGCGCAAAACTTGAGGATCAGGTCAATAAAATCATGCATACCAACTATCTCGCCATAAATCCGGGCGATGACTTATGGATTAAAATGGCGGAAGGGAGGAAACGGCGCATTGCCCTTATTCCAGTGGTAGAAAATAGCAGAATAGTTAATATAATTGATCTACACAAGGTCAAGACCATGCTTCCCATTGATGTGGTATTGATGGCCGGAGGGCGTGGCGAGAGGCTACGGCCTCTTACCGACAGCATACCCAAACCTCTGTTACCTGTGGGAGGAAAGGCGATAATTGACTATAACATAGACGAACTTGAACGATGTGGGATCAATAAAATTTATGTCACAGTCAACTATCTCGCTGATCAGATCGAAAACCATTTTGCACATCGTAAAGGAAGAGCCGAAGTAGAGTGTGTCAGGGAGCCAAGGAAACTCGGCACAATGGGTAGCCTCGCCTACGTAGAAGGGATGAGGAATGACGATGTGCTGCTCATGAACTCCGACCTTCTGACTAATATCAATTTTGAGACTTTTTATCTCCATCACCGTCAAAGCGGAGCCGGGATAACGATCGGGGCAGTGCCCTATACGGTGTCAGTGCCGTTTGCCATAATGCATATGCAACACGGTAAGGTAAAAGGTCTTGAAGAGAAACCAACCTACAACTATTTTGCCAATGGGGGCGTTTATTTAATAAAGAGGAGTCTGCTCTCCCGAATTGTAAAGGGAGACTATTTGGATGCCCCTGACTTTATCTCGTCTTACATAGCTGATGGTGGTGAGGTGGGCTGCTTTCCTATCGAAGGAACTTGGATTGATATAGGTTCACCCGATGATTATCGCTATGCAAATGAGCTTATGAGCAGGAAATAACTGACTTGATCTCCCGGAGGCGACTCCTCCCACATGATGTAACATTAATATAAATTATCAAGAAATTATGGCAGATTCAAACTTCATAGATTATGTAAAGATACTTTGTCGATCAGGCAAAGGAGGAGCTGGGAGCCGGCATTTCCACAGGGCTAAATACGTGCCTAAGGGTGGTCCCGATGGGGGCGATGGTGGAAGAGGTGGCCATATTATCCTGCGTGGCAACAGACATATGTGGACTTTACTTCCTCTGCGTTATCAGCGTCATGTGTTTGCCACGGATGGACAGAGCGGAGGAGCCGGTCGCTCTTTCGGCAAAGATGGTGAAGACCGCATAATTGAGGTGCCCGTAGGCACTGCCGTATTCGATGCCGAGACCGGAGCTTTCCTCTGTGAGATTACAGAGGATGAAGAGGAAATAAAACTTCTGCGGGGCGGCAAAGGAGGACTTGGGAATTGGCATTTCGCCACTTCCACCAACCGTGCCCCACGTTATGCCCAGCCAGGACAACCGGCTATTGAAAAAGCCGTAGTATTGGAACTCAAGCTGCTGGGAGATGTCGGTCTGGTAGGCTTCCCTAATGCCGGGAAATCAACCCTTTTGTCTGCCATGTCTGCTGCAAAACCCAAAATCGGAGACTATCCTTTCACCACTATGGAACCGAGTCTTGGTATTGTCAACTATCGTGGTGACAAATCTTTTGTAATGGCCGACATCCCGGGCATTATCGAAGGAGCAAGTGAAGGGAAAGGGCTCGGCCTCCGTTTCCTGCGCCACATAGAGCGTAACGCCGTGTTGCTCTTCATGGTGCCTGCAGACAGTGATGATATCAAACGCGACTATGAAATCCTCCTACACGAATTAAGGGAATTCAATCCAGATCTTGCCGACAAGAGCCGTGTGCTCGCCATCTCAAAATGTGACATGCTTGATGAGGAGTTGCGTGAGGAGCTTTCAAAGGAACTTCCGGAAGACCTACCGACAGTGTTTATCTCTGCCGTGACAGGACAAGGACTTACCGAACTTAAGGACCTTCTCTGGCGTGAAATCAACTCTGAGGAGAATCAGGTGAAAACCACCATAACCCACCGTGATCTTGACGTGCGCCATCGCGTGGAGGAAGAAGACGAGTTTATTTTCCAGCAGGATGACGACATAGAGGAGGAACTTCCACTTGATGACGAAGGCTGGGAAGACGAGTTCTGGGATGAGGAAAGCCAAGTCAATGGATGATGAATACCCACCTTCATCATCCAATATCATTAGTATTATTTTAATGACTATATAATTATCAAGATGAATTATCAAGATGGTCCTCTCAACATTAATCTGCATAAGATTCTGAGGGAGAGAATGCCACATAAGGTAAGCCGCTTTGTGCCCGGATTCCTCATATCATGCCTTGAGAGGCTCATACATCAAGATGAACTTAACGAGATGCTGCGCGTAGGTTATCCTTTGCGCGGCTCTGCTTTTGCAGAAAAGATACTTGACTATCTTGATATAAAGGTTGAGGTTAAAGGTTTGGATAAACTCCCCCTTGACAAGCGCGTGATGTTTGCCTCCAACCACCCGTTAGGCGGTCTTGATGGCATCACACTAATCGCTGTGTTAGGAAAAAAATATGGTGATGACAGTATGCGTTTTCTTGTAAATGATATGCTGATGAATGTTGAGCCATTGAGCGATGTGTTTCTTCCTATCAACAAATATGGTAGTCAAGGACGCAACGCGGCAATGGCTATCAATGAGGCAATGGCTTCCGATATGCAGATCCTGCAATTCCCCGCAGGGTTAGTGTCACGTCTGCATGATGATGGCAGCATTGCCGATCTCGAATGGCAGAAGGCTTTTGTGGCAAAGGCTATGGAATATGAGCGTGACATAGTCCCTGTAAGATTTGAGGCACAAAACACCATGCGCTTTTACCGCACTGCCCGTTGGCGTAAGAAACTCGGTGTCAAGATCAATATCGAACAAGCCTTACTACCGGGGGAAGTATGCCGTGCAAGAGGAAAAAGATTTCGTATTATCTTTGGTTCCCCTATAAATTGGCAAACTCTCAAGAATAGTAAAAAATCCCCAAAACAATTAGCATCTGAAATCCGCCACCAAGTATACAGCATCCGATAACTAACTCTTAGCTTCCATGAATAAGCTCTCTCGATTAATATTAGCCTTGCTATTCATGCCGTTTTTCTCAATGGCAACCGCAGAGTTCACACAAAAGTCTGAGTATTATATCAATGTGCTTGATTCTCTGATCTCGAAAAAGGATGATTTCCAGAAAGCAAAACTCTCAAGAATAGCATACTTCTATAGTAAGGCTGATAAAGCCGCCACTATTCATGATCAATACGTTGCTAACTCACAGTTATTTGATGAATATTCCACTTTTAATGCAGATTCCGCATTGAAGTATATTAACCTGAATATAGAGATTGCCGACAAATCAGATTATTCTGAATGGAAAATTAAGACGAGAATTGACAAATCCAATCTTCTTGCCGGAACAGGACTTTTAAAAGAAGCGGAAGATGTCATAAAGACAATAAACCCTTCACAGATACCTGATCAACTTCTTCCGGATTACTATGGCCAAATGATCTTCCTTTACAGCCATCTCGGAAACTACACAGGTGGTAAAAAGAATCTGTATTATGTCAAGGAAAGAGCATACAAAGACTCCATTATGGCTGTAATCCCAAAATCTCATAAAGATTATGAGTGGTATAAAGGTTGGGATATTCTTGGCACGGATAAGACCGACCCTTCCCTGATTCCATCATTGCTGGATAAAGTTAAAGATTCTCAATTAAACTCAAGAGACGATGCGAAATATTTCTATATGCTTGCAAAACTTTATGATTGGCAAGGAGATAAAGAGAATTACATGAAATATATGACTATTTCTGCTATCTGTGATGTAAAGATTGCCAATGCCGAGATTGCCTCTTTGGAAGAACTTGCTAAAATTTTATTTGAGGATGGAAAGGGAGATATCGATCGGGCCTATTCCTATATTAACTATAGTCTAAACAAAGTTCTTAGTTTCCCGAACAGGGTAAGAGCTTTCGGCATTGCCGGCACTCAAGATGAGATTAACCGTGCATATCAGGAAAGAGACAGAATGCAGGCTAAAAGAATAAAGTTGTTTCTATGGCTTGTCTGCATACTTGCCACACTCTCCATCTTCACAATAGTTGTTATTATCTTACAGAATAACAAACTTAGACTACAAGGTAAAAACCTTGACAATACAAATCAGGAACTTAATACTCACATTCAAAAACTTTCGGAAATACAACAGGAATTAGCTTCTGCCAACTCAAGGTTAACTGAACTTAATGATGATCTTCATAGGAAGAATGAAGAACTCTATGAGGCAAATTATGTAAAGGAGGAGTATATAGGCTACATCTTCACTATCTGTTCCAACTACATTGGCAAACTTGAGGATTTCAGGAAAAAGATACATGTGAAAGCGGTGACAAGAAAGTATAAAGAAATTGAAGATTTCACTGATAGCAATGACATGGTAAAGAAGGAACTGAAAGATTTTTATAAATCTTTCGATACTGTCTTCCTTCATATCTATCCTAATTTCATCAATGACTTTAATGCCCTTCTTCAATCCGATAAGCAGATTATCCCCAAAGAGGAGGAGCTACTCAACACGGAGCTTCGAATATATGCTCTCGTAAGGCTTGGCATAACCGACAGTGTGAAAATTGCGGAGTTCTTACACTGCTCCCCACAGACTGTCTACAACAATCGTTTCCGGGTGCGCAACAAAGCTATCATTCCTCGCGAAGACTTTGCCGAAACTGTGAGGACACTCGGTAAATTCATGGACCGACCCTCCTGAAATATCTTCCAGGGGGTTGCCTGATACCCTGTGAAGACTTACTTTTTTCCATAATTAAAAAACTTCAAAATGCTGACTCATATAGAGTTGGCATTTACTTTTTCTTACTTATACCCTTTACTTCCCCATACACGCTGCCATTATATTATATAATTTTGCATTGCAAATACAAACCCACATAAATATGAGACAAGATATAGAGCGCACACCTCTTTGATAGCATAAAAAACACGCATACAATAACCCCAACAACTAAAAACTAACAACTAAACTATAACCTACATGAAAAAAAAGTTAAATCTTTTACCATTGGCTCTATTTTTGGTCATGGTCATCACGGGCAGTCTGACGGCTTTCGCAGCTGACATCACTGCTTCCGGAACGGTTCTCGACAATCAGGGAGAACCGCTTATCGGGGTCTCCGTCGGCGTGAAGGGGATACCCGGAAAAGGAACAGCAACCGACATCAACGGCGACTTTAAAATCCAAGTGCCGGAAGGCTCTGTGCTCGTGTTCTCCTACATCGGGTGCGTAACCCGCGAACTTAAGGCAGCCACCAATATGAACGTGGTTCTCGACGAAGACAGTTCCAGCCTTGACGAAGTGGTAGTGATCGGATATGGTGCCGTAAAACGCAAAGACCTTACTACAGCGGTTTCCAGCGTAGGAGAGGAAGCCTTGGCAAATCGCCCTATCGTGTCGGCAGCCCAGGCTCTCCAGGGAAAGGCTCCGGGCGTGGCTGTGCAGCAGCCTACAGGTGCCCCGGGGTCAGGCATGACAGTAAGAGTGCGCGGTACTACCTCCTTCAACGGCTCCAACGAACCACTATACGTGGTTGACGGTGTGCCCGTGGACAACGTTGACTTCCTTTCTCCAGGCGACATCGAAAACATGCAGATTCTAAAAGACGCATCTTCTGCCGCAATCTACGGTTCACGTGGTGCAAACGGTGTTGTTATAATCACCACAAAGCAGGGAAAATCAGGCGATGCAAAGATCTCCCTCAATATTCAGGGAGGCTTCACCAACGTAGCAAAAAAAATGGACGTGCTCAACACTGCCCAATATAAAGACCTTATGGATGAAATCGGGCTTGTAAAACTCCCCGACGGGCTTACTGACCAGACCGATTGGTTTGACGCTACCTACCGCACTGGTAACACTCAAACTTATCAGCTCTCCATATCCCAAAACGCAGAGAAAATCAGCTATTATCTCTCCGGAGGCTATCAGAGAGATCGTGGTATCTTGAAAAGCTCTTTCTTCCAGCGTTTCAACTTCCGTGCAAATGTGGAAGGCAAAATCCGCTCATGGCTTACGGCCAAAGCCAATATAGTTTATTCCGACTATTCCTCCAATGGTGGTGGCGCTATGGGCACAGTGGGCAATCGTGGGGGTGTAATTCTGGCAGTAATCAACACTCCCACTTACGCACCGATATGGGATCCGGAAGACCCGACACGCTATTACAACAACTTTTACGGACTCAATATGCAGAGTCCTATCGAAAATGAGGCTCGTCAAGAGGCAAACAGAAATCGAGAAAACCGCCTCATTGCATCCGGAGAACTCCTCTTCAATCTCGCAAAAGGGCTTACCTTCAATACTAAGTTCACAATGGACCGTCGCCACGGCTGGAACACATCTTTCCTTGACCCGGAAAAGACAACATGGGGACGCGAACAGGGTGGCACGGCATATGATGGCCGAAGCTATAACACTGTGCTTACATGGGACAATATCGCCAACTATGACCTGACCTTCGGTAAAAACTCTATAGGCATCATGGCCGCTACTTCCTGGACTGATTCCAATTACTCAAGTAACTGGATAAACGGCCAGTATTTTAGAAACGGTACTATCCAGACACTTAATGCTGCCAACAAGATTAGCTGGACAGGCACAGGGTCAAGTGGCTCTCAATGGGGGATCATGTCCTATCTCGGCCGCGTGTCTTATAATTTTGATTCCAAGTATCTCCTATCAGCTAACATACGCTATGACGGTTCGTCAAAACTCCACCCCGATCACCGATGGAAGGCCTTCCCATCAGTGTCGGCTGCCTGGAGAATTTCCCAGGAGAGCTGGTTAGAAAACGCAACATGGCTTTATGACCTCAAATTACGCGCAGGCTGGGGAAAGACTGGTAATCAGGATGGCGTGGGTGACTATGCTTATCTCCAACGCTACAATATTAACCGAATAGAGTGGTTTGAGGAGGGTAACGCCACTGCAGTTCCTACAATCAGCCAAGCTAACCTCCGCACTCGTGACCTCACTTGGGAAACAACCACACAGACAGGTATCGGCGTTGATTTTGCAGTACTTAACAACCGCCTTGAGTTGAGTGCCGATGTATATTATAAGAAAACGACCGACATGCTAATGTGGGTATCTCTCCCTTCAGGCTCAGCAGCAGCAAGCTCTATCCAGCGTAATGAAGGTGAGATGACCAACAAGGGTTTTGAGGTCGGCATTACCTCACGCAACTTTACAGGCGAATTTACATGGTCAACTAACCTGAACATGTCATTCAACAAAAATAAACTGACTAAGCTCGAACTCCAGAAGGTATATCTTGATGCGGTAACCAGCGAAACAGTCAATGAGGCAGTGGTGCGCAACGAGCCTGGACGTTCACTTGGAGGGTTCTACGGATATGTGGCTCAAGGGGTTGACCCAGAGACTGGCCTAATGATATATAAAGACCTTAACGGTGACGGACGTATCTCATCTTCTGACCGTACCTTTATCGGTGATCCGAATCCTGATTTTACTTTTGGTATGACAAATGCTTTCTCCTATAAAGGCTTCAATCTTAGCATATTTATTCAAGGCTCATATGGCAATGACATTTTCAATGCCTCAAGAATGGAGACAGAAGGAATGTATGACGGCAAAAACCAGACTACTGAAGTGCTCAGACGCTGGCGTATTCCCGGACAGATCACCGATATGCCGAAAGCCGGCTGGAATATGCGTAACTCTACCTATTTCGTGGAAGACGGCAGCTATATCCGCATTAAAGACATATCCCTTTCATATGACATTCACGGAAAATGGATGAAGCAACTTGGCATCACACGTATCCAGCCTTACTTCACAGCCTCCAACCTTGTGACATTCACCCACTATTCAGGCATGGACCCCGAAGTAAACCAATGGGGCAACAGCGGTGCCGTACAAGGAATTGATTGGGGTACATATCCTCACTGCAAAAGTTATGTGTTTGGTCTTAACATTGATTTCTAACAAAGTGAAATAATTATGAAATATCAATATATTATATCCGGAATACTCGGGGTTTCTCTCTTCCTCACCTCATGCAGTCTCGACTATGAGCCCGTGAGTGACTATTCCGACGTGACTGAGGGAGCAATCGACAACCAGACAGAGGAGATTGTTTACCAAAACCGTGCAGACGCTGAAAGCGCGTTGACCGCTCTTTATGAGGATTTCCGTGGCAACCAGAATCAGTTGCAACTCGACTATCTCCTAATCGGCGACGTGCACAGCGACAACGCCTACGCCGGCACAACAGGCAGCGAGGTGGTTGACCCTGCCACAAATGATCTTAACGGCACAACACTATGCGTAAACCGCGACTGGAACTACTATATGCTCCAGGCGGCCAGATGCACAAAATTCATTATTGGCGTGGAATCGGTTGCTGACAACAGCCTGACTCAAGATGAAATCAATACGATGCGCGCTCAGGCTGAGGTGTTCCGTGCTTTCATCTGGTTCCGTATGGTCAGAATGTGGGGTAACATTCCTATTGTGACCACTATTCCCAAAGACATAACATCGGAAAATATCGAAGAATCATACGAAAGCTATTTCCCTGCACAAAACGATGAGGCTGAGGCATATCAATATATCCTCAACGACCTTGAAGATGCTATTAAATATGCTCCCGATGGAAACGGCGACAAGACGCGCTTCAGCAAAGACGTAGCACGCGCCCTCCTCGCCAAGGTTTATGCTGAGAAACCGGTGCGTGACTATAAGAAAGTCATCAGCTATGTTAACGAACTTACGGCTCGCGGCTATGCCCTCTGCCCGGAATATGGTGACCTTTTCAATATCGACGGAGCTGTGAAAGACGGATTTACAGCCACTCCCCTCTACACCAACACTGTGGAGTCAATCCTTGAGGTGCATTATCCCGTTGGCTCCGGCAACTGGGCATCTTGGATGTATGGTCGTTGTTTGGAAGACTGGGACAACAGCTTCTCTTGGGCTAAGTGGATCACTCCCTCTCGCGACCTTCTCTCAGCATTTGATAAGGAAGGAGACACTAAACGCAAGGAGCAAACCGTTGTATATTACGAATGTGCCTGGAGCAACTATTATCCGTCAGACAACTATGCATTCATGTATAAAGTGCGTTCCGGCTACAGCAACGTCTTTTTCCTACGCTATGACGACCTTCTCCTTCTGAAGGCAGAGGCTCTTCTCTACGGAGATAGCGCTGATCTTGAAGGAGCTGCTGTAATCATTGACCAGATACGTCAACGCGCAGGAGTGGCGAAACTAAGCAACAATGAGAAGAGCAACTTAGAAAATTTGAAAAAAGCATACGTCAATGAGCGACGCCTCGAGCTTGCCTGCGAGGGTGAACGCTGGTATGACCTCGTGCGCCTTGACCTCGTGGAGGAAGCCATGGCTGCCGCACAGCGCAACGACCCCGGCCGACTTCCGATCGTGGTGCCCTACACCAAGAATTCCTATCTGTTGCCAATTCCCCAGGACGTGCTCGACACTAATCCAAACGTGGAGCAAAATCCCGGCTATTAATCAACAGAATTACAATACATCAATTACATGACAACTATTAAAGTGACTATAGCATCTTTACTCGCTCTGGGCGCAATGATGATCTCTTGCGGGAGCGACAAAAACGACACCCCCCAGCCTCAGCCCACCACTCCGGAGGAGCCGAAGACAGAAGACGTAAGAGTGCTGACCACCACTTCCAACCGAGCAAAAGACCTGACCGAGTCATGGACAGCATTCAGCACCACCGACAACATGTCGCCCTCCACCATCAAACTCAATCCGGAGGAGACTTTCCAGACCATTGACGGTTTTGGTGCTGCAATCACCGGCTCCACTGCCTACAATCTGCTGAAAATGTCTGACTCAGACCGTGCAAAATTCCTGAAGGAGACTTTCTCCCCCACAGAAGGCTACGGCATGAGCTACATCAGAATATGCATCGGCTGCTCAGATTTCTCGCTGAGTGAATACACGTGCTGTGACAAGGAAGGAATAGAAAACTTTGCCCTTACGGACGAGGAGACAAAATATGTTATTCCTGTGCTTAAGGAGATTCTTGCAATCAATCCCTCAATTAAGATCCTTGGCTCTCCATGGACCGCACCACGATGGATGAAAGTCGACAATCTGACTGATCTTCAGCCTTACCACTCATGGACCGGCGGTCAGCTGAATCCGGCTTATTATCAGGATTATGCCACATATTTCGTAAAGTGGATACAGGCTCTTAAAAAGGAAGGTATCAACATCTATGCCATGACTCCCCAAAACGAACCCCTCAACCGTGTCAACTCTGCCTCCATGTTTATGGGCTGGGAAGAGCAGCGTGACTTCATCAAGCAGGCACTCGGTCCTAAATTCCGCGAAGCCGGAATCGGCACCAAGATTTATGCCTTCGACCATAATTACAACTATGACAACATGGCCGACCAGAAAAGTTATCCCACCAAGATATATGCTGATGCCGACGCTTCGCAATATATCGCCGGGGCAGCCTATCATAACTATGGTGGAGACGTAAACGAACTGAACACAGTCCATGCCGCCAATCCCGACAAAGAGTTGGTATTTACCGAATCAACTGCCGGCGACTGGAACGACGGTGCCAATCTTCAGAAGCGTCTTATCGACGATATGGAGCAAATCACCCTCGGCACTGTCAATCGCTGGAGCCGTGGGGCTATCATCTGGAATCTTATGCTTGATGCCAAGCGTGGACCTAACCGTCCCGGAGGGTGCACAACTGGATTCGGTGCGGTAGACATTGCCGATGACTACAAGACAATCCGACGCAACTCCTTCTACTACATCATGGCGCACATGTCGGCTGCTGTTAAGCCGGGTGCCGTCAGAATAGGCACTCAGGGTTTCTCCCCCAATGGTCTCACCTACTCTGCTTTCCGCAATCCCGACAATTCTTACGCCCTCGTGCTAAGCAACCGCACTTCCAGTGATGTGACGGCTACCGTAGACGACGGCAACCACCATTTCCCCGTAACTGTCCCTGCCAACGGAATAGTGTCTCTTTCATGGAACTAACACAAAACTTAACCATTCATTCAGAACTATATGAAACCATATAAATTATTTACCATGTTGCTGGCAGGCTCTTTCCTGATGACTGCATGCAGCGAAGACGACATGGTGCCGGGAAACCCTGTGATGGACGTCACAGGAAACCTCGGTGAGGCTTGCTTCGGTGATTCACTCCGCTTCGCTATCAAAGCCACCGACCAAGAGGTGCCCCTATCTACTATTCACGCTGAGCTTTATTTCGGCGACGAGATGGTCAGTGAGAAGGTGATACGCACAAAAGTGAGCGGCGAAACATACGAAGGGAAAATCTACGTGCCATACTACGCAAATATCCCTGACGGAAAGGCTACCCTCCGACTCACTCTTCAGAATATACACTTCACTACCTCGGAACAGACCTATAGCGTAAGTGTAACCCATCCAGATTACCCTTCGCTTACTTTCCGTGCTGAAACCGGTGAGGAATACGTAATGCAACGCGAGTCACAATACATCTACTCCATGACGCAGCGTTTCCCGGCTGAGATGCGTGGCGTAATCGTGGCTCCCGCTTTGGGTGACAACGGCAATGAGATAGTGTTCGGATATGAGAACAGCGAAATCAAGCCCCATGCTGATGGCATGATACCTTTCTCCAACTCTGCACCAGGCAGATATACTATCTCTTTCAACACCTTCTCTTTCGAGGGTTCTCCTTTCGTCACCATGACTCTCAATGGTCAGAAATTGGAGGCTATCGACGAAACAACTTCCGGAGTAGACATGACGCTTGCAAAGGGCGACACCATTATTCCTGACGGCTTCCCCGAATATGCAGAATGGTGGATCAATCCTGACTATTTCACTAAGAATGAAGACGGCTCGTTGACTTTCAACGCTTATAACGGCACCTACCGCATCATCGCTGACACCAAGCGCCGCTATTTCCGCGTCTACAAGCTCAACGGCGACCAGCCGGCTACCCTTAACACTGACGGTACCGGTGCACTTTGGATTATTGGCCAAGGCATTGGTCATCCGTCGCTGTCGAATGAAGTGGGCTGGACCACTGAAAACGCCATCTGTATGGCTCCGACCGGAGAGAAGACTTATCAGGTTACACTCGTTGGCGGTAAGACAGTGTCGGTTGACAATATCAACTTCAAGTTCTTCGGACAGATGGGCTGGGGGGTTGAGCTGACAGGCGATGACCTTGTGTCACAATCCAATCTTATCGGTGTCGGCACAGGTAGCAACGGTCATGACAGCGGTAACCTCTTCCTTGAAGATGGTGTTGTGCTCCAAGACAACGGAGTCTATGTGATAACTGTAGATCTCACCCAGGGCATCAAAGATGCTATCATGACAGTAGACTTTAACGGAGAGCAACAATTTGAGGAAAGACCCATCTATATCAACGGGCAGAAGATGACCACTTCCGACAATGCACTCTATTCCGCCGTTACTCAGCTGACACAAAACTCTAAGATAACCTTCAAAGAGTTTAACGGGCTTGCTGACCTTTATTATGACCCTGACTATTTCAGCTTTGACGAAGAGGCTTTCGACATAACTTTCCTCCCTGTTGCCGGTTACTACAATGTCATTCTCGACAAACTCAACGGCACACTGAGTGCGAAACGTGTCAATGCTGATGGTTCTGAGATGAGTCTTCAGGCTGACGGTTCGGGAGCCCTTTGGCTAATGGGCTGGGGAGTAGGCTCACCCTCACTCGATAGTCAGTTTGGCTGGGAGCCGGGTAAGGCATACTGTATGGCTGAGATATCACCGAAAGTATATCAATTCACAGGCGTGGCAGGTCCGGAGCAAGGCTCAGCTTATGGCGACCGTTTCCGCTTCGATTACCTCTCGTTCAAGTTCTTCCATCAAGACGGTTGGGGCGGTGAGTATGCCACTTCCACACTCTCTTTCACTGACGAGGCCAAGAAGCTAATCAAAGATGCCGGCAACTTCGAGCTTGCCGATGGCATACAACTTGAGCAAGGAGCAACTTATGTGATGACTATTGACCTTTCAGGCGGCACTGACAATGGAATTTTCAATTTTGTGAAACTATAACACGTTCTATCAAGAATAATAAATTAATGGTAAAAAAGATTGTTCATTAATTTGAGGTCGGTGGTTATGCGCAGGTAAAGCAGGTGCACCCACCGATCTTCTTTTAAATTCTCATAGATCTGACATCTAATATTTGCATATCATGAAATTATCACAATTTATAATAACTTCGGCTCTAATGTGGGCACCATGTTTTCTCAACGCCTCAACGCCGGTATATCTTGACGATTCTCAACCTTTGGAGCAACGGGTAGAAGATGCATTGTCAAGGATGACACTTGAAGAGAAAATCGGCATCATCCATGCCCAATCAAAGTTCTCTGCTCCTGGAGTTCCAAGACTTGGCATCCCCGAGCTATGGTGTACTGATGGACCAATGGGTGTGCGTCCTGAAGTTCTTTGGGACGAATGGGAACAAGCCTCATGGACCAACGATTCCTGCACTGCCTTCCCCTCCCTTACCTGTTTAGCGGCTACCTGGAATCCGGAAATGGCTCATCTTTATGGTAAAAGCATCGGCGAAGAAGCCCGCTTCCGTAATAAGGCCGTAATTCTTGGTCCCGGCGTCAATATCTACCGTACTCCCCTTTGTGGCAGAAATTTCGAGTATCTTGGAGAAGATCCCTATCTTTCCGGTAAAATGGCAACTGATTATGTCAAAGGTGTTCAAAGCAATGGCGTGGCAGTATGCGTGAAACACTTTGCCCTCAACAACAACGAAATCAATCGCCACACTTCTAACCCTATAGTAGATGACCGCACACTCTACGAGATCTATCTCCCCGCCTTCAAGGCCGCAGCCCTGGATGGGGGCGCATGGAGTTTTATGGGCGGCTATAACCTGTTCAGAGGTGAACATGCAAGTTATAATCCGATCCTCATGAACGACATTCTGAAAGGTGAATGGGGTTGGGACGGCGCAGTAATCTCCGACTGGGGTGCTGTGCATGACACTGAGACTGCTGTGACCGGCGGACTCGACATGGAGTTTGGAAGCTGGACCGATGGACTCTCAAACGGTCGCTCAAATGCATACGATAATTATTGGTTTGCAAACCCTTATATTAATGGCATTAAGGAAGGTAAATTCACGGAAGATGAGCTTAATGATAAAGTGCGCCGCGTGTTGCGACTCACTTTCCGCACTGCTATGAACCGTAACCGTCCGTGGGGTTCAATGGTAAGTGACGAGCACATAGCTGCATGTCGCCAGATTGGGGGCGAAGGGATCGTGCTTCTCAAGAATGAAAACAATCTGTTACCCATCTTGCCTGAAAAAGTAAATAAAATTGCGGTAATCGGTGAGAATGCCATTAAGATGATGACTGTAGGCGGAGGTAGCTCTTCACTTAAAGCCGCATATGAAATCACTCCTCTTGAGGGTATAAAGAAAAGATTCGGCAAAGATTTCGAGATCGTCTATGAGCGCGGATATGTCGGCGACACCTTGGGGGAATATAATGGAGTCAAGACTAATCAGGATCTTCGCGATTTCCGCAGTGTGGCAGACTTAACCGAAGCTGCTATAAATGTAGCTAAAGATGCAGATATAGTATTGTTTTTCGGTGGTTTAAACAAGGCTGATCATAATGATGCAGAAGATTCTGACCGGCTGTCGATGGAACTCCCTTACGGTCAAGACCCTCTTATAAAAGCATTGTATAATGTCAACAAGAACCTTGTGGTGGTAAATATCAGTGGCACAGGAGTGGCAATGCCCTGGGTCAAAGAAGTGCCTGCTATCCTTCAGGCATGGTATTTAGGCAATGAAACTGGAAATGCTATTGCCGATGTATTAAGCGGGGATATTAATCCAAGTGGAAAGCTCCCCTATACTTATTATGCAGATCTAATGCAATGTGGTGCTCATAAACTTGGCACATATCCAGGCATTCCATCTAAAGATAAATTCGGTAATGATATTTTTGATATGCCTTACAACGAAGGGATATACGTTGGCTACCGTTTTATTGACAAGAATAACTTAAAGCCAACTTTCCCATTCGGTCACGGTTTGAGCTACACCACTTTCAAGTATGGACAGGCAACGGTTGTCACAGCCCCGGAGACAAATGAAGACAAGTTCATCATTTCGGTTCCTGTAACCAATACCGGAGACCGTGCTGGAAGTGAGGTAGTAGAGCTGTATATTCGCGATGTCAAAGCTTCGGTTGACCGTCCATTAAAGGAGTTGAAAGGATTCTCAAAAGTTGCTCTCGCTCCCGGTGAGACAAAGACAGTAACTTTTAAAATCACTGAGCCGGATCTTAGCTTCTTTGATGCTGAGAAACACGCATGGGTGTGTGAACCTGGTGATTTTGAAGCGCTCATAGGTGCTTCGTCAGCAGATATTCGAAGCAAAGTGAAATTTAATGTGAAATAATCTATTTTAATGTGAAATAATCTTAGGAATCCATTTTATAAAGGGTCATATTTATAAAATGGATTCCTAAGATTATTTCTTTTTTGAAAGTTCTAAGACAATGTCCATAAAATTCTAAATGATTTGTTGAACTACGAAGAAACTTTGAAAAACCTCAGTTTTATTATCACAAATAGCGAATCGGCGTTTGCATAAAA